>NZ_AKKF01000140.1 GCF_000281955.1 Caulobacter sp. AP07 | reverse complement strand
GGGTGGGGCTTCACCGCCGCAAGATGCCCTGCACCGATCCCCCACCCGACCCGCTACGCGGGCCACCCTCCCCACAAGGGGGAGGGAAGGACGAGATGGTTTTTGGATTTCAGAAACTGACGGTTCAAAGGTCCGACTTGGGTCGTTCATCGCCCTTGGAGCGCCGGGCCGAAGGTCGTATTTCTGGCGCGACCTGAGAGTCCGTTAGTGGCGCGGACTCGACCGCTAGTTCCCAGCGCGTCTGCATCCCGATACGCGAAGGGGCGTCCGCCCCGCGCGTTGCTAGTCGACCGAAATCTCGAAAGGCCCCACGGGCAGGTCTTCGCTGTTGAACAGGTTGACGAACGGGGCGTCGCTCCAGGCATAGCGGATGGCGCGGATTTCGGGCCGATTGACGCCGGACAGCGTCACGCGGTCCCCCGCGGCCATCGCGGATGCGTAGCGGCATCGGCGGTCGCGGTCGCAGACCTCGAAGCCGATGGCGGTGTCGCTGCTGTACGTGCGCAGGCCGTCCGCGGCGTCGCTGAAGCGCACGACCAGATCGTCGCCCGAACGCATCACGGTCACGGGGGAGGGGCTCTGCGCCACCGTCTCACCATAGGCCACGCGCCGGGCGGTCAAGGCCAACCGGGCGCCCACGACGGTCTTCTGGCCAGGATGAATGTCGTAGCGGTCGCCGATGTCGATGATCGAGGTTAAGCCCACACGGTCAAGCGTCTGGGCCGTCCGCCGCTGCTGTTCGCGCACCTCGGCGGTGTTCGATGCGCCCGGGCGGTCGCTGACGGGGCCGTAGCTCGGCAGCTGGGCGAGCACGAAGGGCAGGTCGGTCTCGCCGAACGCGGCGCGCCACTGCCGGATCAGCGCCGGCAGAAGACGACCGAAACCGGCCGGGTCATGGACGTTGGACTCGCCCTGATACCAGGCGATGCCCTTGACAGTATAGGACGTCACGGGCGCGACCATGGCGTTGTACAGGCTGCCCGTGCCCTTGGTCGGATCCCAGGGGGTCAGCGGAACATCGCCCAGGGCGTCCAGCGGCGCGGAGACGCGATAGCGCCAGGCTTGCGGCAGCGGGGCCTTCGATCCGTCCGCCAAGGCCAGGAAGCGCTGGTCGTCGGTGTCGTAGAGGCCGCCGGAGCCGCCCGAATCCAGCACCCGGACCGCGACGACGTTCCGGCCCGCCACGAGCAGGCCCTTGGGCAGGGCGTAGCTGCGGCGCGTGGTGCGTCCCTCGATGCCGCCGACGCGCACGCCGTTGACGAAGGTGGTGTCGCTGTCGTCGATCAGGCCCAGGGCGATACGCGTGGCGCCCTCCGCCTGGGCCTTGGTCAGGGTGACGGCGGTGCGATACCAGACCGCGCCGTTGAAGCTGCTCAGTTCCGGGTCGCCGAGGCGCTCCCAAACCCTTGTCGGATGGACCGGCTTCCAGCCGGCGTCGTCGAAATCGGGCCGGGCCCAGGCGGCCTTGGCCTTGGCGTCCGGCTCGTGGGCCGTCCACCAGGCTTCGAAATAGCGCGCCTGCCGCGCCTCGCCGGCCTGCGGATCCTTGGCGTAGAGGTCCAGGCGATCCAGCGCGTCGTCATAGGTCTTGAGGGAACGCAGTCCGGCCTCGCCGATCCAGGCCTGGGTCTGGGTGCCGCCCCAGGTCGACGTGATGAAGCCGACCGTCACGCCGAAGTGGGCTTGCAGCGCCTTGGCCATGAAGTAGCAGGCGGCCGAGGCCGGACCGACGCTCGCCGGCGCCGCCAGGGTCCAGCCGCTGACGGCCTTGGCCTCGTCGAGCGGGCGCGGGGCGACATCGCGCCCGACATCGGTGAACCGCAGCAGTGGGTTCTCGGAGTCCCGGACCTCGTTGCCGCCGTTGGTCGCGTCTTGCAGCTTGAGGCCCATGTTCGACTGGCCGGAGCAGAACCAGACCTCGCCGATCATGACGTCGCTGAGCACGGTTTGATCGCGGCCGTCGGAGACGGAAAGCGTGTGGGGGCCGCCGGCGTCCATGGGCTTGGTCGTCATCGCCCACCGCCCGTTCGCATCGGCGGTCGTCGCCAGGCTCTGGCCGCCGATCTCGACGCTCAGGACGGCGCCGGGGTCGGCTCGGCCGTTGAGCCGAACCGGTTGGCCCCTCTGAAGGACCGCGTGATCGCCAAAGAGATTGGTGAAGCGGGGAGTCTCGGACAGAGCCGGGCCGCAGCCAAGGGTTCCGGCCAAGGCCAGAGCGGCAAAGCGTTTCATGCCGTTTCCTCGATGTCGTCGGCTGGGCTTCGTCCGCCCAGTCTTGTGTGGTCTGTCTGCCGTTCAGCCGTCAGGCGGCGCCGTGCTGCACGGAAAGCTTGAAGCGGTCGCGGTGCTGCAGCGCCTTGCGGCGCAGTTGCACGATGGCCTCGGTCTCCTCGGCCGCCAGCATGGCTTCGAAGAGGCGGCTGAAGTGCTCGCGCATCGCCAGCCGCGCGGCGTTGGGATCGCGGTTGCGGATGGCGTCGAGCACCGCCCGATGCTCCTCGATCCGGTCCTCGAATCCGCTCTTGCAGACGTTGCTGTAGACCTGGACGACCCGCGGCGCCTCGTTGCGCATCCGCCAGAGGGTGCGCACGAAATGCTCGATGATGGGACTGCCGCTGTTCTCGGCGATCAGCAGATGGAAGCGCTCGTCAGCCTCTTCGGCCGCCTCGTCGTTGCCCGCCATCACCCGCATGGTCTCTTCCAGCAGCGCCAGGGACTCCGGGGGCATGTTCAGCGCCGCCAGCGCCGCCGACTCCGCCTCGACGACCGCGCGGACCGTCGTCAGTTCGAACGCGTCGATCTCGGTCAAGGGCGACAGGTCTGTTGGCCGGCGGGGGCGGACATAGACGCCCGAGCCCGTCTTGACGGCGATGTAGCCCTGAGCCTCGAGGGCGATCTCGGCTTCCCGCACAGTGACGCGCGACACGCCGAGCCGTTCGGCCAGTTCGCGCTCGCCAGGCAGTCGGCTGCCCGGGGCGAACTCACCGGACTCGATGAGCTCGATGATCTGCTTTGCGACCTGTTGGTAACGCCTATCCATGGTCATCCGCCGATGCTCCGCTGCCGCTCGTCCGTGTCGCCTTGAGACGACTCGGCGTTCCCAACCCGGGCTGATGGGACATTGGAAGGTTCTATCAGGGGTGAACCAAAGCGGTATACCCCTGATAGGCCAAAGCCTAGTGCTTGAAACGCAAGCCCACCGTGAACTGCCGCCCGGGCGAGCCGTAGAGCGCGGCCACCGGATTGTCGGCGTAGTAGTACCGGCTGGTCGCTTGGTTGGTCATGTTCAAGCCCTCGATCGAGAAGGACGCCTGGTTCGACAGCTTGTAGCTGAACGCGAAGTCGACGTTCAGCGTGTCCTTGGAGCCGCCGAAGTCGTTGATCAGCGGCGTATCGCACGCCACGCCGCCGACGACGCCGGGCGCGCAGGCGCCGGCCACCAGCGGGTAGGTGGTGTAGTAGCTGTCGCGCTGGGCTAGGGACACGCGCGTGTTGATGCGCTCGTCCTCGTAATAGACTGTCAGGTTGACGGCGTTGGGCGACGCACCTAGCCACGGGGCCTTGCCCAGGGTCGCCGGGGTCGTGTCGGTGCCGGGATCCAGGATGTAGGTGAGCTCGGACTGGATGTGGGTGGCGTTGAGCTGGATGCCCGTGTTCTTCAGCAGTCCGGGCAGGAAGGTGAAGGCCTGCTGGTAGTTGACCTCCCAGCCCTTCAACTCCCCGCCGGGAGCGTCGCGGAACTGGCGCGCGGTCGCATCGTAGTCGCCGCGGATATAGGCGGCCTGGTCGCTGTTGGCGCCGAACTGCTCGATCAGGCTGGCAAGCCCCTCGGCGTCGAGGAAGGTCGACAGCGGCGCGGCGAAGCGCACGGTCTGCGGATAGGAGCCGATCTTCTTCTTGAACACGGCCACCGAGATCAGGCCGCCCTCGGCGTAGTACCACTCCACGGCGGCGTCGAAATTGTTGGCCCGGAAGGGCGACAGCTTGGGATTGCCGATCGTCAGGGTGGCGCCGGACGTCATCCCGCCCTCGGGGATCGTCAGCTGGGTGATGGTCGGCGCCAGCTGCTGCAGGGTCGGGCGCGACATGGTCTGGGCTCCGCCGAAGCGGAAGTAGAGGTCGTCGCGCGGGCGAATGGCGATGTTGAACGATGGCAGTACGTCCGAATAGGAATTGCCGCCCTGGACGGTGCGGCCGCCGGTCGAGCGGCCGGTCGAGTCCACGTCGGTCTTGGCGTAGCGCACGCCGATGTTGCCGAAGGTGTTCCAGCCGCCCAGGAAGTCGTAGTTGAAGTTGAGCTGGCCGTAGGCGCCTTCGGTCTGCTCGCGCACGGCGAAGGTCTCCCGGCCCTGCTGGCGGAACTGGGTGAGGCGCCAGTCGCCCCACTTGTTAATGCACTCGCAGGTGAAGCCGAACAGGTCGTCGAACTTCTGGATGTCGGGGCCGAACCACGACGTCGTCGTACCGGCGGGCACATCCAGGCCCTGGCCGAAATCGATGACCTTACCGAGGCTGGCGATCGAGACGCCCGCTTCCTTTTCGGTCGGGTTGATCTGGACGTTCTGGCGCTCGGTCTGCGAGGTCGAGAAGCGATAGTCGCGCTGGGTGCCGCCGAACTTCAGGGTTAGGTTGTCGTTGAGCTCCCAGGTGAAGTCGGCCTTCCACGAGTTGTAGCGGTTTTCGACGACCTTCTTGTGGTAGCGCAGGAACGAGACCCCCTTGAGGATCGTCCACTGGTTGGGATCGGCGGCGTTGAAGCCGGCGTCGAACAACGGCATGTCGCCGCCGCCGCGCTCGTCATAGGTGAAAGTGGCCGGCTGGTCGAACTGGCCCCACTCGGCCATCTTGCCGTAGGAATTAAGTTTGGACCGCGAGGCGCCGTAGGTGAAGTCGGCCCTGAACCGGTCACTGAACTCATGGGTCAGGTTGACCGAGATCTGGTCGAAATTGGTGTTGTAGCTGCCCTGGTCGGCGCGGGCGGCCCAGTCCAGGTTCCGCAGCTGCAGATAGTCAGCGACCCCGTTGGTGACATGGGCGGCCAGCACATCCGTCGCCGGGCGACCGATCTGCTGGGCGCGCATGGCCAGGCCGTCCGCAGAGGGGACATAGCCGCGCGAGACGGGCGAGTTGTAGTAGTCGTAAACGTCGAGATTGTTGGGGTTGTACGAGAAGCTGGTGCCGGCGACGAGCGCGCCGCCATAGGTGGCCTGGCCGCAGTCGATCGGCGAGGCGAAGGGCCCGCCGGCCGTGTAGGTGCAGGTGCCCGGGTAGAGGCCGCGCTTGGAGTTCAGCGCGGTCGCCGCATTGGCCGTGGCGTAGGTCGCGTTGGTGTTGTTGCGGTTCAAGCCGAACGGCAGCAACTGGTTCAGCGTCGAAGTGCTCTTCTGGTTCGAATGCAGCCCGTCGATGGTGAGGCGCGTCCGGGAGGAGATGTCCCATTGGTAGGACGCGGTGAGGCCCAGCCGCTTTTGGTGCAGGTCCTGTTGCTCGGGGCCGGCCAGGGCGGGGAAGATGATCTGCGAGCCGTCCAGCGACGGATGGAGCAAGGCATAGGCGGCCGGATCCGAGCCGGTCACCGCGTCGATATAGGCCGGGTTTGTGATGGCGGGCGTGGCCGACACCGTACCGGGGTTCGTCGCCGTCGGATTCGAGATGCGGTTGGTGAACAGCGTCCCGACCGGCGCTGAGAAACCGGCGCGGCGCGGGTTTTCCAACGTCGCCCAGGTGGCGGAGCGATAGACATATTCGCCCGTCACGATCTGGCGGCGGTACTGATCGGTTTCGGAGTCCTTCTCCGAATAGGCCGCCGAGGCCAGGAAGCCCATCTTGTCGTTGGCGAAGCGCTTGGAGAACAGGCCCGCCAGGCGTGGATTGTGGTGCTTGCCGTTCTGGTAGTAGGCGTCCTCGACCGAGAGCGCGTAGCGGTCCTGGCGATAGTCGAACGGTCGGCCGGTCTGCAGGTCGACCGTGGCGCCGAGCGAGCCTTCATCGGTCTCGGCCGAGGCGGTCTTGCGCACCTTTAGGCTGTTGAAGAGTTCCGAGGCGAAGACGTTGAAATCGAACGTCCGGGTGGAATTGATCGCGGTGGAATTGGTGTCGTTGGTGCCCGCCGTCGACAGCGCCTCGAGGTTGTTGATGCGCACGCGGGTGAAGTCGCCGCCCAGCCCGCGAACGGTGATGGTCCGCCCTTCGCCGTTGTCGCGATCGATCGAGATGCCGGGGATGCGCTGCAACGACTCGGCGAGGTTGGCGTCCGGGAAGTCGGCGATGTCCTCGGCGTTGATGGCGTCGATCATGACGTCCGACTGACGTTTGACATTCAGCGCGCTCTGCAGCGAGGCGCGGTAGCCGGTGACGACGACAGCCTCGACCTCCTGGGCGTCCTTGGTCGCGTTGGGGTCCTGCGACGCCGGCGCTTCCTGCGCGAAGGCTTGGCCGAAGCCCGAGCCGATGATCAGGCAGGTCGATGCCAGCAGCATGGCGCGCACACCGGCGCGCCGTGGATGGGTGTCCATAGTTCTCATCCTCCCCGGATACCAATTTTCTATATTTGGCTTACCTATTTGGTTGACCTCTTGAAAGCGAATGTCAACTCCCCAGCACGCAGTTTTCCCAGAGCGTTCCCCGATCAGGGCCTAGCAAGGCCTGGCTTCCCGCGGCCGACCGCCTCGGTTCGACGCTGTTCAGCGCAGAAGTGGCCGCTGAGCGCCTGCGGAAAATCCTCGTCGTTCAGGCTGCGGTTTGCGTGTCGCCTAAAATTGGTCGACAAAGTGGTTGACAGCTTATCGCTCAAATGGTCGGACTGATGTGTCCTTGTCATCCGACGCGCAGGTCGCGCGGCGCGGGTTTGACGGGCACAGGAAGCGGTCACGGCTTCGGGCGGGGAGGACGTCGATTGAGAAACCTGCGCTCGAGCCTTGCCACCTTGATGGGCCTGGGCGCCCTGGCCGGCTCGGTCCAAGCCTACGCGGCCGAACGTCTGGTGCGCACGCCGGAAGCCTTCGGGGCGGCGGTGCGGGCTTCGGTCCCCGGCGACTCGGTGGTGCTGGCCAATGGCGTCTGGAGCGATTTTGAGATGGTGTTCACCGGCGAGGGAACGGCCGTCAGGCCGATCACCCTGCGGGCCCAGACCCCCGGCAAGGTCGTGATCTCCGGCAAGTCCAACCTGCGCATCGCCGGCCGGCATCTGGTCGTCTCGGGCCTGACCTTCAAGGACGGCTTTAGTCCATCGTCCGAGGTCATCTCGTTCCGCAAGGACAATCAGGCGCTGGCCTTCGACTCCCGCGTCACAGAGACGGTGATCGACGGGTTCAACAAGCCCGACCGCGTTGCCGAGGATTACTGGATCGGTCTCTATGGCCAGAACAACCGCTTCGACCACAACCACCTGCAGGGCAAACTGAACAACGGCGTGACCCTGGCCGTGGTGCTGAGCTCGGCCGAGAGCCAGCAGAACCATCACCGCATCGACCACAACTATTTCGGCCCGCGCCCCCCGCTGGGGTCCAACGGGGGCGAGACGATCCGGGTCGGGACCAGCCCGTTCTCGCGCACCCGCTCCCTGACCGTGGTCGAGGACAACTATTTCGAGGGCTGCAGCGGCGAGGTCGAGATCGTCTCGAACAAGTCAGGCGGCAATATCTATCGCCGCAACGTCTTCGTCCGCTCGCAAGGGGCGCTGGCGCTGCGCCATGGCGACGACAATCTGGTCGAGGACAACGTCTTCCTGGGGGGCGGCCTGGCTCATACCGGCGGCGTGCGGGTGATCAACGCCGGCCAGACAGTGCGCAACAACTACTTCCAGGGCCTGCGGGGCGATGGCTTCACCGCGGCGCTGGTGATGATGAATGGCGTCCCGAACTCGCCGCTCAATCGCTACAACCAAGTGCTCGACGCGCGCATTGAGAAAAACGTCTTCGTCGATGTGAGGCAGGTGCTGTTCGGCGCCGGCGCGGACCAGGAACGCACCTTGCCGCCGGCCCGGAGCACGCTGTCGGGCAACGTCTTCCTCGGCGTAGGCGGCGAAGCGATCTTCAAGGCCATGGCGCCGATCGACGGCCTGACTTTCGTAGGCAACACGATCGACGGGGTTGCGCCGCCGACCGGCGCTTCGGGCTTCGAGGCCAAGGCGATCGGTCGCCACACCCTGCCCGATGGCCGTGTCTATCCGGACGCCGCCGCGCGCAAGGCCCTGGGCCTTCAGGCGCCGGGCAGGCTGCTGACCCGCGAGGAGACCGGCGTGGCCTGGTATCCCAAGAGTGACCGGGCCGTGGCCTTCGACAGCGGCCGCGTTCTTAAGATCAAGCCGGGCCAGGACCAGCTGGCGGCCATCGCTGTCAGGGCCAAGGCCGGGGACATCATCGAACTGGCGAGCGGCGACTATGCCGAGGGTCGCGTCGTCGAGGTCCGCCAGCCCCTGACCTTTCGCGCCGGGAAAGGCGCCGAACCGGTCGTGACCTTCGATCATACGACCCTGTTCAACCTAATCGGCACGGGCGCTCTGAAGCTGCAGGGCCTGCGCCTGTCGGGCGTCAACGCGCCGGACGCGATCGGCAACGCCGTGATCCGCGTAAGCCCCAGCGCCCCATTGAACAACTACGCCGTCGAGCTGGTCGACACTGAGGTCTCGCATCTAGGCGGCAAGGCGTTCGCCGTCCTGAGGGGGGAGAAGGGCGCTTTCGCCGACCATGTGACGATCAGCGGTTCGCGCTTCGCCGACATCAGCGGGACGGTGCTCGATCTCGCCGGCGAGACCGATGGCCTCTACGGCGCCGAGAGGGTCGACGTCGCCGGCAGTCAGTTCACACACCTGGGCGGACCCGTGCTCGATCTCGTGCGGGGCGGGACGGACGAGAGCACCTTTGGCCCACAGGTTCGCGTCAAGGGCTCGACGTTTCGCAACGTCGCGCCGGGCCAGCCGTCGATGCGACTGGACGGCGTCCAGGTCGTGAAGCTCGATGGCAATCTCTTCGAACGCGCGGCCCCGGTCCGCGTCACCGTCCACGTCGGCAAGCCCGATCTCAGCGAGGCCGGCAACAGCGGCGCGGCGCTCGAGATCGTCGATCAGCGCAAGTAGGTCAGATGCCCAAGCTTAAAGCGAAGTTCTACGCGGGCCTTGCGGTCCTGGCTCTCGCCGGAGCGGCTCAGGCCGCCACGCCCACGCCGCCCAAGCGAGCGGCCGGCGCGGCTGTTCAAGCGCCCCCCCTGTTCGCCGCCACCCTAGCCAAGAGCGAGGCTTTCGTGGATCCGCAGCTGCGCAAGGCCATCGACGTGCCGGTCCCGGCCGACGCCGGCGGCGGCTACACGCACGAGCGGCACAAGGACAACTACCGCCTGATCTATGAGGCGGGGATGCTGTACCGGCAGACCGGCGACAAGGCCTATGCCGAGTTGGTGCGGCGCGTGCTGCTGGACTACGCCAAGCTCTATCCGTCTCTGCCGCTGCACCCCAAGCGCGCCAATCAGGTCCCGGGCAAGCTGTTCTGGCAGGTGCTGAACGATAGCGTCTGGCTGGTCAATGCGATCCAGGGCTACGAGGCGGTCAAGGACGCCATCCCGGCCGCCGACCGCGCGACCATCGAGGCCGGCGTGTTCCGGCCGATGGCGGCGTTCCTGTCGACCGGCTCGCCCAAGACCTTCGACAGCATCCACAACCACGGCACCTGGGCGCTGGCGGCGGTCGGCATGACCGGCTACGCGATCGGCGACCAGGGCCTGGTCAACCAGGCGCTGTATGGCCTGGACGGTTCGGGCAAGTCGGGCTTCTACAAGCAGTTGGAAGAGCTGTTTTCGCCTGACGGCTACTACGCTGAAGGCCCGTACTACCAGCGCTACGCCCTGTCGCCGTTCCTGCTGCTGGCCCAGTCCATCCAGCGCCACGACCCGTCGCGCAAGATACTCGACTATCGCGACGGCGTGCTGCGCAAGGCCGTCTACGCCACCATCCAGCAGAGCTATGGCGGCCTGCTATTCCCGATCAACGACGCCATCAAGGACAAAGGGCTCGACACCCCGGAGCTGGTCCACGGCGTGGCGGTGACCTATGCCGCGACGCGGGACCCAGCCTTGCTGTCGATCGCCATCCAGCAAGGCTCCGTGGTGCTCAGCCCCGAAGGCCGCGACGTCGCCGCCGGCATCGCGCGCGGCGAGGCCAGGCCGTTCCCGTTCGCGTCGATGGAGCTTCGCGACGGGGCCAAGGGCGACAAGGGCGCGCTGGTCATCCTGCGGTCGGGTCCGAAGGCCAAGGACCAGGCGCTGGTGTTCAAGGCCACCTCCCAGGGCATGGGACACGGCCATTTCGACAAGCTGTCCTGGCAGTTCTACGACGCGGGCCGCGAGGTCGTGACCGACTATGGCGCGGCGCGGTTCCTGAACGTCGAGGCCAAGGCCGGCGGCCGCTACCTGCCCGAAAACGACAGTTGGGCCCAGCAGACGGTCGCCCACAACACGCTGGTGGTCGACGAGAAGAGCCAGTTCGGCGCCAACACCGACACCGGCGAAAAGCATTGGCCCACGATCCTGGCCTTCGCCGCCAAGGACGGCGTCCAGATGACCGCCGCCAGCATCGAGGACGCCTGGCCGGGCGTGCGCTATCGCCGCGCCATGGCTCTGATCGACCGGCCCGAGGTCGGGCGTCCGATCGTGCTGGACCTCGTGCGCGGAGAGGGGGGCGGCAAGCACCGCTTCGACCTGCCGCTGCACTATGACGGCCAGATCGTCGACTCCGGCCTGAAGTTCCTGGGCGGGACCAGCGAACTGAAGCCGCTCGGCAAGGCCGACGGCTACCAGCACTTGTGGGATCGTGGCCGCGCGCCGGTGAAGGACGGGGCGCGCGTCTCCTGGTTCAACCAGGGCCGGTTCTACGACTACGTCTTCGCCTCCAGCGACGTCGACCAGGTGGTCCTGACCGAGCTGGGCGCCGACGACCCCAACTACAATCTCCGCAACGAGCGGGCCTTCGTCCTGCGCGGCGACGACAAGGACAGCTTCACGCTAGCGGGGGTGCTTGAGCCGCACGGCGCCTACAGCGCCGCAGAGGAATACGCCCGCGACACCATCTCGTCCGTGAAGGCGGTCGAGCGCGTGTCGGAGAACGGCGCGGACCTCGTCTTCATCCGCCTGAACTCCGGCAAGAGCTTGGCGATCGGCGTCTCCTGGGATCGCGATCCCGCCAAGCGCCATCGGATCGTGACTCCCCACGGCGCCTATGCCTGGACCGGCTTCTCTGGCGTAGCGGAGCCCGTGCAATGAGCCGCCAGATGAGGTTCAAGGGCCTTCGCTGGCTGATCGTCGGCATGGTCGGCCTGGCCACGGTGATCAACTACATCGACCGCAACGCGCTGGCCGTGATGTGGCCGCAGATCTCTAAGGACATGGGCGTCGGCAAGGAAGAATACGCCCTCATCCTGACCTGCTTCATGCTGTCCTACGCCACCGGCCAGACGATCTTCGGCAAAATCTTCGACGCCCTGGGCACGCGGGTCGGCTTCATGCTGTCGATCCTGGCCTGGTCGGCCTCGATCGCCCTGCACTCAGTCGCGCGGTCGATCCTGACGCTCGGTGTGCTGCGCGCCACCTTGGGCGTCAGCGAGGCCGGCAACTGGCCCGGCGCGGCCAAGGCCAACGCCGAGTGGTTCCCGGTCCGCGAGCGCGCCTTCGCCCAGGGCATCTTCAACGCCGGCGCCTCGGTGGGAGCGATCATCTCCGCGCCGCTGATCGCCTGGCTGTTCCTGACCTTCGGCTGGCGCGCGACCTTCATGGTCATCGGCCTGCTGGGCGTCCTGTGGGTGGTCCCGTGGGCCATCGTCTGCCGCGCCGCGCCCGAGGACCATCCGTGGCTGTCCGCCGAAGAACGCCAGCACATACTGACCGGCCAGCGCCCGGCTTCCGGCGACACCGAGATCGACTATAGGCCCACGTGGTGGGGCTTGCTGCGCCACCGCGAAGCCTGGGGCCTGATCCTGGCCCGCTTCTTCATCGACCCGGTCTGGTGGCTGTTCGTCTCATGGCTGCCGATCTACCTGGCCGAGCGCTTCGGCTTCGACATCAAGCAGATTGGCCTGTTCGGCTGGGTGCCCTATGTCGGCGCTGCGGCGGGCAGCCTGTTCGGCGGCTGGATCTCCGGCTGGCTGATCGGTCGCGGCTGGCAGCCGGTCAAGGCCCGCAAGTGGGCGATCACCCTGGGCGGCGTCTTCATGCTGCCGGCCCTGCTGCTGACCATCGGCGCGTCCTCGCCGCTGCACGCGGTGCTGCTGATCGCCGTGATCCTCTTCGGCTTCCAGGTCGCCATCAACAACATTCAGACCCTGCCCAGCGACTACCTGCCCCGGTCGGTCGGTTCGCTGGCCGGGATCAGCGGCACCGCCGCCGTGGTCGGGGTGCTGATCACCACCTGGATCGTCCCGGTCGCCACAAAGGTCAGCTACGCCCCGGTCTTCGCCATGGGCGCCAGCCTGGTTCCCCTTTCCATCCTGTCCATCTGGCTCTTGGGCGGCCGAGGCGAACGCCTCGTCGATCCCGCCCTTTCGGTCCCCACTTCCAACGGAGCAAATTCCTGATGCGCCTCAACAACAAGACCGTCATCGTCACCGGCGGCGCACGCGATATCGGCAAGGCCGTGTCGCTGAAGCTGGCGGCCGAAGGCGCCAATGTCGCCGTCAACTATTTCGGCAGCGAAGAGGGCGCCAAGGCGACCCTCGCAGAGATCGAGGCGGCCGGCGGCCGCGCGCTCATCCTGAAAGGCGATATGACCTCCGCCGCCGACGTCCAGGCGCTGATCGATACGGCCGTATCGACCTTCGGTGGCCCTATCGGCGCCCTAGTCAATGTCGCCGGGGGCATGGTGGCCCGCAAGACGCTGGGCGAGATGGACGAGGCCTTCTTCGACCACGTCATGCGCCTGAACCTGACCTCGGTGTTCCTGACCACCCAGGCGGCGGTCCCGCACATGACCGCCGGCGCCGCGATCGTGAACCTGTCCTCGCAGGCCGGCAAGGACGGCGGCGGTCCCGGCGCCACGGCCTACGCCACGGCCAAGGGCGCGATCATGACCTTCACCAAGGCCATGGCCAAGGAACTGGGTCCCAACGGCATCCGCGTCAACGCCCTGTGCCCGGGCATGATCGGGACAACTTTCCACGACACGTTCTCCAAGGACGAGGTCCGCGCCCGTGTCGCCGCCGGCACCCCGCTGCGCCGCGAGGGCCGCGCGCCCGAGATCGCCGACGCGGTGGCCTATCTGGCCAGCGACGAGTCCAGCTTCCTCACGGGGGTCTGCCTGGACATCAACGGCGGCCTGCTGATGAGCTGATGGGAGAGACGTCGATGATCGCCAAGGCTCTCGCCGCCATCGCCCTGCTGGGCGCGACGCCCGTCGCCGCCCAGACCCCGACCGACCCCGTGACGCGAATCCCGGTCACGGCGCCGGAGGCGACCAGGGACGTCGTCTACCTGCAGCCCAGCGGCAAGGACCTGCATCTCGACGTCTACCGCAACACCGCGTTCAAGGGTCCACGCCCGGTGCTGGTCTACATCCATGGCGGCGCGTGGTGGAAGGGCGAGAAGCCGGCTGGATGGGGCGGCTTCCGCGCCTATCTGGCGGCGGGGTTCTCGGTGGTCACGGTTGAGTATCGCCTGACCGACGTCGCGCCCGCGCCTGCGGCGGTGCAGGATGTGCGCTGCGCCCTGTCGTGGGTGAAGGCCAACGCCAAGGCGTACGGCTTCGACGCCAAGCGGATTGTACCCTACGGCGCCTCGGCAGGCGGTCACTTGGCCTTGATGGCCGGCATGCTGCCCAGGAACAACGACATCGACCTGCCCGCCTGCCGCGACCAGCCGACCGTTCCGGCGATCCTCGATTTCTACGGACCCTATCACCTGCGGCCAGACCTTCCCGGCGCGTTCAAGAGCCCGTCGACCGCGCGTTGGATCGGTGAAGGGCCGGAGTCCCTATGGACGACGATGTCGCCGGCGGCGTACGTGCGTAAAAGCCAGCCACCTGTCTTCATCGTTCATGGGGATGCGGACCCGACCGTGCCTTACGAGGCTTCGCTGGCGCTGAAGGCGGACCTAGATAAGGCTGGCGTTCAAAACCTCCTCCACCCTGTGCCGGGGGGCGTGCATGGCAAGTTCCCAAAAGAGGAGCAGGACAAGATCGAACGCGAGGCCCTGGAATTTCTGACGATGACCAGGGTAGTTGGCGCTCGCTAGCGCTAAGCGCTGGCCAAGTGTCGGCTTTCCGGCGCGGGGCCAAGGTCAGCTTCTGGCGCTTGTCGAACGAAGGCTGCGATTGAAGGCCGCAGGCCATTCCGCTATGTACGCCCCGTCGGAAAAGGCAGACTTGGTCTGGTAAGCCCAAGTCCTTTCGGTAACGAAAGCTCTGGTCTTTGGCTTCGCGCCTGGGATCCCCGCGACGAACTTTGGACGCTCTGGCGAGCGCCCGTCGTTCGTCCGCGCGATCTCCTGCTCGAGGAACGCTCCGGTCGAACACCATCGACCAAGGAGCGACTATGCCTATCCATCATCCTTACACCCATGACGTCGTCATCGCCGGCGCTGGCCCGGTTGGGCTCCTTCTCGCCTGTGAGCTAAGGCTTGCCGGCGTTTCCGTCGTGGTCCTCGAACAGGCCGCGAATCCGCGTTCCCCGCTCAAGGGGCTGCCGTTCGGCATGCGCGGCCTATCGGCGCCGACGCTCGAAGCCCTCGACCGTCGAGACCTCTTGAACGCGGTCGAAGCCGCGCAACGCTCCAACCAGTCCACTGGCGCCGCCAAGGCCGCCTCCCATTGGATGCAGACGCCGCGTCGCCCCGCCGGCCATTTCGCCGGCATCCAGTTTTTCCATGAGCAGGTCGATACTGCCCGCTGGCCATATCGACTGCCGGGGTCGGCAGACGTCAACCTGGCGGTAGACATGCAGTCTCTGGAAACCGTTCTGGCCGAACGGGCGACCGCCATGGGCGCCGAGATCTGGCGCGGCGCGCGGGTCGAGGGCCTTGAGCAGTCGGACGAGGGCGTCACCGTCCAAGTCGGCGGCGAAAGCCTCCACGGCCGATGGCTGGTCGGATGCGATGGCGGCCGCAGCATTGTGCGCAAGGCCGGCGGCTTCGCCTTCGTCGGCACCGATCCTGAGTTCACCGGGTATTCGGTCGAGGTCGAGCTGGCCGATCCCGACGCGCTCATCCCCGGGCGAACCTACACCGCGACCGGCATGTACACATATGCGCGGCCTGGCGTGATCGCCATGGTCGATTTCGACGGCGGGGCTGCTCATCGGACCCAGCCGCTCACGCTCGATCATGTGCAGGCGGTGCTGCGACGGGTTTCGGGTGTCGATGTCACCATAGTCGCCCTCAAGCTCGCCGCGACCTGGACCGATCGAGCCTTCCAGGCGACGGAATATCGCCGGGCGCGCGTGCTGCTGGCGGGCGACGCGGCGCATATCCATTCGCCGCTCGGTGGCCAAGGGTTGAACCTCGGCATCGGCGACGCCATGAATCTTGGCTGGAAGCTTGCCGCCACCATCCGCGGTGAGGCGCCTGCGGCGCTGCTCGACAGCTATGCCGCCGAGCGTCTCCCTGAAGGCGCCCGCATTCTCGACTGGTCGCGCGCCCAGGTCGCCCTGATGAGGCCCACGCCAAGCACCCGTGCTTTGGAGGCCGTCATCCGTGACCTCATCGCCACGGGCGACGGCGCCACCTATTTCGCCGAGAAGGTCTGGAACGTATCGCTGCGCTATGATCTCGGCTCGAACCATCCTTTGGTCGGCCGTAGCGTTCCCGACTTCGCTTTTTCAGGTGGTCCCAGGACGGGCGAACGATTGCGTGACGGGAAGGCCCTGCTGCTGGACTTTGCCTCCGGCGCGCCGCTTCAATCATTCGCCCACCGTTGGCAAGGGCGGGTATCTTACGTCGCCAGAGAGCCGGAGGATCGGCTAGGCCTAAGCGCCGTGCTCGTCCGTCCGGATGGCGTCGTCGTTTGGGTCAGCGAGATCGCCGGCGATGATGAAGGCCTGCCTCGGGCCGCTTTGCGGTGGATCGGCGAACCATGAATTGCGATTGAAGCCGAGGAACCAACGTTATCGCGGGCCGCGCTGCAGGTCGCGTTTTGGCAGTGGCGCCAAGGTTCGCAATTGGCGCCGATAGGCGCCGGCTCAGTTCAGCCCCAGCTTCCTGGCGATCGTCGACCAGGGCACCAGCTTGAAGTTCTGGTTCTCGGGCGGAGAGACGTTGCGGCCGTCCTGGGCGACGAAGGCGCCGCCCTCCAGGCCCGCGCCCAACGAAGCGCTGGTGACCTCCAGCCCGTCGGTCTCGGAGATGCCGTCTATACCGCTGGCCCCGTCGGCGATCACGGCGAAGCTGCCGACATAGGCATTGTCGCCCTCGCGGCGGAACAGGGCGTAGCTGTTGTTGCCCTGGCTGGAGACCACCAGATAGCCCTTGCCGCCGGCCTGGGCGTACAGACCCACGCCCTCCAGATCATCCTTCAGGGCAGGATTGTCGGCGACGCGCGCCACGGCCTTGCGCGCCGTTCCGGTCGCGGGTTCGGCGCCCAGCGTCCACAGCGCGACGTCCTCCTCGGCGACATAGAGCTTGCCGGTCTCGTCGTCGGCGACGCAGCCCTCGGTCTGGGTGTCGAACTTGACGTCGCGCACCGGCTGGGCGCGGACCTTGCCGGCCGGGGTGGCGACCAGCTTCCACTGCCGGACCAGGCCGTTCGGATCGCTGATGAAGACGAAGGTCGCGCCCTTGCGGTTGCGATACATGCAAAGACCGTAGGGGTCCGAGAGGCCTGTGGCCTGGACGCCATCGGCGACGCTGGTCAGCAGCCGGGTCTCGGGATCGATCGTATAGATCGCGACGGCCTTGTGGGTGCGGTCGCTGGCCGTGACCAGAGTGACGCTCTTGCCGGCCAGCTTGAAGCCGTGGCGCAGGTCGACATTGTTCATCTTGCCGTCGGGGAGGTGCTGCAGAAGCTTGCCCGACAGGTCGTAGACCAGCATGCCGCCCTTCTTGTCGGTGGCGATGATGGCGCTCTTGGCCGGATCGGTCGGGTGGACGTAGATCGCCGGATCATCGGCGGCGTCGCCGCCGTGGTCGACCGGCCGGGTCTCCATCGTCGCCGTCACCAAGGTCAGCTTGCTGGGCGCGACCGTCGGGGTGTCGGCTCCGGGCGAGACGTTCAGGGCGGCGGCGACATCCTTCCACGACAGCACCTGGGTGTTGGCGCCGACCTTGCGGTCGTCGGTGACCAGCAGGGCGCCGGCCGGCAGGCCCGCGCCGGCGGGGGCGCGCAGGCCGAACAGGCCCGAGGGGGCCTCTAGCAGGTCCGCGCTGGCGGCCTGGATGCGGAAGGCGCCCAGGAACTTGTCGTCGGCGTTGCGGTCATAGACGTTGTAGTCGCCCGCATCGGCGTTGGCGGCCACAAGGTAGTTTCCCTGGGCGCCGCCATTCAGGACGGCCAGGCCGCCGACCTCGCCCTGGATGCGGCCCAGGCGGTTGATGTCGATCACGGTGGCCACGGCCTCGGCCTCCGGATCGGCGTCGTAGCGCCAGATCCCGACCGCCTGCTGGGCGACATAGAGCGCGCCGCTGGCGTCATCGGCGACGCAGTACTTGGCTTCGGACGACAGGTGCAGGCGTCGCACGATGCGCCCGTCCAGCTTGCCGTCTGCGGCCTGGAACAGCAGCCATTGGTCCAGCTGGCCTTCGCCGCCCAGCGTGAAGGCGTAGAGCGCGCCGTCGCGGGCGCTCCTGTGCAGGCACAGACCCTCGCCGGCGTAGCCCAGGGTCAGCGGGCGGGCGTCGAGGCTGGCCGCGGCGCCGGTGGTGAAGTCGTATCGCGACAGGCGCAGGCGGCCGTCCTTGCGATCCAGCACCGCGATCAAGTCGTCGCGCACGTCCACGCCATAGGTCTCGCCGCCGGGCAGGGCCGAGCGGCGCTGTCCGTCCAGGCCGTAGAACGCCAGCCCGCCCAGTTCGGCGGTGGCGGCGAGGACGCTCTTGGTCGGGTCGGCGGCGTTGTAGAGCAGGGCGGCGGCGTTGGCGCCGCCCTGCGCGGCAGGCGTCGTCGCGCCGACCGGCGCAACGGTGACCTGGGCGCTCGATGTCTGGGCCAGCGCCGGGGCGGCGATCAACAGAGCCAAGGCGCTGGCGGCGGTGAAGCGAGTGCGGCGATGGATCATGTGGTCCCCCTGATGTCGCATCTGAAATCGTGCGACCTGGCTAGATCGCCGGCCCTGACGTCTCGCTGACGAAACACGGTTTGGCGACAAAAATTGCACTGAAAATTCTAATCAAGTTGCAAAATAGAATATCTGTTCGTACAACTCGGTCAACAAGCACGCCGCCAAGGGTGAGCGGCGAGGGAGGCGTTATGGCGAGACTTCGATACGCACTGATGACGGCCGCGATGATCGCCGCGCCCCTGATCGCGAGCCCGGCGAGCGCCGCGTCGACCGGCGGCCCGACCGGCGACCTGAAGCTGGATCGTGTGGTCATGCTGATGCGTCACAGCGTGCGTCCGCCGACCAAGTCGCCGGCCACGCCGGAAGGCACGACCGCCCAGCCCTGGTCGACCTGGACCACACCGTTCGGCGAGCTGACCCCGCACGGAGCCGAGGGCGCGCGGCTGATGGGGGTCTATAACCGCACCTTCCTGGGCGCGCGCGGCCTGATCCCGCGCGACGGCTGCGCGCCCAAGGGCGAGATCGTGGTCTGGGCCAGCGGCAAGTCGCGCGCCATCAAGACTGCGGAGTCGTTCGTCGAAGGCCTGCAGCCCGGCTGCGGCATCGTCGTCGACCATCCCCAGACCGAGGACGACGATCCCGTCTTCCATCCGGCGGAAGGCATCGACGGCGCGGTCGCGCTGAAGGCCGCCGAGCGCCGGAAACCCGGCGTTCACGCCGAGGCGCGCATCCACGCGGCGGACTTCGCGGTCCTGCAAAGGGTGCTGGGCTGCGATCCGGCCACCAAGGCCGGCTGCGACCTCGCCAAGCGGCCGTCCGGGCTGAAGGGCAACAAGGGCGACAGCCCCGACCTGGAAGGCGCCCTGTCGATCGCCTCGACGGGCGGCCAGACGGTCCTTCTGGAGTATGTCGAGGGTAAGCCGATGGACCAGGTCGGCTGGGGACGCGCGTCCAAGGCCGACATCCAGGCCATGCTCCGCTTCCATCCGGTGAAGTTCAACTACGAGGTCGGCGCGCCCTACATCGCCGAGCGCTATGCCGCCCCGATCGCCAAGCGCGTGCTGTCGGCCCTGAACGGCGAGGCCGACACCGGCCGCCTGACCCTGCTGGTCGGCCACGACACCAACATCGCCGCCCTGCGCGCCTTCTTCGACGCCCACTTCACCGCCGCCGACTATCCGCGCGACGATCCGCCGCCCGGCGGCGCCATGGGTTTCGAGTTGCTGAAGGACGGCGGCGGCCACGCCTTCGTCCGCGCCTACTACACCGCCCAGAGCATGGACCAGCTGCGCGAGCTGCAGCCCCTGACCGCCGTCAATCCGCCGGCCTTCTCGTACTTCCCGATCCCGGGCTGCGGCGTGAAGGGCGACGCCACGGTGTGCCCGCTGGAAACGTTCAGGAAGATCGTTGGCGGCAAGCTGGCTGATCCCGCGAAGAACTGAACCTCTCGATCTTGGTGAAACTGCGCGGCGGCCCTCGCGAGGGGGCCGCTGTTTTTTCGCGTGCTTCCTTCCGGCGAAGCCGGACCCGAACTGTCGGAGGTCAGAACGAAAAAAGGGCCGCGCGGTGTCCGCCCGCGCGGCCCTCATGCGTCGGCTACGAGGACGACGGTCTAGAGCTTCACGACCTGACCGGTCCGCGCCGACTGGCCTGCCGCCTCGGCCAGGGCCAGGGCCTCGACGCCGTCGGCATAGCCCACCGACGGCAGCTCGTCCCCGCGCAGGATCCCCGCGAAGTGCGCCATCTCGCGGCGATAGGCTTCAGCGTAGCGGTCCAGGAAGAAGTTCTGGAAGCTGTCGGTGGCCGCGCCGGCCTCGCCCCAGACCGAGACGGTGCTTTCCATGACGTTGTCGGCCCGCACCAGGCCCTTGGCGCCGAACGCCTCGATGCGCTGGTCGTAGCCGTAGCCGCTGCGGCGGCTGTTGGAGATCACGCAGATCTTGTCCGAGGCCGTGCGCAAGAGGATCTTGGCGGTGTCGACGTCGCCAGCCTCGCCGATGGCCGGATCGACCAGGCAACTGGCTGCGGCGAACACCTCGGTCACCGGCTCGTCCAACAGCCAGCGGGCCATGTCGAAGTCGTGGATGGCCATGTCCTTGAACAGGCCGCCCGACACCTTCACGTACGACACCGGCGGCGGGGCCGGGTCGTGGCTGGTGATGTGCACGGTCTCCAGCGCGCCCACGACGCCGCCGGCCAACCGGGCCTTCAGGCCCTGGAAATTGGGATCAAAGCGCCGGTTGAAGCCCAGGAACAGCTTGACGTCCTTGCCGCCCAGCAGGCCTTGCGCCGAGCGGGCGCGGGCCAGGTCCAGGTCGATCGGCTTCTCGCAGAACACCGCCTTGCCCGCCGCCACGGCCTTGAGGCAGTAGTCGAGGTGGGTGTCGGTGGAGCTGGCGACGATGACGCCGGCGACGGCGGGATCGTTCAGGGCGGTCTCCAGATCGGTGACGGTCGCGCCGATCTCGGCCGCCAGGTCGTCGGCGGCCGCCGCGACCGGGTCGACCACGTATTTCAGGCGCAGGCCGGGCTGGCCGCCGACGTTCTTGGCGTGGATGCGGCCGATGCGGCCGGCGCCCAGGATGGCGATATCGTACATGGGAACCTCGATATTCTAGAGTCTGACGGGGGCGCCGGTCGCCGCCGAGCAGGCGGCGGCTTCGGCCAGTTCCAGGGCGGCGACGCTGGCGGCGAAACCGGTTTCCGGTGCGGCCTTGCCTTCCAGGATGTCGGCGAAATGATCCATCTCGGCGGCGTAGGCGCCGGCGTAGCGGTCAATGAAGGCGAACGGAAACCGGTCGGCCTGGGCGCCGGCCTCGCTCCATACCGAGACGGCGGTGTTGGTCAGGTTGTCGACCCGCGCCGCGCCCTTGGCGCCGAAGGCCTCGATGCGCTGGTCATAGCCGTAGCCGCTGCGGCGGCTGTTGCTGATCATGCACAGGCGGCCGGTCGCGGTGGTCAGGACGACCTTGGCGGTGTCGACGTCGCCCAGGCGGCCGATCTCCGGATCGATCAGGCAGCTGGCCCAGGCGAACACCTCGATCGGACGCTCGCCCATCAGCCAGGAGGCCAGGTCGAAGTCGTGGATGGTGAAGTCCTTGAACAGGCCGCCGCTGGTCGGGATGAAAGCCGGGGGCGGGGTGGCCGGGTCGTGGTTGACGATGTGCAGGCTTTCCACCTCGCCGATCTGGCCGCTGTCGATCTTGGCCTTCAAGGCCTGGTAGTGCGGGTCGAAGCGTCGGTTGAAGGCCACGAACAGCTTGCCCTCGGCCTTTTCGAGCTCTCCCGAGGCGGTCAGCAGCCGAGCCAGGTCCAGGTCCAACGGCTTTTCGCAGAACACCCTCTTGCCCGCCCGCAGGGCGTCCAGGGCGTTGTCGAGATGGGCGTCGGTGGAGCTGGCGACGATGATCCCCTTGATGTCCGGATCAGCCAGCACTGCGTCGAAGCTGGCCAGCCGCGCGCCCAGCGCCTGGGCCAGCGGGCCGGCGACCTCGGGGCGGGGGTCGACCAGGGCGACCAGGTCCAGGCGGGGATTGGCGGCGGCGTTGCGGGCGTGGATCGCCCCCATGCGTCCCGCGCCCAGTTGCGCCACCTTGATCATGCCTGTCGCTCCCCGTTCCGGCGGCTCCGCGGGCCACGTTCCATTCCGGTGTAATGTAGAACAAAAATTCCTTCCAGATGGAAAGTGGAACGCGGCGGCGAATCTGGTGCGTTTGTGTTCGGGCGCGGAACGGATATTCTAAAACTTGAGCGATCATATCGAGGGACCGATGGACGAAGCGACCCCGGCGTTGGAAACCGCGCCCAAGACGGCCGAGGAGCTGCGCGCGGCGATCCTCGAGCGCTACGACTCGCTGAGCAAGCGCCTGCAACAGATCGCCCGCTACGTGCTCGACGAGCCCAACGAGATGGCGCTGGAGACCCTGGCGGTGATCTCCGAGCGCTGCGGCGTGCAGCCCTCGGCCATCGTCCGCTTCGCCAAGACCTTCGGCTATCCGGGCGCCAGCCAGATGCAGCGGCTGTTCCGCGACGGCCTGCTGTCGGGCCATGCGGCGCTGGGCTACGGCGAGCGGGTGCGCCACTTCAACGAAGCGGTGGCCAAGAAGCCTGACGGCGGAGCCGACGTGCTGGCCGAGTTCGTGGAAGGCAACACCCTGGCCCTGCAGAACCTGGCCCAGACGGTCAGCGAAGAGGACATGGCCAAGGCCGTGAAGCTGATCGACAAGGCCGAGACGGTCTATGTGGTCGGCTTTCGCCGCTCGTTCCCGGTAGCCTCGTACCTGGCCTATTCGCTGCAGCAGGTGAACAAGCGCACCCTGTTCATCGACGGGGTGGCGGGCCTGACCAAGCAGCAGGTCCAGACCATCGGCCCCAAGGACGTGCTGATCGCCGTCAGCTACCACCCCTACGCCGAGGAGACGATCCAGGCGGTTGAGATGGCGGCGGCGCGCGGCGCGTCGATCCTGTCGATCAGTGACAGCCTGGTCAGTCCGATCGCCAAGCCGGCCACCGTGGTGCTGCACGTGCGCGAATCGGAGGTGCGGACCTTCCGGTCGCTGGCCGCCTCGATCTGCCTGGCCCAGGCCCTGGTCATCGGATTCGCCTTCGAGAGCTCGCGCGCCAAGGGACGTTCGGCCAAGGCGGCCAAGTCGGCCTGAACGACCTGTTCCATTTCACCCTCAAAATGAAATGGATATTGCAAGCGTTCCAGAGTTGGAATATGCGTTACATATCGCCGGCGGGGAGCCGGCTCCAAGTGACGTGGAACTGGCATGGCGCAGGACGCTAAAACTCTCGATCTGATCGCCGTGGGCCGTTCCAGCGTGGACCTCTACGGCCAGCAGATCGGCGGCCGGCTGGAGGACATGGCCTCCTTCGCCAAGTATCTGGGCGGCAGCCCGACAAACACCGCCTCGGGCGGCGCGCGCCTGGGCCTGAAGACCGGCCTGCTGACGAAGGTCGGCGCCGACCACATGGGCCGCTTCATCCGCGAACAGCTGGCCCGCGAGGGCGTCGACGTGGCCGGGGTGCTGACCGACGCCGAGCGGCTGACCGCCCTGGTCGTCCTGGGCATCCGCGACCGCGACACCTTCCCGCTGATCTTCTACCGCGAGAACTGCGCCGACATGGCGCTGGAGGCCGGCGACGTCGACGAGGCCTGGTTCGTCCGGGCCGGGGCGGTGCTGATCAACGGCACGCACCTGTCCCAGCCCGGCGTCTACGCGGCCAGCCTGAAGGCGGCCCGCGCGGTCAAGGCCGCTGGCGGCCGGGTGGCCTTCGACATCGACTACCGCCCGGTGCTGTGGGGTCTGACCGGCAAGGACGCCGGCGAGAACCGCTTCGTCGAGAACCAGGACGTCACCCGCAAGCTGCAGGAAGTCCTGACCCTGTGCGACCTGATTGTCGGCACGGAGGAAGAGATCCACATCCTGGGCGGCGCGACCGACACCATCGCCGCCCTGCGGGCTATCCGCGAGCGCTCCGACGCCCTGCTGGTCTGCAAGCGCGGTCCCGACGGCTGCGTGGCCTTTCCCGGCGCGGTGCCGGACAGCCTGGACGAGGGTGTCAGCGCCCGCGGCTTCAAGGTCGAGGTGTTCAACGTGCTGGGGGCGGGGGACGCCTTCATGGCCGGCTTCCTGCGCGGCTGGCTGCGCGGCGAGCGGATCGAGACTTGCTGTGAGTGGGGCAACGCCTGCGGCGCCATCGTCGTCTCGCGCCACGGCTGCGCCCCGGCCATGCCGACCTGGATCGAACTGGAGCAGTTCCTGAGCGAGCGCGAGCGGCCGTTCCGCCTGCGCGAGGACAAGGACCTCGAGCACACCCACTGGGCCACTACCCGTCAGGGCGTGCACGAGGAGTTGACGGTCCTGGCCATGGACCATCGCAGCCAGTTCGAGGACCTGATCGCCGAGACCGGCGGCGACGCCGACCGCATCCCGCACTTCAAGACCCTGGCCCTGCGCGCCGTCGAGGCTGTGGCCGGCGGCGACCACCGGTTCGGCGTGCTGCTGGACGGGCGCTTCGGTTTTGACGCCCTGGCCCAGGCCGCCGACAGGCCATACTGGATCGGCCGCCCGATCGAGCTGCCCAAGTCACGGCCGCTAGTGTTCGAGAGTTCGGCCGACGTGGCCACCGAGTTGGCCGAGTGGCCGCTGAACCACGTGGTCAAATGCCTGATCTTCTACCATCCCGACGACGAGGTCGATCTGCGCGAGCGGCAGGAGCGCCAGCTGCTTCGGCTGTTCGACGCCTGCCGCAAGACCCGACATGAGCTGCTGGTCGAGGTGATCCTGCCCAAGGGCATGGACAGCGACGCCCACACCGTGGCCCGGGCCATCCGCCGGCTCTACGCCATCGGCGTGCGGCCCGACTGGTGGAAGCTGGAGCCCGTCGCCGATCCGGCCGCCTGGCGCGAGATCGAACTGGCGGTCAACGAAAATGACCCTCTGTGTCGGGGCGTGGTGCTGCTGGGCCTGTCCGCGCCCGAGGCCGAGTTGTTGGCCTCGTTCGAGGTCGCCGCGCGCTTTCCGATCATCAAGGGCTTCGCCGTCGGCCGGACCATCTTCTACGATGTGGCCCGTGACTGGCTGAGCGACCGCCTCGACGACGACGCGGCCGTGAAGGCGCTGGCCGGCAAGCTGTCGGTGCTGGTCGAAGCCTGGCGTCGGGCCCGCGCCGCTGGGGAAAAGGCCGCGTAATGAGCACCATCCGTCTCACCGCCGCCCAGGCGACCGTCCGCTGGCTGAGCCAGCAGCATGTCGAGACCCGCCAGGGCGTCGTTCCGTACTTCGCCGGGGTCTGGGCGATCTTTGGTCACGGCAACGTCGCCGGCCTGGGCGAAGCCCTGCATGGCGTCCGCGACGTGCTGCCGACCTATCGGGCTCACAACGAGCAGGGCATGGCTCATGCCGCCATCGCCTTCGCCAAGCAGTCGCGGCGAGAGCAGGCCATGGTCTGCACCAGCTCGATCGGTCCTGGCGCGACCAACATGGTCACCGCCGCCGCCCTGGCCCACGTCAATCGCCTGCCGGTGCTGTTCCTGCCCGGCGACGTCTACGCCAGCCGACGGCCCGACCCGGTGCTGCAGCAGGTCGAGGATTTCGGCGACGGCACGATCAGCGCCAACGACTGCTTCAAGCCTGTGTCGCGCTATTTCGACCGCATCGTCCGGCCCGAGCAGATCCTCGACGCCCTGCCGCGCGCCCTGGCCACCATGCTGGACCCGGCGACCTGCGGCCCGGCGACCCTGGCCTTCTGTCAGGACGTCCAGGCCGAGGCGTTCGACTATCCGGAGGCCTTCTTCGGGAGGCGCGTCTGGCGTATCCGCGCCGCCCGGCCGGATTCGCGCGAGCTGGGCGACCTGGTCGCCCTGATCAAGGCCGCCAAGGCGCCGCTGATCGTGGCCGGGGGCGGGGTGCTGTACGCCCGCGCCGAGGCGGCTCTGGCGGCCCTGGCCTTCGACAGCGGCGTACCGGTCGCAGAGACCCAGGGCGGCAAGGGTTCGCTAGCCTGGGATCATCCGCGCAACCTGGGCAGCGTCGGCGTCACCGGCAGTTTGGCCGCCAACGCCGCCGCCGAGGCCGCCGACCTGATCGTCGGGATCGGCACGCGCCTGCAGGACTTCACCACCGGTTCGCGGGTCCTGTTCGGCGCGGCGGGCCGCAAGCTGGTCCAGGTCAATGTCGCCCCGTACGACGCCCACAAGCACGGCGCGGTCAGCGTGGTCGGCGACGCCGGCGCGGTGATCGCCGCCCTGACCGAACGGCTGGGCGGCTGGAAGGTCCCGGCCGCCTGGACGGACGAGAGCACGGGCCGCATCGCCGGCTGGAACGCGATCTTCGACGACGCCACGGCGCCCGACGATCGCGCGTTGCCGACCGACGCCCAGGTGCTGGGCGCGGTGTGGCGCGCGGCGTCCGACAATGCGGTGGTGGTCTGCGCGGCCGGCGGCCTGCCGGGCGAACTGCACAAGCTGTGGCGCGCCAAGCAGCCCGGCGGCTACCACGTCGAATACGGCTTCTCATGCATGGGCTACGAGATCGCCGGCGCCGTCGGCGTGAAGATGGCCGCGCCGGACCGCGAGGTCCACGTGATGGTCGGTGACGGCAGCTATCTGATGCTCAATTCCGAGTTGGCCACCTCGGTCATGCTGGGAACCAAGCTGATCGTCACCGTCCTCGACAATCGAGGCTACGGCTGCATCAACCGGCTGCAGTCCGCGACCGGCGGGGCGCCGTTCAACAACCTGTTGGCCGACACCGTCCACCAGGCCCTGCCCGACATCGACTTCGCCGCCCATGCCAGGAGCCTCGGCGCGCGGTCGGAGAAGGTGGCCGATCTCGCGGAACTGGAAGCGGCGCTGCAACGCGCCAAGGCCAGCGACCGGACCTATGTCATGGTCATCGACACCGATCCCGTGCCGACCACCGAGGGCGGCGGGGCGTGGTGGGACGTGGCGGTGCCCGAGGTCTCGGTGCGGCCCGCCGTGAACGCGGCGCGCGAAGCCTACGAAAACAAGATCAAGCAACAGCGTACGGGAGACTAAACGCCCATGACCATCCGTTTCGGCGTGAGCCCCATCGCCTGGATCAACGACGACATGCCCGAGCTAGGCGGCGACACGCCGCTGGCCAGCGTGCTGGCCGACTGCCAGGCGATCGGCTTCGAGGGCGTGGAGCTCGGCGGAGTGTTCCCCCGTGATCCGGCGGTGCTGAAGCCGCTGCTGGACAGCTATGGTCTTTCGCTGGTTGGCGGCTGGTACAGCGGCAATCTGCTGGTCCAGTCGGCCGACGATGAGATCGCCGCCCTGCAGAAGCACCTGGCCCTGCTCAAGGCCATGGGCAGCACGGTCTTCGTCCACGCCGAGACCAGCAACGCCATCCACGGCGACAAGTCCAAGGCCCTGTCGGCCACCCCGCGTCTCGACGCCGAAGCCTGGAAGGAGTTCGGCGCGCGCCTGACCAAGGTGGCCGACTACATCCAGTCCCAGGGTCTGAAGTTCGCCTACCACCACCACCTGGGCACGGTGGTCGAGCGGCCCGAGGACCTGGAAGCTTTCCTGGCCAACACCGGTCCGTCTGTGGGGCTTACGGTCGACACCGGCCACGCGGCCCTAGGCGGGCTGGATCCGGTGGCGATGATCCGCAGCTATCCGCACCGCGTCGCCCACGTGCACTGCAAGGACATCCGCAGCGAGGTGTTCCGCAAGGTGATCTCACGCGGCGGCGGCAGCTTCCTGGACGGCGTGCTGGCCGGCATGTTCACCGTGCCCGGCGACGGCTATCTCGACTACGGCGCGGTGATGCAGGCCCTGGCCGAGATCGACTACTCCGGCTGGATCATCGTCGAGGCCGAGCAGGACCCGGCCATCGCCAATCCGCGCGAATACGGCGAGATCGGCCTGGCCACCCTCAAGAAGGAAGCTGCCGCGGCGGGCCTGAAGGCGGCGTGAGGTCATGACAAACCTTCTCGTCCGCCCCCATGCGCCCGACGCCTCGGGCGCGGTGCTGGAAGTCACGCCCCAGTCGGCCGGCTGGAGCCATGTCGGCTTCAAGGTCGTCACGCTGGAACCCGGCCAGCGGTTCGAGGGCGGCGACACGGCCCGCGAGACCTGCCTGGTCGTGATGAGCGGCAAGGCGGCGGTCACCGTGGCCGACAAGGCGTTCGGCGAGATCGGCGGCCGGGCCAGCGTGTTCGAGGACGCCGCCCCCGGCGCGGTCTACGCCCCGGCCGGCGTTGCGTTCAGCGTCACGGCGGTCACCGCCGTGGAGCTGGCCCTGTGCTCGGCGCCCGGCAGGCCCGGCCTGCCGCCCCGCCTGATCGCGGCCAGCGACATGCCGCGCGAGGTGCGCGGGCAGGGGACCAACGTCCGCCATGTGCGCAACATCCTGCCCGAGACCGCGCCGGCCGAGGGCCTGCTGGTGGTCGAGGTGGTCACGCCCGGCGGTCACTGGTCCAGCTATCCGCCGCACAAGCACGACACGGCGGCCGACGGCGAGGAAACCGCGCTGGAGGAGACCTACTATCACCGCCTGAACCCGCCGCAGGGCTTCGCTTTCCAGCGCGTCTACACCGACGACCGCAGCCTGGACGAGACGGTCTGCGTGCAGGACGGCGACGTGGTGATGGTGCCGCGCGGCTACCACCCGGTTGGCGCCCCGCACGGCTACGACCTCTACTACCTCAACGTCATGGCTGGCCCGCACCGCAAGTGGATCTTCCGCAACGACCCGGCCCACGACTGGATCGCCCGCAAGGCCTGATCGCCCAAGCTATTAGAAGGAGCGCGTGATGCGCAGCATTCCCCACTTCGTCGGCGGTCGCGCCGTCGAGGGTACGTCCGGCCGCTTCGGCGAGGTCTTCGATCCCAACACCGGCCAGGTGCAGGCGCGTGTCGCCCTGGCCACCCAGGGCGAGTTGGACGCCGCCATCGCCAACGCCGCGGCCGCCCAACCGGCCTGGGCCGCGACCAATCCCCAGCGCCGGGCGCGGGTGATGTTCGAGTTCGTGCGCCTGCTCAACGTGCACATGGACGAGCTGGCCCACCTGCTGTCGTCCGAGCACGGCAAGGTCATCGCCGACGCCAAGGGCGACATCCTGCGCGGCCTGGAGGTCATCGAGTTCGCCTGTGGGATTCCCCACCTGCTGAAGGGCGAATACACCCAAGGCGCGGGCCCAGGGATCGATGTCTATTCGATGCGCCAGCCGCTGGGCGTGGTGGCGGGCATCACCCCGTTCAACTTCCCGGCCATGATCCCGATGTGGATGATGGGGCCGGCCATCGCCAGCGGCAACGCCTTCATCCTCAAGCCGTCGGAGCGCGATCCGTCGGTGCCGGTGCGCCTGGCGCAGCTGCTGACCGAGGCTGGCCTGCCGCCGGGGATCCTCAACGTCGTGCACGGTGACAAGGACTGCGTCGAGGCTATCCTCGACCACCCGACCATCAAGGCCGTCAGCTTCGTCGGCTCGTCCGACATCGCCCAGTCGGTGTTCTCGCGGGCCGGGGCCAGCGGCAAGCGGGTGCAGGCCATGGGCGGCGCCAAGAACCACGGCGTCGTCCTGCCGGACGCTGACCTCGACCAGGCCGTGGCCGACATCATCGGCGCGGCCTACGGCTCGGCCGGCGAACGCTGCATGGCCCTGCCGGTGGTCGTGCCGGTCGGTGACAAGACCGCCACGGCGCTGCGCGAGAAGCTGGTGACGGCGATCGGCGGGCTTCGGGTCGGCGTCAGCACCGACAAGGACGCCCACTACGGCCCCGTGGTCAGCGCCGCCCACAAGGCGCGCATCGAGAGCTACATCCAGATGGGCGTCGACGAGGGCGCCGAACTGGTGGTCGACGGCCGCGGCTTCACCCTGCAGGGCCACGAGGACGGCTTCTTCGTCGGCCCGACCCTGTTCGACCACGTCAAGCCGACCAGCCGTTCGTACCAGGACGAGATCTTCGGTCCGGTGCTGCAAATGGTCCGCGCCGAGAGCCTGGCCGAGGGCATCGCGCTGGCCTCGCGCCACCAGTACGGCAACGGCGTGGCGATTTTCACCCGCAACGGCGACGCCGCCCGCGAGTTCGCCGACCAGGTCGAGATCGGCATGGTCGGGATCAACGTGCCGATCCCCGTGCCGGTGGCCTATCACAGTTTCGGCGGCTGGAAGCGTTCGGGCTTCGGCGATCTCAACCAGTACGGCCTGGACGGGGTGCGGTTCTACACCCGCACCAAGACCGTGACCCAGCGCTGGCCCAGGGGCGGGGCGGTGCTGGACCAGAGCTTCGTCATTCCGACGATGTGACTTCGGGCTCCTCCCCCGGACGAAAGCGCTCCTGCGTGCGCTGAACTGGGCCTCGAACCTCCGGGTTCGGGGTCTTCTTTTTTGGACGTTCCAAATCGTTCTCGAAGTAGAAAAAATCTTCCATTCAAACCCGAAATGAAATAACCTGTTCTAATAGAGGTCGACGACGGCGCCGCTCGAAGCGCCGCCGGGGACCAGGGGAGACGATCCGCGCATGACCGCCTTGCTGAAGTTCTTCGCGCCCGGGGCCGACGCGCCGCTGTTGGGCGACCAGGGGGCGATCGACACGCTCTACAAGCGCCATCGCTTCCGGATCATGGTGGCCATCACCCTGGGCTATGGCCTGTCCTACACCTGCCGCCTGGCCCTGGGCATGGTCAAGAAGCCGCTGATCGACGCCGGGGTGTTCTCACCCACCGAACTGGGCCTGATCGGCTCGGCCCTGTTCTACACCTACGCCTTCGGCAAGCTGACCAACGGCTTCCTGGCCGACCACGCCAACATGAAGCGGTTCTTCGCCTTCAGCGTGCTGATCTCGGCGATCGCCAATATCGGCATGGGCTTCTCGACCACCGTCGCGTTGTCGGCGGCGCTATGGGGCCTGAACGGCTGGTTCCAGAGTTTCGGCGCCCCGGCCGGCGTGGTGTCGATGACCCAATGGTTCTCCAACCGCGAGCGCGGCCGCTACTACGGCATCTGGAGCACCGCCCACTCGATCGGCGAAGGCCTGACCTTCGTGGCGGTCGGCGGCGTGGTGGGCGCCCTCGGCTGGCGCTACGGCTTTTGGGCCCCGGCCTTCGTCGGGGTGCTGGTGGCGATCGGCAGCTATTTCCTGATCCAGGACCGGCCCCGGACCCTGGGCCTGCCGACCGTCGCCGACTGGCGCAACGATCATTGGCAGGCCGAAAAGCCCAAGTCGGCGGCCGGCAGCACCTTCAAGACCCAGCTGCAGATCCTGAAGATCCCGGCGGTCTGGGCCCTGGCCCTGTCGTCGGCCCTGATCTACGTGACCCGCTACGCCATCAACAGCTGGGGCGTGCTCTACCTGCAGGAGGCGCGGGGCTACTCCCTGGCCCAGGCCGGCGGCATGCTGATGATCAGCACCCTGGCCGGGATCTTCGGCGCCATCGGCTACGGCTTTATCTCCGACAAGCTGTTCAACGCCCGCCGCCCGCCGGCCAACCTGCTGTTTGGCCTGATGGAGCTGGCGGGGCTGGGGATCATCTTCTACGGCCCCAACACCTATCCGGTGCTGATCGCCGGCATGATCCTGTTCGGTCTGGGCATGACCGCCTTGGTCACCTCGCTGGGCGGGCTGTTCGCCACCGACATCTGCCCCAAGCGGGTAGCGGGCGCGGCCATGGGCCTGATCGGCGTGTTCAGCTATCTCGGGGCCGCCATCCAGGAACAGATCAGCGGCGCCCTGATCGACAAGGGCATGCGCGTCATCGACGACGTGCGCCACTACGACTTTGGGCCGGCCATCCTGTTCTGGATCGGCGCCTCGGCCCTGTCCCTGACCCTCGCCACCAGCCTGTGGCGCACGAAGCTGAGAGACTGATCGTGAGCCAACCTTCCCCCCTGATCCAGACCATGATCCGCGCGGCCCGGGCCGCCGGCGACCGCCTGAAGCAGGACTTCGCCGAGATCGCCACGCTGGAGATCAAGCACAAGAACGGTCCCGCCGACCCCTTCACCATCGCCGACGTCCGCGCCGAGCAGACCGTGAAGGCGATCCTCGCCGAGGCCTATCCCGACTACGGCTTCCTCGGCGAGGAGGGTGGTGTCGTCCCGGGCGCCGACGCCTCGCACACCTGGATCTGCGACCCGCTGGACGGCACGGCCAACTTCCTGATCGGCCTGCCGATCTGGGCGGTGAACATCGCCTTGACCCGCGACGGCGAGGTGATCGCCGGGGTCACCTACGTGCCGATGCTCGACGAGCTGTTCCGGGCCGAGGTCGGGCAGGGCGCCTGGCTCAACGACAAGCCGATCAAGGTCTCCAGCCGTCAGGGCCTGGAACAGGCCGTGCTGGGCGTCGGCATTCCGTTCATGGGCAAGCCGCGCCAGGCCCAGTTTCACACCGAGATGCGGCGCTTGACCGACAAGGTCTCGGGCGTGCGCCGCCTGGGCGCGGGAGCCGTCGACATGGCCTATGTCGCCTGCGGCCGGTTCGACGCCTACTGGGAGCAGAGCGTCAGCGCCTGGGACATGGCCGCCGGGGCGGTGATCGTCCGCGAGGCCGGCGGCGTGGTCACAGACACCCTGGGCCGGTCGCTCGACCTGATGAACGGCACGGTCCTGGCCGTGACGCCGCAGCTCAGCGAAGCCCTGCTGCACGAACTGCGCCCCGTCGAAACCGCCTGACATTTTTACATCTGTAACTAATCGCCATAACGAGGGCCGGTCTCGGCCGCTCGTCGATCCAGCCTGCGCCAAAGGACGCGAACCCTCATGCTCGATCTCGTCACCATCACGCCCGAAGAGTTCGCCGACCTGCGCGCCAGCCTGCCGGCCATCACCGACCGCTACCTGTTCGACGTGTTCGGGATCAGCGAATTCACCTGGGTCAAGCTGCGTAAGGGGCTGCCCGTCAAGCGCGTCACCCTGGAGCGGGCCTTGGCCAAGCGCGAGTGCTGGCGGGCCATGGGCGGGGCGGCGCGCAAGGCGGCCTAGCCGCCGAACGACCGCTGCAGGGTCACGCCCGCGAACGCGCCATGGTCCAGGCTGCGGGTTTCGATCCGCTTCAGCGCCGCCGCGCCGCGCAGGCCCGCATACTGCTCGCGCCGCCGATCCACCTTGCCGCGGGTCAGGTTGTCGACCTCCAGGCGCAGGTTCCAGGCCGGCGCCGGGCGGCTCTCGACGAAGGCCGACCAGCGGGCCTCGACCCGATCGGTGCGAACCTCGTCGAACCGGTATTCCCGTTTCTCCTCGGCCAGGACCAGATCGACCCCCCAGCGCATCTTCCGGACCGGCAGGTCCTGGGTGAAGTGTAGGGCGCCCCCGACGGACGGCGCGTCGGACAGGCCGCGCCGTCCGTCGGGGGCCGGATCGATCACGCAGCTGCGCCGCGCGGTGACGTCGGCGTGCAGCAGGCCGCCGGGGATCACCGCCTCAAGCGGCAGGCTGGCGTTCAGTTCGATCTCGTCGCGCGTGGCGTGGCCGATGTTGCCTGGCGCGTCGAAGGCGTAGCCGGGACCGACGATCGGCACGCGGTCGACGGCGTCGGCGATCTCGTCGTGCCGGACAGTCAGCACGATCGCCCCGGCCTTGCCGAACCGCCGCTCCCAGGTCGCGGCCAGCCGCCAGGTCTTGTCCGGTTCGAGATCGGGATTGCCGGCGGTGACGGTGTTGGAGGTCAGCGAGGTCGAACTGACGAAATCCTCGAAGTCGAGCTGGCCCACCCGGCGCTCCAACTCGAGCCGCAGTTGATGATGCTCGTCGCGGGCCCAGGTCACCAGCAGGCGGGGCTTGGGATAGAGGAAGGTCTTCTCCAACTGGCTGTCGCCGGTCTGGCGCAGGCGGGAGGCCTCGATACGCGCGCCGGCTTCGATCGTCAGCGTTGGCCGGGCGCGCCAGGCGGCGGTGGCGAACACCTCGCCCCGGCGTTCCTCGACCCGGACATTAGCCGAGGGCAGGGCGATCGCCACCCCGTTCTCCTCGAGCGCCGAACGGCTGTCGAGGACGTTGAGCGCCGCCTCGCCGCCGAGCTCGACGGTCAGGCCGGGCGCTTCCCGGCGCGCCAGGGCGCGGGCGATGGTCTCAGCGGCCTCGGCGTTCAGGCGCGTGGCCGAGGTCTCCGCGCCTTCGAGCGCATGATCGCCGGCCCGCGTGCGGGTGGCGTGGTGCAGGGCCAGGGCCTCCAGCTTCCAGCGCGAGGTCAGGGCGCGTTCGAAGCGGCCGCCGATTTCGACCTCGCCGACGTCTTCGCGTTCCACCACCGTCTCGATCGACGGGCCGGGCCGGCGCTCCGTCTCCCGGATGTTGGCCCGCGTTATCTCGTCTCGCAGATTGACGTCTAGCCGCAACTTGCCGCCCAGGACTGGGCGCTCGTGACCGACGGCGGCCTGCGCCAGGCGCGCGCCCTTGTCCTCGCGATAGACCGCGTCGCGCTGCACCGACCCGTCCGGACGCGTCCAGATCCTGGGACCTTGGCCCTTCTCGTCGTCCACCGTCCGTTCCGCCGAGGCCGACGCCTCTAGCAGCCGGTCGCCGCGACGGCGCGAAAGCTCGCCGGCCAGCTTCGGGGCGACAGCGCCCGGGTGGAAAGCGCTGGACGTCTCCAGTCGGCCGCGCGTCGTCGTCTCGCGGGCCCGCACGACGTTGGCGATCAGGCCTCGGCCCTGCATGTCGACGCCCGGCGCGCCGGCGCGGATCAGCTCGATGCGGACGACCGCGCGGGCCGGAATGCGCCGCAGGACGGTCTCCAGGCTCTCGGACTTGCCGGTGGGCCGCTGTCCGTCGATCAGCACGTTGCCCGTGGCGCCGGAAAAGCCCCGCACGTCGCTGTCGCCGCCGTTGAAGGTGAAACCGGGTAGTCGGCTCAACATGTCGAAAGCCGAATACGGCTGGGCGTCGGCGAAATAGGCGGCGGCGTACGGCGTGACCGGATCTTGGGCCGCCAGGGCCGGCGTGGTCGCGCTCGTCGCGGCCAGGGCGGCGGCGAGAAGGGTCTTGTGTCTGGCGATCATGTCGGTCTTCCCCACGCGGCCGTCCGCGCTCCTGGAGAAGCTTTGTCAGTGCGCGCCTGACATCGGGCCGTTGCGGTTCGTCAGGGCGGTGTCAGGATGGGCGTGAAATCCTGGGACCCATGAAACCGCACCTCACCTTCCTGCTCGCCGCCGTCCTGGCCCTGTCGCTCACCGCCGTGGCGCCCGCCGGCGCCTGGGCCGGCGATCACAAGAACAAGGACCACGAAGCCGCGCGCGCCGCCCTGGCCCGGGGCCAGGTCTTGCCGTTGACCCGCATCCTGGCGATCGCCGAGCAGCGCGCCCCGGGCGACGTGCTGAAGGTCGAGCTCGAGGACGACGACGGCAAGCTGGTCTATGAGGTCAAGATCCTGGGCCGCAACGGCTGGGTTCGCGAGCTCGACATCGACGCCCGCACCGGAGCGGTGCTCAAGATCGAGAACGATTGATGCGGGCGCTCGTCGTCGAGGACGATCCCGTCGTCGGGCCCGACCTGGTCAAGGCGCTGAGCGCCTCCGGCTTCGTGGTGGATTTGGCCCGCGACGGCGAGGACGCCTCGTTCAAGGGCAGTGTCGAGGACTACGCCGCCGTCGTGCTGGACCTGGGCCTGCCACGCCTGGACGGCCTTTCGGTGCTGCGCCGCTGGCGAGCCGAAGGGCGGGCCTTCCCGGTGTTGATCCTGTCGGCGCGCGGCGACTGGACCGAAAAGGTCGAGGGCATCGAGGCCGGCGCCGACGACTATCTGGCCAAGCCTTTCGAGATGGGCGAGCTGCTGGCCCGACTGCGCGGCTTGGTGCGCCGGGCGGCAGGACGGGTGTCGCCGGTGATCGAGATCGGCCGCTTGGCGTTGGACACCCGGCGGATGTCGGCGACCCTCGACGGCGCGCCAGTGCGACTGTCGCCGCTGGAGTTCCGCCTGCTGGACTGCCTGGCCCACCATCCGGGGCGGGCGGTGTCGGCGGGCGAGCTGGCCGAACAGCTGTACGGCGTGGCCGACACTGGCGACGCCAACGCCATCGAGGCCCTGGTCGTGCGGCTACGGCGCAAGGTCGGGCCCGAGGTGATCGAGACGCGCCGGGGCTTCGGCTACCAGTTGGGCGGCGCGACCGCATGAAAGCTCGCCCGTGAAGGCCGGCTCGCTCCGTCTGCGCCTGATTCTCGGCGGAGCCATGGCGATCCTGGTCGCCCTGGTCGTCTCGTGGCTGGCCATGACCTGGCTGTTCGAACGCCATATCGAACGGCGCGAGACCGATGAGCTGACCCGCGTGGCGCTGAACCTGGTGGCGGGGCTGTCGGTCGATCCGGCCGGCAAGCCGGTCGTCGCCGGCGCGCCTTCCGATCCGCGCCTCGAGACGCCGGCCGGCGGTCTGTATTGGCAGGTGTCGACGGTGGCGGGAGCGGTTCGTTCGCGCTCCTTGTGGGACCAGGCCTTGAAGCCTCCGGCCGAGGCTCCAGCCGGGACCTGGCGCGCGCGGATCGCCGCTGGACCGTTCGATGACCGTATCTTGCTGGTCGAGCGCCGCGTGCGGCCGGACCACGCCGGCCCCGCCGTGCTGGTTCAGGTGGCCAGCGAGGAGAAGGCCTTGCGCGCCGCCCGCGCCGAGTTCGGCCGCGACCTGGCGATCTTCCTGGGTGGGCTGTGGGTGGTGCTGTCGGCTGCGGCCACCGTGCAGGTCGTGCTGGGCCTGTCGCCCCTGACCCGGATTCGCGCCGACTTGGCCCGGCTGCGCGGCAGCCCCTCCGCCCGCCTGGCCGACGATCATCCGCGCGAGATCGCGCCGCTGATCGGGGCCATCAACGACCTCGCCCAGGCGCGCGAGGCGGACCTGACCCGCGCCCGCCGCCGGGCCGGCGACCTGGCCCACAGCCTCAAGACCCCGCTGGCCGCCCTGTCGGCCCAGAGCCGGCGGGCCCGGGCGGCGGGGGCGAGCGACGCCGCCGACGGCCTCGACCGAGCCATCGAGGCCATGGCCGCCGCCCTGGAAACCGAGCTGGCCCGGGCCCGCGCCGCCGCCGCGCGCGAGACCAGCGTCCACGTCCGGGCCGAGGCCCTGGCCGTGGTCGAGCGGCTCGTGGCGGTGGTCGAGCGCACGGCCGAAGGCGAGAGGCTGATCTTCGACGTCGAGATCGGCGCCGATCTTCGCGCGCCGGTGGCCGAGGACGTGCTGACCGAGATGCTGGGCGCCCTGATCGAGAACGCCGCCCGATTCGCGCGACGTCGGGTTCGGGTGTCCGGCGTCGCCACGCCGGACGGCCTGACGCTGTCGATCGACGACGATGGGCCCGGCATGGAGGAAGGGCGCGCGGAGGCCGCCCTGATGCGCGGCGGACGCCTGGACGAAGCCGGCCCCGGCCATGGCCTGGGCCTGGCGATCGTCCGCGATCTCGTCGAGGCCTCGGCGGGCGAGATTTCGCTGGGTCGCTCCGATCTGGGCGGGCTGGCCGTGTCTCTGGCCTGGAAGAGGCGGATCGACCCTGGCGTGTAAAGGCCCGAGGGGGGGCGTCTTTTTGGAATGGATGATTGAATTCGATATTGCACGAAATTTTCCATCCTACTTGCAAAATAGAAAATCCATTCGTATTGTCTGGTTGTCGGCCCAGAGCGCCCAATGGCGCCGTTGCGGAGAGTCGGCGAACCAGAAGGGGAGGGTGACGCTATGGCATCCAGGAATTTAATTGGCGCTCTGCTGCTGAGCTCCTGTATCGTGGCGCCGTGCTTGGCGGCCGCGCAGGAGACCGTGCAGGTCGAGGAAGTCGTGGTCACCGGCCAGCGCGCCTCGGACCGGGACTCGCTGCTGAAGAAGCGCGACGCCATCAGCGCCGTCGAAGTGGTCTCGGCCAACGACGTGGGCAAACTGCCCGACCAGAACGTCGCCGAAGCCGTCCGCCGCCTGTCGGGGGTGTCGGTGGCCACGGACAAGGGCGAAGGCCGCTACCTGATCATCCGCGGCATCGAGCCGAACCTGGCCAATGTGACGATCAACAACCAGACCGCCTCGGCCCCGGAGCCGGAGTCCCGCAACGTCAAGCTGGACGACATTCCCTCGGCCCTGATCGGGTCGGTGACGGTCATCAAGTCGCTGACCCCCGACCTCGACGCCAACGCCATCGCCGGCCAGGTCGACATCAACACCCTGACCGCCTTCGATCGCACCAAGAACATCTTCAGCGCGCGTGTCGTGCGCGGCACCTTCGAGGCCACCGACAGCAAGGCGACCGAGGGCGACGTCTCGGTGGGCGGCAAGTTCGGCTCCGAACGCCAGTTCGGCCTGGTGCTGGCCGGCAACTATTCCAAGCGCCCGTCGGTGTCCGACGACGTGTTGACCAGCAGCCGTCAGGTTGTGGGCGGCGTCGACCTGCCCGCGGAATTGGACATGCGCTCCTACAGCCCCGCCATCCGCAAGCGCTCGGGCGCTGTCGCCAACTTTGACTGGCGGCCGAACGACGACATCAAGCTCTATGCGCGCCTGATGTACTCGAAGTTCGACGACAACGAGACCCGCGACCGCTTCCGCTTCTTCTTCCCGGGTTCGGCAGGCAGCTATACCGGGCTGAGCGCGGACGGCGGCACGATCACCTCGACGACCGCCCGCCACCTGGTGCGCCTTCGCAACGAGATCACGGACACCACCACCCTGGCCTTCGGCGGCGACTTCAAGCTCGGCAAGGGCGTGCTGACGCTCCAGGGGACCCACGCCCTGTCCGAGAAGAAGGATCCGATCCGCGACGAGTTCGACTATCGCTCGACCGGGGCCCTGACCGGGGTCTTCACCGGCACTGCGGGTCTGCAGCAAAGGCTGACCGCCGGCGCCTCGGCCCTATCGGCCAGCACCTACAACCTGCGCCAGTACAAGCAGGTCAGCCGTCACGCCGAGGAGGACCTCAACCAGGTCCGCGCCGACTACAAGCTGCCGATCGAAGCCTGGGGCGAGGGCAGCTATCTGAAGTTCGGGGCCAAGTACCTCGACCGCAACAAGTTCACCGACGCCACCGGCCACGTCTATACGCGCGGCAACGGCGAGACCCTGGTGGGCGAGACCAGCAACACCATCCCGACCGTCTACAAGGGTCGGTTCTCGTTCGGGCCGACCGTCGATTACGGTTTGGCCAAGGCCTATTTCGAAGCCAACAAGGGCCTGTTCACCGACTCCGCCACCGACCGCCTGGTCGAGACCCTGGGTTCGGACTTCAAGGTCGTCGAGAAGATCACCGCCGGCTACGGCATGGCCAGCGTCACCCGCGGCGACCTGACGGTCATCCCGGGCGTGCGGGTCGAGCACACCGAGGGCAAGACCTCGGCCATCGCCGTGACGCCGACCTCGACGATCAACGACACCTACAACCAGTTCGGCAGCTACGGCTACACCGACTGGTTCCCCAGCGTGAACCTCAAGTACAACTTCTCCCACACCCTGCTGGCCCGCGCGGCGGTCACCACGGCCCTGGGCCGTCCGAACTACGCCGACCTGGCGCCGACCCTGGCGGTTAGCGCCGCCGACAACGAGGTGACGCTCGGCAACCCCGACCTGCAGCCGCAGAAGGCCGTCAATTTCGACGCCTCGCTGGAATACTACTTCCCCGGCGAAGGCGGCATCTCCCTGGGCTTCTTCCACAAGCGGATCGAAAACCCGATCTTCACCTCGACGGAGACCCGCAGCGGCACCTTCGGCGGCGTGGCGCTGGTCAATGCCGACGTGACCCAGGTGACCAACGGCGACAAGGCGCGGGTCACGGGCCTGGAGTTCAACGTCCAGAAGCCGCTGACCTTCCTGCCCTCGCCGCTCGACGGTTTCGGCGTGAACTTCAACGCCACCCTGGTCAATGGCAAGATGGACGTTCCGGGCCGCTCGGAGAAGATCAAGCTGCCCAACCAGTCCAAGCGGCTGGCCAGCGCTCAGCTCTACTACGAGAAGTACAACTTCTCGGCTCGCCTGGCCTACACCTACCGCTCGGCCTACCTGTACGAGCTCAACACCAGCGACCCCACCGGCGCGAAGGACATCTATTTCGACAAGGTGACCACCCTGAGCGCCCGCGTGGCCTATCGGATCAACAAGGTCGAGATCTTCGCCGAGGGCAATAACCTCAACGACGCGACCGATTACTACTACTATCAGACCCGCGACCGCTTCGCGGAGTCCGAAACCTACGGCCGCTCCTACCGGTTCGGTCTCTCCTACACCTTCTAGCCTTGCGCGAGGCCCAGACGTCCTGCGACGTCCGGGCCTTTTCGCGTCCGCGCTCCCCCACATCGAGATGATCTCATGGCGCAATCAACGCCCGCCTTGTCGCGCCTGGTGGTCGGCAACTGGAAGATGAACGGCGGCCCGGATCAGCTGTACGCGGCTGCGGCGATCGCGCGGGCGACGGCCGAGGACACTCCAGAACCACGGATTGCGATCTGTCCGCCCGCCACCCTGCTGCACCGCCTGTCGCACGTGCTGATGGGCTCCGCCATCATGACAGGCGGCCAGGACTGTCACGTCGAGGCGGCCGGGGCGTTTACCGGCGCCGTGTCCGCGGGGCTGCTGGCCGAGGCTGGAGCCAGGGTCGTGATCCTGGGGCATTCGGACCGGCGTCAGGGCTCGGGCGAGGACGACGCCCTGGTGGCGCGCAAGATCGCGGTGGCGATCGATGCGGGCCTGGAGCCGATTGTCTGCGTCGGCGAGACCTGGGCGCAACGGAACACGGGGCAGGCCCTCGAGATCGTGCGTCGCCAGGTGCGCGGATCGCTTCCGCCCGCCCTGGCGGGGCAGGCCTTCGCGGTGGCGTACGAGCCGGTCTGGGCGATCGGCACGGGCGAACGCGCGTCGGAGGACGATATCGCTGAGATGCACCGGGCCATTCGGCGGGAATTGAGCGAAATGTTCCTGGGCAGTCGGTCCGCGCCGATCCTTTATGGCGGCTCGGTCACGCCCGAAGGGGCGGCGGCGATCCTGGCCGCGCCCGAGGTGGGCGGGGTGTTGGTCGGCGGCGCGTCGCTGCGGGCCGAGAGCTTTGTCGCCATCATAGAGGCCGCGCGAGAGGCGGATCGCCCGGCGCGGGAGACGCGCCGGGCGGATCGTGATTAGTCGTCGAGCCGCTGGCGAAGGATCGCGCCGTCGGCGGCGACGTCGAGCTCCAGGCGGCGACCATCCGAAGCCCGGGCCTCGATGTCGAAGCCCTTGTGATCGCGGTCCATCTCCAGGATGGCGAAGCCCTGGGCCTCCACCCGCGCGGCGGCCTTGGCGAAGGACGGCGACGTTGGGGCCGGCGGGCTCGACGCCTGGGCGATCGCCGTCGCTCCGGCGCCGAACGCGACGACCAGACCGATCATGACGGCGGGGCGGCGGAAGATTTGCTTCGAGAACATGACGTGACTCCAGAAATTGAAACTGGAGAGACCTTGCATCGCCCCAGCTGACATGATCCCGGCGCGGGCCGTCAGGACCATGTCATGAACGCTAGTGAATGAACTCCTTGTATCTGGATCATGGCGCTCGGGCGTGATGGCTTGGCGCTGTGAACGGACCGGCGGCCACCGGTCCGTTCACGCGGCGCGTGGCTCCCGTAATCCCTTTGGCTTCAACCGCGAGTGAACCCAGAGGCCGCCGCCGCAGTCACGCACGACTTGAACGCTGATCGCATGCACAAGGCAGGTTACCGACGGCGACGATCAGGAGTTCACCCCGTTGCCCGACGATGCGCAGATCACGCCGCCGGTCGGGGCGTGAGCGGCGGGATGTCGGACGAGGCTCACAAGCAAGGTGACGCACACGGACGGCATGCCGTGATCTTGGGCGCGGCCAAGACGCGGATCGGGCGGTGCGCTACGCCGTCAACATCGAAGTCGGCCGGCGTCCACGGAACGCTCCACCTCCCACTGCAGAAGAGAGCGCTTGAGAGTTCGCCGTCGTCCACAATCCCCATTGGTGAAGGTCGAGTTTCTGGAGCCGCCTCAGTGTTCGCTCCTGGCGCACCGCCGTTGATAACGGCAGCTCCGACATCCAGGATTCAACCGGTACCAGGGGACTTTCCCAGCCTAGGCGGCGGCTCGTCGCGCGTTGGCGGCGATGGCCAGCGCGAAGGTTTCATGGAGTTCGATCGGCAGATCGTGACCCATTCCCTCGATGATCATCAATTTGGCGTCCTTGATGTTGGCGGCCGTGTCCCGTCCCCCAACCACCGGTATCAGCGGGTCGTCGGCCCCGTGCGCTACCAAGGTCGGAGCCACGATGGTGTTGAGCTGGGCGCGGCGATCGCCGGCCGTGATCATGGCGGCGAGCTGCCGACCGAAGCTCGCGGGATTGTGGGCTCGCCTCAGTTCGGCCAGCGCCTGTGAGCGGTAGGCGTTCTCATCGAAAACGAAGCCGGGACTTGAGATCACTCGGGCCGTCGCCACGCAATGGGCCAGATAGCCCGCCTCGTCCCAGGCCGGATCCGGAGCGGGCCGCATCAAGGCGCTCATGGCTTCGGGCGACGGCGGGGGCAGTTTCGGATTGCCGGTGCTGGACATGATCGAGGCCAGCGAGAGCGTACACTGGGGATGCTCGGCGGCCATCAGCTGCGCGATCATCCCGCCCATCGATCGGCCCACGACGTGAGCGCGCTCGATTCCGAGGGCGTCCAACAGCCCGACGGCATCATCGGCCATGTCGCGCAGGGTGTAGGCCAGATTTGTTCGCTCGCCTCGCCCCAGGGCCTGAACCAGATCGGCTATCTCAATGACCGGCGTGTCGCCGAGGTGAGTTGAAAGGCCGGCGTCCCGGTTGTCAAAACGGATGACCCGGTAGCCTTGCGCCGCGAGCATCTCGCAAAACGGGCCTGCCCAGCGGATCATCTGTACGCCTAGGCCGGAGACCAGCAGGATGGGCTCGGCGTTCTTCGGTCCGAACTCGTCGAACGCGATGGTCATCCCGTTGGATCGGACATTTGGCACTTTATTTTTTCCTGAGAGGCTGACCGCCACGACGGAAGCGGACCGTGTAGGGGGCGCAGGGCGGAATGTACGTCTGAAAATTACCCGGGTGAAAATAGCGTCTAAATTCACCCGGGTAAATGGTTGTCGCTCCGAACCCGGAAGACGTGGGACGAAAGGGCGACCACCGCGCTCTCCAATGGCGACGCAAGGGTGGCTATTGAGGGAGAGGAGCGCCTGACACCCGCTCTAATCGATGCTACTTCCCGAGAATTCAGGAGTTCGGCCCAGGCCACGAGCAGGGGATCCAATTGTGGCAAGTGTTGATCGATGGCAGCCTGTCTTATCGAGCTTGGCACCAGCTCCCTATCCAGATGAAGCAATCTCGTCGTGGTTATTTCGAATCGCGGACGCTCATTTGCTCACTCGCGGAGAGCTTGCTGCCGAGATCGGAGCTGATCCAGAATCCCTTGAGCGAGGTCACATGGACTCGCTAGATCGCGTTTCGGACGCGACAGGTGTTCCACTAGATCGGCTCATTGCCGCCGTACACCCGCAGCTAATCGTCAAACCGCTTCCACTGTTTCGCCTCTCTCGAGAGGCCGTGGTCTGTCATGACTGCCTCTTGGAAGATCGAAAGGCGGGGAGGGAGCTTTATGCCCGGACGGCCTGGATGTATCCGCTGGCGACCACGTGCAGCGTGCACAAGAAAACTTTGATGCCGAGCCAATTTCCCTTCGTGTTTCATATGGAGAGGAAGGGTAAAATACAACACGATCCACTTAGATCTTCAACTTCACAGCATACAGTCCAACTGCGCGCCAGACTTGATACCTTGCTGAAGGGAATTAAAAAGACCGGCACTGTGCCGTCTGACCTTTATATATTGGGTCGGCTTCGGTCATTGATCGGCGATCTGGTTGATGCGCTCAGATCAGAGCCGCGTCCAGGTGCCGCTTCTTTGTTTCGGAGCGTGAACTGGGGCGTGCATCAGTTCAGCCCAAAATTGACGCGCCACATGATCGCAGACGGGTTGGCGGATCTCGAGCCGTTCGATCGGCTCAAGCACGTGCTCGTGGCAATGGCGATCCTGGCGGAGCCCGATGAAAACGGGCCGATCGCTGGATTTGTGCAAGAGTGCCAATATCGGTTGCCGGAGCAGAGTGTCGATCCGCTGGCCGCGCTAGCGGCTGGCCTTACGAAGCGCGACTTCACAGAGTTCGATCTGCGAACGGCCGAATGGCCTTCGAAGCTGAAAGCCAGATGGGCGTTAGTCAGGCATTACATGCATTTTGCGCCTAAGTAATATTATCAGAAATTATCTCTTCAAACCACTGCTGAGCCGCCGAGCGGTCGTCAGCGCGACCGCCGCGCTTGCAGCCTAGCGCAGCGTCGCCACCGCCCGACCGCCGGCGCTGCCGGACATGGCGGCTTGTGGCGGACAGCCTTCGCCGGGACAGGCCTGGCCCCCGGTCGTGAGATTGATCTCCGGATCCCAATCCAGGGTGAAGTCCGGCGACTGGACGAGGTGCTTGAGCGTCATCGAGCCGCCCGCCTCGCTCGACGGGAACGGCCGGATCGTGAACACGGCGCCGGTGAAGGTCAGGTCGTAGTTCATCGACAGGCCCAGCGTCCCACGCGTGATCCCGTAGCCGCCGGGCACCTCGCCCGGGTCGCGCGTGAGGCCGCCGGTGAAGGCGTCTCCCGCGGCCAGGTCGCCCACCGCGATGCGGTAGGTCAGGGTCGGATCGACAGCGCCGAACGGCTTGAACGCGCTGTCGGCCGCGACCGTCACCTGCCGGCGCAGGATGTCGGCCAGGCCGCCGCTGACGCCGCCGAGGTCGTAGTTGGCGGCGTCGAGGCCGGTCAAGGCGGCGGCGGACACCGTGACCGTCTTGCCGGTCCCGGCGTTCTTGTCGGCGAAGGCGTAGGTTCCCGACGCGTTCACGGTGTCGCCGGCCACCACGCCGGTCAGGCCGATCGAACCGCTCGCGGCCGTCGTCCCGTCATAGGTCTTGTTGGCGGCGGCCAGCGCGCCGGTCAGGCCCTTCTTCAGGATATCGGCCTGGGTCGTGGCCAGCGGGGCAAGCGTGTAGTTGCCCGCGTCGGCGCCCGACAGGGCCACGCCCGCAGCCGTCACCGTCTTGCCGGTCCCGGCGTTCTTGTCGGCGAAGGCATAGGTTCCCGACGCGCTCACCGTGTCGCCGGCCACCAAGCCGGTCAGGCCGATCGAACCGCTCGCGGCCACCGTCCCGTCATAGGTCTTGTTGGTGGCGGCCAGCACCCCGCTCAGGGCCTTGGGATCGATCCGCAGCGAGCCGGCGGGTCCGGCCGCGAAGGCGTAGTTGAGGTCGGAGGTCAGGCCGCCGGTGACGGCGTTCAGGGTGTAGGTCCCGACGTTCTTGCTGGTCGCGCCCGAGATCACCAGAGCGCCCAGCCAGGCGTCGGTGAAGAGATCGCCGTTGATCAGGCCCGTGACCGTCGCCGAGAGCGACGGAATGGCCCCGCTATAGGTCACGGTCCGGCTGTCGGGCGCCACCGTTATGGTCGGCTGGTAGGCGTAGACGAAGCGGTTGCCGTTGTTGACACCCACCGTGAAGCCCGAGGCCGCGAAGTCGTAGGGCGCGCCGTAGAAGCTCTTGCCGACCAGGCCGTTGAACGTATTGCCCGCCGTCGATCCCTGCGGATCGCCGAACGCCTGGGTGTAGATCAGCCACCGGCCGCCGGCGCTGGCGGCGGTCACCGCGTCCGCCCCGCGGGCGTTGGTGAACACCCCGTCCGAGGCCAGCACCACGGCGTCGCCCGCGCCGTTGGCTCGCACCGTGCCCGTGCCGGCGATGGTCATGCCGCCGTGTGAGGCGATCGACAGGGTCCCCGTGCTGAGCACGGTTCCGCTGATGGTCAGGGCGCGATTGCTGACCAGCTTCAGTCGGCCGGTGGTGTTGGTGAAGTCGCCCAGCTCGGCGATCTGGTTGTCGAGGCCGAAGATCGCCGCGCCGACCGAGGAGCCGGTCAGTTTCTGGGCGGTGATGACCCCGAGCGGGGCCTGGCCGATGGTCTGGTCGGACCGCAAGTCCACCGTCTGGCCGACGGCGACGATCGGGCCGACGATGTCGAAGGCGGTGGCGCCGTGGAACGCGAAGCCTCCGCCGGCGACATTGACCCAGTTCAGGTGCCTGACCTGGTTGTCGCCGAGCAGCGTGACGCCGGTTCCCGCGTTCACGCCCGTCCCGCCGGCATGTATGGCGCCCTGCTGGGTGATGTCGGTGGCCGCGGACAGGTTGAGCGTATTGGTGACGGCGATCACCCGGCCCGGAGTCGCGTCGCCAAGGCGCACGCCGGCGCCGGTCGACAGCACCGAGAGCCCGCCGCCGCCCGTGACATTGGCCGAGACCAGCCGCGTCTCGCCGCCGCCCCTCACCAGCGAAGTGCCGCCCGCCGTCAGTTGGTCCACGGTCACGGCGCCGTTCGAGCCGGTGATCCAGACCTGGCCGCCGGTCGCGCTGGCGTTGCCGACCCGTAGCGGGCCGTTGATGACCTGGACAGTGACGCCGAGCGGTCCGGACAGGGTGGTCAGGTTGGCGTTGGTCATGTGATCCAGGTTGACGTCGACCTTGCCGGTCGGCGTCGAGGCCACGAGCGCCAGGCTCGAGCCCGTCGAGGTGACGACGTTGCCCGCGGTGATCGCGCCCGGCGTCGCCGCGCCCAGGACCACGTCGCCGTTCGTCGCGCGGACCGTCAGGCCGTGGATCCCCGGTCCCGTCAGGACCGCCGAGCCCAGGCTGGCCGTGCCATTCGCGGCCGTGACCGTGATCCGCGCCACGCCCTGGGCCGAAGCCACGGCCATGCCGCCGACATCGCCGATCGCCGTGACCTGGCCGCCCCCGGCGTACAGCGCGCCCAGACTTCCGCCGTCGGCCTGGACGAAGACCGTGCCCGCATCGCTGGTGATGTCGCCGCCGATGACATCGCCGTTGAACACGTTGACGGCGATGGAGGACCCGTAGTGCAGGGTCTTGCCGCTGAAGTCGAAATCGCCGGCCTGATCCATGATGGTCCAGGTCCCGGCCTTGGCGCCCAGGGGCGTCAGCGCGGCGGCCGAGAAGTCGCCGCCGATCAGGGCGTAGGTCCTGTCGACGCTAAGGCTGGTCGCCACGTTCACCAGGCCGGTTCCGGCGTTCAGGTTCACGTCGCGGTTGGCCCGGATCGTATCGAGGGCGATGGCGTTGGCCGCCACCTCGATATCGCCGAAGGTCGTTCCCGTCCCGGCGTCGAGTTGGCCGGCGCCGGTCACCGCCCCGTTCAGGGCGATGATGCCCAGCAAGCGGTCGGCGTGAACGACGGCTCCCAGGTTCACCCCACCGGTTCCGGCGCTCAGGCCCACGTCGCCGTCGGACCGGACCACGCCGAGGGTGATGGCGTTGGCCGCTATGTTGACCTCGCCGTCGTGGGCCCCTGCCCCCAGGCCGGCGTCCAGCTGACCCGAGCCGGTCACCGCCCCGCCGTTCAGGGCGGTGATGGTCAGCCTGCGATCGGCATGGATGGCCGTGGCCCCGAAGTTCAGGCCGCCCAGGGTGTCGGTGATGGTGACGTCGCGGATGAGACCGCTGAACAGGGTCGGGGTCAGCGCGTCGCCCAGGAAGTCCTGAGCGGTGATCGTGTAGTCGCCGCCGCTGGTGGTCGTGAACCCGGTCTCCAGCGTGCCGCCCATGGCTTCGAGCGTGATGTTGTAGGCCGCCAGCTCCTCGATCTTCAGGTCGCCGGTCTTCTGGACGACGGTCGCGGTCCCGGCGATGCCGGCGCCGACCAGGGCGATCCCGTTGCTGGCCGAGTTGATATTGACCACCGCGTCGCCGTTGGAGGACAGCACCTGCAGCCCGCCCGAGCCGCAGCCGCAGGTGGGGTCGGTGATCGCGGAGTTGGCGGCGGTGATCGAGGCCTTGTCGTCGGCGCCGAAGGTGGCCTTGTTCAGGGCCACGACCGCGATGCCGTCGGCCCCCTCGCCGCCCCGCAGGGTCGCGTCGCCGTTCAGCGAGATCACCTGGACGGTCTGGCCGGCCTCGGCCAATTGCACCAGGACGTTGCTGTCGATGGCCGCCGCCTCCAGGGCGCCGCCGGCCTGGAGGTGGCCCACGTCGACGCCGCCGCCGAACAGCTCCAGGTCGCCGCCGCTGGAGATCAGGCTGGCGGCGGTCCCGTCCAGCAGGCCATCGGTCTCGATATGCACCCGCCCGCCGCCGTGCACCGAGCCGGTGATCGTCAGGTCGCCGCCGTGGGCCAGGAGATCCAGGTCGCCGGCGGTCGCGGTGGCTGTACCGACGCTCAGGGCGCCGTCCAGCGCCTCGACATAGAGGTCGCCGGTGTTGGCCGTGATCGCGCCGAACGACGCCGGGCCGGTGCGGATCGTGACGTCGACGCCCGCCCCTTCCAGCGTGTCGAAGCCGGCGCTGCTGTCGAGATGGACCAGCGCGTCGCCGGACGTCGACCTGACGTCGGCCGTGCCCGTGCTCCCGCCCGTTCGGCTGAAGACGTTGTCGGTGGTGATGGTCAGGTGGCTGTCGGAGCCGAGAATGGCGTCGCCGGCGGCGACGATGCTGAGATTGTCGCTCGCGCCCGAGCCCGTCAGCACCGCCTTGCGCAGGACCGCCTGGCCGGCGTTCGACAGGAGGGAGACGCCGCCGCCCGCCGTGGCCGAGGTTACCTCGATACTGCCCGCCGCGATCACACCGACGCCGCCGCCGGCGCTGAGGTCGCCCACCGCGATCAGCCCGCCGGCGTCCAGCGAGAAGAACCCGCCGGCGTGCAGCGTCCCGCCGGAATGGGTGATGTCCCCACTGGTGGTGAAGAGGCTGACGTTTCCGGCGGAGTCGATGTTGTCGGTGATGTCGAAGCCGTCGGCGTCGCGAAACGCGAGGGCGCCGCTGGTGGTGTTGTTCACAACACCCAGACTGGTCACGAGGTTGTCCTCGGTCAGGCTGATCCCGGTCGCCGCCGTGACGTTCAGGACGTCGGCCGTGATCGTGCCCGCCGTCTGGGTGATGGCGCCGCCCGAGGTCAGCGAGACGTCCCCGCCCGAGACGATCGCGTCGGTCAGGCCGAAACTGTCGAGGTCGTGATAGCTGAAGCCGCCCGTGCCGCTGTTGATGATCCCCAGGTTGGTCACGTTGTTGCCGGCCTGGGTCAGGACGACGCCCGAGGCCGCGTCGACGGTCAGCAGCCCGGCGGTGATCGAGCCGCCAGCCTGGGTGACCATCCCGGTCGTCGAGGTGAACGAGGCCGTGCCGGTCGCGGAATAGGCGCCGGTCAGCGACAGGGGATTGGATCCCGTCACCGTCAGATCGCGGGTGCTGCCGCCCGCCCCCAGGATCGTGCTGTTGGTCGACTCGATCGTCACATCGCCGGCGGCGACGCCCGTCCCCTGGGTGTTGGCCGCGCCGACGTTGACGAAGCCGCTGGTCGAGCGCGCCAGGACGTGGGCGTCGTCGCTCGCGCCCAGGCCCGTGGACCGCAGCGTCGCGCCGCCGGCCGAGACGTCGCCGGTGGTGGCGGTGATCTCGATGTCGTCGCCGGCGAAGACCTGGTGGGTCACCATCGCCCCACCCGTGGTGGCCGTGACGAAGACGTCGCGCGCGGCGGCGGCGGTGTCGAGGAAGATCATCGGAGCGCTGAGGAAGAGGTCGCGCCCGGAATTGGCGGTGGTCAGCGACGCCACGTTGCCGCTCTGGATGGTGATGTCGCCAGAGACGCCGGTGGTGGTGGCCGAACCGACCGAGGTGTTGTTGCCTGAAGAGACCGAGACGCCGGTCGCGCCGGTGATCGAGGTGACCGTCGCGCCGGGACCGCCGGCCGCCACCGAGGCCGCGCCGGTGGTGGCCGTGACTTCGCTGGCGGTGATCGAACCCGAGGTCGTCGAAATGTCCACCGTGGCGCCCGAGGCGATGCCGACGTTGAGGTCGCCGCTGGACGCGCTGAGCACGACGTCGCCGGTGCTGTTGATCGAGGCGCTGGTCGCCGAGCTGATCGTCGTCATCTTGATCAGGGCGTCGGTCGCGGCGCGCAGGTTGGCCAACGGATCGGCGGCGGAGACGAAGCCGGCGTCGCTGAGCGACGAACCGCGGCTGAACAGGAAGCCGCCGGCGGTCATGGTCGCGCCGGGCGAGACGATCACGCCCTGGGGTGAGTAGAACCAGACGTTGCCGGCCGTGGCCGCCCCGACCTTGCCGGTCACCACGCTGCCGGTGTCGAACCGGATCTGGCTGGTGGTCTTGTTCAGCACGATGTCGTCGGCGGCGTCGAAGATGAAGTTCATCGCGTCGCCGCTGCTGAGGTGCAGGTCGGTCCAGTTGATGACCGTCCGGGGCGCGTTCAGCTCGATCTGCAGGGTGATCGCGTCGGGGAAGCTGATCGTCGGCTGCGAACCGCCGCTGGAGACCGTGATGTTGGCGGCGCTCGGTATGCCCGGCAGGGTGCCCGCCAGGGCCGGCGGGGCCAGCATCGCGGCCACGCCGCACAGGGCCGAGGCCGCCAGCAGCCTGGCCCGGCGCGCGGGGCGCGAAGCGGTGCGAGAAAGGATCGGACGGATCGGCGACGGGGTCATGGCGGACGCTCCGGGAACTTCGATGGTCTAGAACAGGGCGGCGGACAGCGAGATCAGGACGCGCGACGGCGGTTCGTCGCCGGTCCCGAACGGGCTGTCGAAAGGCTTGGCCCAGGTCAGGTCGACGGCCACCCGCGAGGTGACCTGGGCGCGCACCCCGACCCCGGCCGAGGTCAGGTCCAGCTTGCCCGCCCCGAAGCCGAGGTTGGTCAGCTCGGCGGCGTCGTAGAAAGCGTACGGCCGCCAGGCGGCGCGACCGCCCCCTTTCAGCGAGAAAGGCAGCGACAGCGGCGTGGTGCTGACCTCGAGCGAGGCCGACACGGCGCGGTCGCCGGACGCCGCCGACGGGTCGTAGCCTCGCCCGACCGTCAGGTTGCCGACCCCATACTCCTCGTAGGACAGTAGCGGATCGTCGGTGTGCTGCCAGGCGACGATCAGCTTGCCGATCACCGGCCCCGCCAGGCGGCCGCCGATCTCGCCTTCGGCCCGCATCACCGTGGCGTCCGGCTTGCCCAGGAAGCGCGAGGCCTGCGGGTCGCCGTAGCGGCTGGCGCCGAGGCTGTGGACGCCCTGGCGCAGTTCGAGCATCCCGGTCAGGGCCACCGAATGGGCCGCCAGGCTGGCCGGCGCGAAGTGGCCGTCGAGCCGGACGAAGAACACCCGCAGATGGTCGTCGGTCAGCACGGCCACGCCGCCGCCGAACTCGACCTTCTGGTCGACCCAGTCCAGCCCGACCCCGATGTTGAGGTTGTGGCGGCGATGGCGCACCAGCGGATAGGTCAGGCGGGCGCTGCCGGCGAACGACTCGCCCTCCAGGTCCAGCGGTTTGAGGGTGTCGCCGGGCCGGGTCCAGGCCCACGAGCCCGAGAGGTCGGCCACCAGGCCGTCGCCGCCCATGAAGAAGCGCTCGGCCACCTGGATGACCCGCTGCTCGTCGCTGGACAGCGTGCCGTAGCCGAGGATCGAGGTCCGCTCGCCCAGCGGGGTGAAGCCGTTGAGATCCAGCCGCGCCAGGGCCAGGTCGCGGCCGACGGTCCTGGAGCCGTAGTTCTGGATCTGCGCCGAGCCGTCGACGGCGTCGCGGGCGATGGCGATATCCAGGTCCAGCGCGCCCTGGCCGAGCGGCGACGGCTTGAGCACCGACTGGATGCGCACGCCGGGCACGTCGGAGGCCAGCAGCAGGTAGCGCTGTGCGACGTCGAGATCGAACGGCGCCATGCCGCGCAGGTGGTCGAGGAAACGCACGACCTGCTTCTGGGCCGGGCCGGCGTCGCCGTGATAGGTCACCGCCGCGATCCGCGCCTCGACCACCGTCAGGGTCAGTCGCCCCTCGGTGATCCGCTGCTCGGGAATGACCACGCTGGCCAGCACGCCGCGCCGCAGATAGAGCGCCGCGGCCCGGTCACGGATGTCGCAGACCACGCTCACCGGCGCCTCGCGGCCGATGAATTCGGCATAGGTCGAGGCCAGGGCCTGGTCCGACAGCGCCAGGGCGCCGGACGTCGCGCCATGGAACTCCACCGCGCTCAGGGTGACCTTGACGGCGCTGTCGCGAAAGGCGCAGGGCCCGGCCTCGACGCCCTTGAACAGGTCGCCGCGCGGCGCGGCCGCGATCGGGGCGGCCCGGGCCGGATCCAGCTCCTGCCGTGACGGCAAGGCCACCTGGGCCGCCGCGGGATTTGCGACGAGCAGGGCCGCGCCCAGACACGTCATCGCGCTCGCGCCGATAATGGCGCGACGCATTCTGAACAAAACTCGCAAGCAACCCCTCCGACCACCTAGCGTGGCGTCGTCCGCCTCATGCGACACTATGACGCGAATCCCGCCCGGATAACAGAGATCATGGAACGGCGGGCGTGAGACGGCCGGCTGGATCTGCCGCCGCCATTGGTCAAGGCGCTGCTACCGCTTCGGAACCTCTGCTCCGAAGCGGTAGCGCCCATAGTCAGAATGGCTCAGGTTCGATCGTCGTTGGCGGACAGTCGTCGCGGCAACCTCAGGATCACCTGGCTGATCGCCGGCAGGACCAGCAGGGTCAGGGCCGTGGCGGTGATCAGGCCGCCGATGACGACGATGGCCAGCGGCTTCTGCACCTCGGCGCCCGTGCCGTGGGCCAGGGCCATGGGCACGAAGCCGATGGCCGGGACCAGCCCGGTCATGATCACCGGTCGCACCCGTTCCATGGTCCCGTCGATGATCGCCTGGGCCAGTTCGACGCCGTCTTCCAGGCGCTGGCGGACGCTGCTCATCACCACCAGGCCGTTGAGCACCGCCACGCCGGACAGGCAGATGAAGCCGACGGCCGCCGACACCGAGAAGGCGATGCTGGTCATGGCCAGGGCGAAGACCCCGCCCGCCAGGCCGAGCGGCACGGCGGTGAACACCGCCAGGGCGCGGCCAAATCCGCCCAGCGCCATGTAGAGGATGGCGAAGATCAGGGCGAAGCACAGGGGCACGACGATGGCCAGGCGGTCGGAGGCCGCCTTGAGGTTCTGGAACTGGCCGCCCCATTCCAGCCAGGCCCCGGACGGCAGGGCCACGGCATCGACCTTGCCCGCGGCCTCGGCGACGAAGGACCCGACGTCGCGGCCTCGGACATTGGCCTGGACCACCACGCGGCGCTTGCCGTTCTCGCGGCTGATCTGGTTGAGGCCGTCGGCGAACGCGAACCGCGCCACGGCGCGCAGGGGCACGGAAGCGCGCGGGTGACCGCCCTCCTCCGGCAGCATTACCGGCAGGGCGCCCAGGACATCCAGGTCGTCACGGGTGGCGGCCGGCACGCGGACGACCACGGCGAAGCGCCGGTCGCCCTCGAACACCAGGCCCGCCTCGCGGCCGCCCAGGGCGGCGGCGACCGTGTCGGCCACCTCCTCGACCGTCAGGCCAAGGCCGGCGATGGCCGCCCGGTCGAACTGGACGTCCAGGGTCGGCGCCCCGCCCGTCTGTTCGACCCGGACGTCGGCCGCGCCGGGCGTGGCTTGCAAGGCCGCGCCGATCCTGGCCGCGGCCGCGCTCATCTGTTCCAGGTCGTCGCCATAGAGCTTGATGGCCACGTCGCCGCGCACGCCGGCGATCAGTTCGTTGAACCGCATCTGGATCGGCTGGGTCAGTTCGAAGCTGTTGCCGACCAGGCCGTCAAGCCTGGCCTGGATCCGGTCCACGACATCGGCCTTGCTGTCGACGCCGTCGGGCCAGTCCTTCTCCGGCTTGAGGATCACGAAGCCGTCGGAAATGTTGGGCGGCATCGGATCGGTGGCCACCTCGGCGGTGCCGGTCTTGGAGAACATCCGCTCGACCTCCGGCAGGCTGGTGATCGCCCTTTCGACCTGTCTCTGCATGGCCAGCGACTGTTCGAGAGAGGTGGACGGAATCCGCTGCGACGACAGGGCGATGTTCTTCTCGTCGAGTTGGGGGATGAACTCCTGGCCCAGGAAGGTGAAGACCACCCCGGCCAGGGCGAAGACGCCCACCCCGGCGGCGATGAACGGCCACGGCCGGGCGACCGAGCGGCGCAGGACGGGCGCGTAGATCCGCTTGATCCAGGCGACGACCGGCACGTCCTTCTCGGCGACCCTGCCGCGGATCAGCAGGGCGACCATGGCCGGCACGAAGGTCAGGGACAGCACGAAGGCGCTGGCCAGGGCCAGCATCAGGGTGATGGCCATCGGCGAGAAGGTCTTGCCCTCGACGCCGGTGAAGGTCAGCAGCGGCGCGAAGACCAGGAAGATGATCGCCTGGCCATAGACGGTGGGCCGGATCATTTCCCGCGAGGCCAGGACGGTCTCCTCCAGGCGCTCGTTCAGGGTGAGGAGCCGCCCCTCGTGATGCTGGCGCTCGGCCAGGCGACGCAGGCAGTTTTCGATGATGATCACCGTGCCGTCGACGATCAGGCCGAAATCCAGCGCGCCCAGGCTCATCAGGTTGCCGGAGACCTCCAGCCCGTTCATGCCGATGGCGGTCATCAGGAACGAGAACGGGATGACCAGCACCGCGATCAGGGCGGCGCGGACATTGCCGAGCAGCAGGAACAGCGCCGCCGCCACCAGGATCGCCCCTTCCAGCAGGTTGCGCTGGACGGTGGCGACGGTGGCGTTGACCAGCTTGGAGCGGTCGAGCGTCGGGGTGACGATGACCCCCGGCGGCAGCGATCGCTCGACCTGGGTCAGCTTCTCGCCCACCGCCTTGGCGACGGTGCGGCTGTTTTCGCCGATCAGCATCAGGGTGGTGCCGATCACCACCTCATGGCCGTTCATGCTGGCCGCGCCGGTGCGCAGTTCGCCGCCCACCCTGACGCCGGCGACGTCCTTGACCGCGACGGCGACGCCGCCCCGGGTGGCGATCACGGCGTTGGCGATTTCGTCGAGGCTGCGGATCCGGGCGTCGGCCCTGACCAGATAGGCCTCCCCTGCCCGCTCGACGAAATTGCCGCCGACCGAGAGGTTGGCCGCCTCCAGCGCCTTGGCCAGTTCCGGGAACGACACGCCATAGGCGGCCAGCTTCACCGGGTCGGGCTCGACCACATATTGCTTTTCGAAGCCGCCGATGGTGTCGACGCCGGCCACGCCCGTGACGCCGCGCAGCTGCGGGCTGATGATCCAGTCCTGGACGGTGCGCAGATAGGCGGCGCGGGCCACCTCGTCGGTCAGGCGCGCGCCCTCCGGCGTCAGGAACGCGCCGTCGCTCTGCCAGCCCGGTTCGCCGTCGCGGATCTTCGCCCCGCGCCCGCCGGGATTGGCGAAGTCGATGGCGTACATGAAGACCTCGCCCAATCCGGTGGTCACCGGACCGATCTGCGGCTGGACGCCTTCGGGCAGGCTGTCGCGGGCCTGGGCCAGGCGCTCGTTGACCTGCTGGCGGGCGAAATAGAGGTCGACGTTCTCCTTGAAGACCGCCGTGACCTGCGAGAAGCCGTTGCGCGAGATCGACCGGGTGGACTCCAGGCCCGGAATGCCGGCCAGGGCCGTCTCGACCGGGAAGGTCACGCGCTTTTCGATCTCGGTCGGCGAGAGCGATGGGTCGCTGGTGTTGATCTGCACCTGCTTGTTGGTGATGTCCGGCACCGCGTCGATCGGCAGCTTGCTCAGCTGCCAGGCGCCGAGCGTGGCGATCCCCAGGACGACGAACAGCACGGCCCAGCGGGCCCGCACCGAGAACGACAGAAGCTTGGCGATCATCAGTGCGCCTCCCCTTCGCCCTTGCCGAGTTCGGCCTTGAGCAGGAAGGCGTTCCTGGTCGCCACGGACTGGCCGGCCGTCAGGCCGCCGGTGATCTCGACGCGCCCGGCCCCGCGCGCGCCGACCTGAACGGTCTGAGCCTTGAAGCCCCCGGCCGTCCGAACGAAGACCACAGGCTTGCCGTCCAGGGTCTGGACAGCCTCCTCAGGCACGACGACGCCACCACCCAGGCCCGCGCGCGCTGGCAGGATGCGCACCCGCAGGGTCTGGCCAGGCTGCAGGCTCGCGCCGTCGGGAAGGGTCAGGACGACCGTGGCGGCCCGGGTCTCGGCATTGAGCCCCGGGGTGATCGCGCGCACGACGACGTCGAGCGCGCGGCCGTCGCCCAGCTCAAGCACCGCCCGGTCGCCGGGCGCGATGCGCTGGGCGTCGGTTCCGGTGACGAAGGCCTCGATCTGGACCTGGCGAGGGTCGGCGACGCGGAACAGCTCGGTCTGCGGCTCGACGAAGGCGCCGAGGCTGGCCGGGGCGGCCGTCACCCGGCCGGCGATCGGGCTGGTGACCCTGACGCCCCGGCCGTCGGCTGTGACCCGGGCGGCGCCGGCGGCCACCTGGGCCCGGCGGGCCTCGGCGTTGGCCATGGCCGCCTCGGCCTGCGCCTGCTCGTAGTCCTGGCGGGGCGAGACGCGCTGGTCGTACAGCGACTTCTCGCGGGCCAGGGTCTTCTGGGCCAAGGTGGCCTTGGCGGCGGCGGTCGTGCGGTCGGCGGCGATCTGGGCCGCGTCGCCGCTTTCGACGATGGCCAGGGTTTCGCCCGCCCCGACGGGGTCGCCCAGGCGCTTGAAGATCCGGGTGACGGCGCCGCCGGCCCTGGCGGTCAGCACGGCCTGGCCGCCCGGCGAGGCGGTGACCGAGCCTTGAGCCAGGATCTCGGCCGACAAGCCGCCGCCGGCGACGGTCTCGGTGTGAATGCCGGCCGACTGGATGGCCTCCGGTTTCAACACGACCTGATCCGCGTGTCCCTCGGCTTCGGCATGCGCCTCGGCGGTCGGCGCGACGGGCGTCTTCTGGGACACCGTGGCCAGGCCGAAGCCGCTCGCGGCGGCGATCAGCACGGCGGCGGCGACGCCGCCGTAGAGCGGCAGGGAGGACGATTTCATGGATGGTCTCCAAACGGCGCGACGCCCTGCAGGCGCGCGAGCGCGGCTTCGGCGGTCAGGCGCTCAAGCCGGGCGTTGAGGATCTGGTCGCGCGCTTCGATCAGCACGCGACGGGCGTTGAGGACTTCGACCAGCGGCAGCTTGCCGCCCTCGTAGCCCAGGCGGGTCAGCCGATAGGCCTCGGTCGCCGTCGCCTCGGCCTGGCGGTTGGCGGCGACCCGGGTCTGGGCCGCGCCGGCCTTGGACAGCGCCGAGGCGATCTCGGCCTGGGCGTCGAGCCGGGCCGCGCCGAGACGCGCCTCGGCCGCCGTCAGTTCCGCCCGGGAGGCGGAGATCGCGCCGCGATTGCGGTCGAAGATCAGGAACGGCGCGGAGACGCCGGCCACCAGGGCGGTGGCGTCGTCCCCCGCCAGCCGGCGAACCCCCAGCGACACCGAGACGTCCGGCGCCGCCCGGGTCTGCTCGACCCGAACCCGGCGCGCGGCCGCCTCGCGTTCGGCCTGGGCGGCCAGATAGGCCGGGGTGTCGATCGGATCGACGGCGGGCAGCGCCTCCATGCGGTCGGCATGGGCCAGAAGGCTGACGGCGATCGTGGTGATCGGCGGATCGTCGCCGGTCAGGGCGGTCAGCCGGGCGAAGGCCCCTTCCCGTTCGGCCTGGGCTTCGCCCAGCTGGGCGCGGGCGGTCTCGACGGCCGAGCGCGCCTGCAGAACCCGAAGCTCGGCCTCCTTGCCGGCCTCGACCAGGGCGCGGGTGACCCGAAGGTCCTCCTCGGCCAGGGTGATGGCGTCGCCGGCCAGCCTGAACCGCAGGTCGGCGGCCTCGGCCCCGGCATAGGCCTGGGCCAGGTCGAAGGCGAAGGCGGCGTCGACCATGGCCGCCCGGGCGCGGGCGACCTCCAGTTCGGCGCGGCCGGCGGCGATGCGGGCCGGACGCTTGCCGCCCAGTTCCAGCGCCTGCTGGACCGAGGCGGTGCTTTCGGCGGCGTCGCCGCCCTTGAACGGCCCCTGCCCGGCGAAGTTCTCGACCTCCAGGCTCAAGGTCGGATTGGGTCGGGCCGCGGCCTGGCGGGCCAGGCCTTCGGACTGGGCGACATGGGCCCGGCTCTCGGCCAGGCGGGGGGCGGCGGACTGGGCCCGCCGCAGGAGTTCGGCGTAGGCGGGCGCCGGGTCGGCCAGGGTCGGGCCGGAACTGAACGCTCCGGCGACGACGCAGGCCAAGGCCGCACGCAGCGGCCATCGGGTCGATGACATGAAAATCCTCGCGATGTGACGGAATGGAGCGCGCCGGGGCGCGCGCGGTCCGTCAGGCGCGGGGCGGTCGTTCCGGTCCGGCCAGGTCGAGGGAGGTGAGCGCGCGGGCGCGGGACGCGGCCGGCGAACCGTCGGCCAGGATCAGGATCGGGTCGGCGTCGAGCAGGCCGCCAAGCATCGGCGCGACATGATGGCAATGACCGTGTTGGCAATCGCCGGCGTCGATCGGGTGCGGGACCTGGTGATCGGCCGCTTCCACGGCGGAAACCTGCGAGGCCCCGGTAATGACCGGGCGGTCGTCGCCCGCGCAGACCGCGGCGTCGATGGCCGGCGTGACGACCAGCGCGACGAACAGACAGGCGGCCAGAAGGCCTCCCATGCCGCGCAACCATGTCGTAAGCCGCCTCATCCCCGCCCTATAGCGTCACCGCGGCGGCGCGGGAATGCGTTACATAATCACGGTTAGACGCCGGCGGCCGTCTGGGCGGCCACCCCGCCCCGCCCTTGTGCGTTGTCGGCCCGGTGCGCCGGCGGCGAGGCCATTCGGATCAATTTTCGAGCTTTCCAGGCCGGGGTCTGCCCCCGAAACGCCCCGTTCAGGCCGATCCGTCGCGAACGAACGCGGCTCCACGAACGGTGCTTGCCATAACGATAGCTATAACTACTATATCTCCAAAAGCAGCAATGGGGATGTGGGATGCGGAAGCTTCAGGTGCTCGCAGGCGTCGCAAGCGCGGCGATGGTCGCGGCGGCCGGACAGGCCATGGCCCAGGAGGCGACCGCGCTCGAAGAGATCGTCGTCACCGCCCAGAAACGTTCGGAAAACCTGCAGGACGTGCCGGTCTCCGTGACGGCCTTCACCGCCGACCAGTTGAAGAACCAGCGGGTCGGCGACGTGCTGGCGCTGTCGGGCCTGTCGCCGGGCCTGCAGATCAAGACCGACGACAACGCCGCCAATCCGCGCATCTTCATCCGCGGCATCGGGGTCAACGACTTCAATCCCAGCACCGCCAGCGCCGTCGGGGTCTATCTCGACGGGGTCTATGTCGCCTCCCCGATGGCCCAGATGGCCGGCTTCTACGACCTGCAGCAGGTCGAGGTGCTGCGCGGTCCGCAGGGCACGCTCTACGGCCGCAACACCACGGGCGGGGCGATCAACGTCACCACCAAGAAGCCGAGCAACACGCCCGGCGCCGACCTGGCCGTCGACTACGGACGGTTCAATTCGCTCAACGTCCAGGGCGGCTTCGGCGGCCCGCTCGGCGGCGACGACCTGTCGTTCCGGATCAGCGGCCTCTACGACAAGAGCGACGGCTACACCCTCAATCGCCTGACCGGCAACAAGGGCAACGACGCCGACCGCAAGGCCGTGCGCGCCGCCCTGCGCTTCACGCCCGACGACAAGCTGACCGTCGACGTGTCGGTGAACTACAGCAAGTCGAGCGGCGGCTCGATCCTGACCTACAACCGCTCGCTGATCGCCCAGACCCCGGAAGCGGCCAGCACCGCCCTGCCCGATCCGACCTTCGGCTATTCCTTCTGCAAGCCCAGCTATTACACCTCCGGCCAGTGCACCAACGCCGCCGGCTACGCCAACACCAGCAACAACAAGTACGAGGGCGACTACCGCTTCGAGGGCAAGGACATCGTCAAGCTGTTCGGCGCCACGACATCGGTCAGCTACGACTTCGACGGCGTGACGCTCTATTCCGTCACCGGCTACCAGAGCGCCAAACGCGACGATCTGGAGGAGACCGACGCCAACCCGGTCTCGATCTTCGGCGCCCGCTACATCGCCGAGCAGGACACCACCAGCCAGGAACTGCGGCTGCAATCGAACGGCGCGACCGCCCTGCGCTGGGTGGCCGGCGTCTATGCGGCCCGGGACAACCTGGACAACAACAGCCATTACGACGTGCTGGACGTGATGCGGGTCCCGACGCCCGATAATCCGACCGGCATGGATCCGGCCAACAGCGTCGGCGTGTTCGGCTGGCCCCTGCACCAGAAGACGACCAGCTACGCGGCCTTCGGCCAGGCCGACTACGACCTCAACGATCGCCTGACCCTGACCGCCGGCCTGCGCTGGTCGCAGGACGAGAAGACATTCCACTATGTCAGCGACGTCGACTACGGGCTGATCACCCTGTTCACCCTCGACGACTCCAAGATCTTCAGCTCGGTGTCGGGGCGCCTGGGCCTGCAATACAAGCTGAGCGAAGACGCCAACCTCTATGCGACCTACAATCGGGGCACCAAGAGCGGCGGCTTCTTCAGCGGTCAGACCACCGATCCGGCCGATATCGGCCCTTACCGGGATGAAACCGTCAACGCCTACGAGGTGGGAGCCAAGAGCGAGTTCCTTGATCGTCGCCTGCGCGTCAACGTCTCGGCCTTCTACTATGATTACAAGGATCTGCAGGTCTATACGGTGATCCAGCGCAACGGCCTGCCGGTGCAGCTGTTCACCAACGCCTCGGCGGCGCGGGTTTATGGCGGCGAGGCCGAGATCGAGGCGCGTCCCATGAAGGGCCTGAGCCTGACCCTCGGCGCGTCGCTGCTGAGCGCCGAGTACAAGGACTTCCAGTCGCTCGGCAACGACTACTCCGGCAACACCCTGCCCTCGGCCCCGAAGGTCAGCCTGAACGGCGCCGCCCGCTACGAGCATCCGCTGCCGACGGGCGACCTGGTGTCCCAGATCGATTTCACCTACCGCAGCAAGGTCTATTACGACACCGCCAACACCGAGCGGCTCAGCGACAAGGAACGCGCCTTCGTCAACGGCCAGGTCGGCTGGCGTCTCGCCGACGGTCGCTACGAGCTGGGCGTCTGGGGCAAGAACCTGTTCGACACCACCAACATCTCCGACATCACCCCGATCGCCGCCTTCGGCTTCGACGTGTTCAGCATGGGGCCGCCGCGCGCCTACGGCGTCTATTTCCGGGCGAAATATTGAGCGCGGCCGAGGCGATCATGACGGCGGAAGCCCCGTCGCCCAAGGGCGCCTGGATCGGCGATCCCCCCAGCCTCATCCAGCGCCTCGCGGTGTTCTGGGTCGGGCTGGTCGGGGTGCTGTTTCCCGGCGTCGGGCCGCTGCTGCTGGGCGGCATGGAGGCGACCGGGCGGCTGACGGCGGCACAGATCGGCCAGGCCGGCATGGCCGAGCTGGTGGCCATGGGCGTCGGCGCGGCGGTCGTGGGGCCGCTGCTCGGCGAGCGCCGGTTGCGGCTGGCCGCGGTGGGTTGCGGCCTGCTCCTGGCGGCCCTGGACATGGCGACCACGCGGATGTCGGGCGACGCCCTGATCCTGGCGCGCGCCCTGGCGGGCTTGCCGGCCGGGGCGATGATCTGGCTGATCACCGGCATGATCGTCCGCGCGCCGCGCCCCGAGCGCTGGGCGGGCCTCTACCTGACCATCCAGACCCTGGTCCAACTGGGCGTGGTGGCCGGAATCGGCGCCTTCGTCGTCGGGCCGTTCGGCCCGGACGGCGGCTTCGTGGTGCTGGCGGTCCTGACCGTGAGCGCGGCCGTCGTCGGCCTGGCCGTTCCCCGCGCCTACGCGCCGCTGGCGGAGGCGGCCGACAACCCCAAGGGCCTGCCCAGTCCGCGCGGTTGGATCGCCCTGGCCGCCGTGCTGTGCTTCCAGGCGTTCATCCTGGCCGCCTGGATCTATGTCGAGCCGCTGTCGCGCCAGGCCGGCCATTCCGTGACCACGGCCAGCGCGGCCTTCGCGGTGTCGCTGGCCGCCCAGGTGGCCGGCGGCGCGGCCGCCACGGCCCTGGCCGGCCGGCTGTCGTGGTTCTGGTCGCTGACCGTCGCCGTGCTCGTGGCGATCGGCGCATTGCTGGCGATGGCCAGCCTGCCGTCCGCGGCGGTGTTCCTGGCGGTCTCGGGACTGTTCGGCTTCGTCTGGCTGTTCGCCTCGCCGTTCCTGACGCCGCTGGCCATCGAGGCCGACCCCAGCCGGCGGGCGGCGCTGCTGGGGCCGGGCGCCAGCCTGCTGGGTTGCGGCGCGGGACCCCTGCTGGCCTCGTTCGTCGTCACCGGCGCGGACGTGCGGCCGGCGGTCTGGCTGGGCGTGATCCTGGCGGTCGTCACCCTGGTGATCATCGCCGGCCTGCACCTGACCCGGCCTCGCTCCGCCGCCTAACGACTAGCGCCGATTGGCTTTTCCAGTGAAGCGCACTAGTCCAGAGCGGACTTGAAGGAGAACCGCCATGCCGAAGACGACGGCCAGGAAGACCGCGTCCTCGACGGCCCCCGACATCGCGCTGGACGCCAAGCTTCAGCCCACCCAGGCCCGCGGCCAGGACACCTACGAGATCGTGCTGTCCACGGCCGGCGAACTGCTGGGCGAGTACGGTTTCGAGCAGCTGAGCACCAACGCCATCTGCAAGCGCGCCGGCCTGACGCCGCCGGCCCTCTACCGCTACTTCCCCAACAAGTACGCGATCCTCAAGGAACTGGGCGACCGGCTGATGAAGGCCCAGGACGACGCGGTGTTCGCCTGGATCGAGGCCGGCGGCTTCGACGGCGCGACCGCCGGGGAGCGGATCGACAAGAACGTGGTCATGCTCACCGAGATGATCGAGATGACCCGGCGCTTTCCCGGCGGCGCGGCGATCGGCCGGGCCCTGCGCGCCGTGCCCATGCTGCAGCAGCTACGCTTCGCCTCGCGCGACATGGTCGCCGACCGCTTCGTGGAGTTCATGCGCGAACGGTTCCCACAGGTCTCCGAGGCTCGCCTGCGCATCGCCATGCGGATGACCGTGGAACTGACCTACGCCGCCACGGAGATGGCCGTCGAAGAGCCCGACCGGGACGCCGACGCCCTGATCCGCGAGGTCTGCCTGCTGTTCGACCGTTATTTCGAGACCATCGCCGACGCGCCGTAGAACGACGGCTTGCCAATACGCTAGCTTTTACTATCATATCGTCATCACAATCGGGGGAACGCGATGACGGGATGGAACAACTGGTCGGGCAGCGTCATGGCCACCCCTCGACTCATCGCCCGGCCGCGCGACGCCGGCGAACTGGCGGCCCTGGTCGCCCAGGCCGGCAAGGTCCGCGTCGTCGGGGCGGGCCACTCGTTCATGCCGCTCTGCGAAACCAGCGACCTGCTGCTGAGCCTGGCCGATTACGAAGGCGCGATCGACATCGCGCCCGACCGTCGCACGGTCTGGGCCCCGGCCGGCTGGAGCCTCAAGAAGCTGACGGCGGCGCTGTGGGACGAGGGCCTGTCGCTGATCAATCAGGGCGACATCAATCCCCAGTCCCTGGCCGGCGCGGTCTCGACCGGCACCCACGGCACGGGCGCGGAACTGGGCAGCCTGTCGACCCAGGCCCGCGGCTTCCGGCTGATGACCGCCACCGGCCAGATCGTCGAATGCGGACCGACGCTTAACCCCGAACTTTACGAGGCCCAGCGCCTGTCGCTCGGCCTGTTCGGCGTGGCGGTCGAGATCCGGATCAACGTCCTGCCGGCCTATCACCTGGAGGAACGCGTCGAGCGCCGGCCGCTGGCCGAGGTCGCCGAGCGCCTGGACGAGCTGGCCGCCGCCACCCGCCACATGGAGTTCTTCGTCTTCCCCTACTCGGACGACGTGATTTTCAAGACCCTGCACCCGGTCCCCGCCGACACGCCCGGCCGCCCGCCCAGCGAGGCCGGGGAAACCGACGAGGCGACGTTCAAGATGATCTGCGACATCTGCGCCGCCCTCCCCCACCTGACGCCGCCTCTGCAGCGCCTGATCATGCGCCTGGCCGGCAAGTCCAGCCGCCGGGTCGGCCCGGCCCACGCCATCTTCCCCTCAGAGCGCAACATCCGCTTCGAGGAGATGGAGTACGAGCTGCCGCGCGCCGCCGGCCTGCCGACCCTGCGCGCCGCCATCGACCACATCCGCAAGCGCCGCCTGCCGATCACTTTCCCGTTCGAGTTCCGGCTGGCGGCCGGCGACGACATCTGGATGAGCCCGTTCAACGCCGGCCCCGGGGCCTCGATCTCGTTCCACCAGTACGCCAAGATGCCCTGGCGCCCGGCCTTCGCCGAGATGGAGGCGGTGCTGCGCGACGGCGCCGGCCGGCCGCACTGGGCCAAGCGCCACACCCTGACGCCCGCCGACGTCCACAGGCTCTATCCGCGCGCCGCCGACTTCCTGGCGGTCCGCAAGACCTGGGACCCGACCGGCAAGTTCGCCAATACTCACCTGACCGAACTCTTCGGCCTCTGATCGGAACCGCGCCATGACCGACCAAGACCTGCACGCCCACCTGATCGGCGCCCAGGGTTCGCGCCGCGACCTCAACACCCCGGTCCTGGTGATCGACCGCCCGGCCCTGGAGCGCAACATCGCCCGCATGGCGCAGTTCGCGGCCAGCAAGAACCTGAAGCTCCGCCCGCACGCCAAGACCCACAAAAGCGTCGACATCGCCAGGCTGCAACTGGCGGCCGGCGCCGTCGGCCTGTGCTGCGCCAAGATCGGCGAGGCCGAGGTCCTGGCCGAGGGCGGGGTGACGAGCGGCCTGCTGATCACCTCGCCGGTCGTTTCGGCGCCCGCCATCGCCCGGCTGATCGCCCTCAACGCGACGACGACCGACCTGATGGTCGTGGTCGACCACCCGGCCAATGTCGCCGCCCTGGGCGAGGCCGCGACCGCCGCCGGCAAGCCGCTGAAGGTGGTCATCGACCTCGACCCCGGCATCCACCGCACGGGCGTCGCCTCGCCCGAGGCCGCCGTCGCCCTGCTGGCGGCCATCCAGGCCCAGCCGGGCCTGACCTATGCCGGCCTGCAATGCTATTGCGGCATGCAACAGCACATCGAGAGCTTCGCCGACCGCAAGTTCGCCATCGAGGATCGCGGCGCCTATATCCGCTCGGTGATCGACGCCCTGACCGCCGCCGGCGGACCGCCGCCGATCGTCAGCGGCTCGGGCACCGGCTCCCATCGCATCGACGCCGAACTGAACATCTTCACCGAACTGCAGGTCGGCTCCTACGTGTTCATGGACGGCCAGTACCTGGTCTGCGACATCGCCGGCGACGGGGCCGACGCCAGTCCCTACGAGGCCTCGCTGCTGATCGACGCCCGCGTGGTCAGCGCCAACACCCCCGGCATGGCCACCGTCGACGCCGGCTTCAAGGCGCTGTCGACCGACGCCGAACCGCCGAAGGTCCTGGCCGGCGCGCCGGAGGGTTCGCGCTACTTCTTCATGGGCGACGAGCACGGCGCGATCCTGCCGCCTTCGGGCCAGGCGTCGCCGGCCCTGGGCGAGCGGGTGGTGCTGGGCGCGCCGCATTGCGACCCGACCGTCAACCTCTACGACACCTACCACGTGGTCGATGGCGACACCCTGGTGGCGTTGTGGCCGGTCTCGGCGCGGGGGCGCTCGCGCTAGGAGTATTTTCAAGCGAAGTGGGCGCCGGTTCGCGTGAGGAAAATGCGCTGAAACAAAGATCTATGGCCCTGTCCTGATGCAATCGGGTCGGGGCCCTAGCCCGGCCGGAACATCTGGAACTTCTCGGCCTCGCTGATCCCGAAATAGTCGGCCGGGCCGCCGCCGCGCAGGATCGGTTCGGCGGCGACGGTGTCGTAGACCCCGTCGGTCAGCAGCGCCTGGTCGATGTGGACCATCACCACCTCGCCCAGGGTCAGCCAGGCGTCGACGGGGCGGCCTTCGGCGTCGGTGAGCCGGATCAACTGCGTCAGCCGACATTCGAACGCCACCGGGCTTTCCGCCACGCGGGGCGGCGTCACCCGTTGCGAGGGCGCGGGCGTCAGGCCGGCCAGGGCGAACTCGTCGACGTCGCCCGGGACCATCGCCGAGGTGAGGTTCACCGCCTGGGCCAGCGGCCGGGTCGCCAGGTTCCAGACGAACTGGCCGGTCTCCTCGATGTTGCGCACCGAGTCCTTCCAGCCGGTGCTCGAAAACCCGATGATCGGCGGCCGGTAGTTGAAGGCGTTGAAGAAACTGTAGGGCGCGAGGTTGCGCACCCCAGCCGCGCTGACCGTCGAGATCCAGCCGATCGGCCGGGGCGCGACGATGGCGTTCAGGGGATCGTGCTTCAGGCCATGACCGGCCTTGGGGTCATAGGAATGGATCGCGGTCATGGTCGCCTGCCTGTCTCCGGCCGAGGCCTCCATACAGGCCAGGAGCCCGGATTCGGCAAGTCGCTCCGTCGCCGTCGGAAGCTGCAAAACCGGGTCCGAAACGTCCAATCCCGCCGACGCCCCGCCTTGTAGGCTTTAGCTCTCCATGGACGCGGCCGTCGAAGGCCAACTCTGGGCCGGCCGGGTCCGTGGCGCGCACCTCGATCAGCTGGAAGAACCCCATGCCCATCCTCGCCACGCCGACCCCCGGCCCGCTGCTGCTGACCCCGACCGACCACACCCTGATCATGATCGACCACCAGTCGCAGATGGCCTTCGCCACCCACTCGATCGACGCCACCAACCTGCGCACCAACGCCGCCCTGGTGGCGCACGCCGCCGCCGGCTTCGGCGTCTCGACCATCCTGACGACCGTGGCCGAGAAGAGCTTTTCGGGCCCGATCTTCGAGGAGATCAAGGACGCCTTCCCGACCGCCGAGGTCACCGACCGCACCTCGATGAACACCTGGGAAGACGCCAACGTCATCAAGCGCGTCAACGCCATCGGCAAGGACCGCTTGGTGCTGGCCGGCCTGTGGACCGGCGTCTGCATCGTCGGTCCGGCCCTGTCGGCGCTGGCCCAGGGCTTCGAGGTCTATTTCATCACCGACGCCTGCGGCGACGTCTCGGTCGAGGCGCATGAGCGCGCCGTGGCGCGGATGATCCAGGCCGGCGCCCGGCCGATGACCTCGCTGCAATACCTGCTGGAGCTGCAGCGCGACTGGGCTCGTACCGAGACCTACGAGATGACGACCGGCGTCGCCAAGAAGTTCGGCGGCGCCTACGGCCTGGGCATCATCTACGCCAAGACGATGTTCGGCGCGTCGGAAGGCTCGCACGCCGCCTGACCGGCTCCGGCGGGATCCAGGTCCCGCCGGGTTCGCCCTTTGGCATGGAGGTCCCCATGAAGCCCTATCTGCTCTCCCTCGGCGCCGGCGTTCTGGTGGGCGCGCTCTATGCGCTGATGGGGGTGCGCTCGCCGGCCCCGCCGACCATCGCCCTTCTGGGCCTTCTGGGCATGCTGCTGGGCGAACAGGTGGTGCCGATCGCCAAGCGCCTGATCGCGGGCGCGCCAGTCGTCGCCTACCTCAAGACCGATTGCGCCGAGAAGGTGCTCGGCCCGCACGCGCCGGCCGCCCTGCGCGGCAAGGACCGGGCATGAGCACGCTCAACCGTCGCGGAGCCCTGGCGCTGGGCGCGGCCCTCCTCCCCAGCTCCCTTTTTGCCCAGATTCAGAGACCCGCCATGCCCGCCAAGGACCTGCTGCTCGTCAACGCCAAGATCACGACGCTGGATCGCGGCAACCCGCAGGCCTCGGCGGTGCTGGTGCGCGACGGCCGGTTCGCGGCGGTCGGCGACGAGCAGGACGTCCGGGCCGCCGCCGGCCCCGACGCCACGGTGATCGACGCCGGCGGCCGGCGGGTGATCCCCGGCCTGATCGACAGCCACATGCACATCATCCGTGGCGGGCTGAACTACAACATGGAGCTGCGCTGGGACGGGGTTCCCACCCTGGCCGACGCCATGGCCATGCTGAAGAAGCAAGCGGCCAACACCCCGCCGCCGCAGTGGGTGCGGGTGGTCGGCGGTTTCACCGAGCACCAGTTCGTCGAGAAGCGCCTGCCGACCCTGGACGAGATCAACGCCGCCGCGCCCGAGACGCCGGTGTTCATCCTGCACCTCTACGACCGCGCCCTGCTCAACCGCGCCGCCCTGCGCGCCGTCGGCTACACCAAGGACACGCCCAATCCGCCCGGCGGCGAGATCCAGCGCGACGCGTCCGGCGAGCCGACCGGCCTGCTGCTGGCCCAGCCCAACGCCACGATCCTTTACGCCACCTTGGCCAAGGGACCGAAGTTACCCCCTGAATATCAACTGAATTCCACCCGTCACTTCATGCGCGAGATGAACCGGCTGGGGGTGACCGGGGTGATCGACGCCGGCGGCGGCTTCCAGAACTATCCCGACGACTACGCGATCATCGAGAAGCTGCATGCCGACGACCAACTGACCCTGCGCATCAGCTACAACCTGTTCACCCAGAAACCCAAGGCCGAGCTGTCGGACTTCCAGTCCTGGTCCAGGCAGGTGAAGCCCGGCCAAGGCGACGACACCTACCGCCACAACGGCGCCGGCGAGATGCTGGTCTACTCCGCCGCCGACTTCGAGGACTTCCGGGTCGAGCGGCCGGAGATGCCGGCCAACATGGAAACCGACCTCGAGCCGGTGATCCGCCTGCTGGCCGAGCAGCGCTGGCCCTGGCGGCTGCACGCCACCTACGACCAGACCATCGACCGGGCGCTGGACGTCTATGAGAAGGTCAATCGAGACATTCCCTTTGATGGCCTGCACTGGTTCTTCGACCACGCCGAGACCATCAGTGAGCGCAACATCGACCGCATCGCGGCGCTGGGCGGCGGCATCGCCGTGCAGCACCGCATGGCGTTCCAGGGCGAGTATTTCATCGACCGCTACGGGGCCAAGGCCGCCGAGGCGACGCCGCCGATCGGCAAGATGCTGAAGGCCGGGATTCCGGTCGGGGCCGGCACCGACGCCACCCGGGTGGCCAGTTATAACCCTTGGGTCTCGCTGAACTGGCTGGTCACCGGCAAGACGGTCGGCGGCACGCGGCTCTATCCGCCCGCCAACCGCCTGGACCGCGAGAGCGCCCTCCGGCTCTGGACTCAGGGCAATACCTGGTTCTCCAACGAGGAGGGCAAGAAGGGCCAGATCGCCGTCGGTCAGCTGGCCGATCTGGCCGTGCTCAGCGGCGACTATCTGCGGGTTCCGGAGGAAGAGATTCCCCACCTCGGCTCGGTGCTGACCCTGCTGGGCGGCAAGGTGGTGCATGGCGAGGGCGACTACTCCAGGCTGACCCCCGCCCTGCCCCCGCCGATGCCCGACTGGTCGCCGGTGCGCACCTTCGGCGGCTACCAGGACCGCTCACGCAAATCGGCGATGGCCCTGGCCTCGGCCTGCGGCTGCGCCAGCGGCTGCGGCGTCCATGGCCACGATCACGCCGCCGCGCTGGGGGCCGAGGCCCCGACCTCGGACGCCCGCTCGTTCTGGGGCGCGTTCGGCTGCGGCTGCTGGGCGGTATGACCATGACCACCCCCGCTCCCATCGCCGCCCTGCTGAAGGCCCCGGCCCTGTCCGTCCTGGCCCGCGTGCTGCTGACCCTGCCCTATTGGTGGAGCGGCCTGTCGAAGATCGCCAACCTGTCCGGGGCTCTGGGCGAGGCCCAGCACTTCGGGCTCAAACCCGCCTGGCTGGTCGTCGCCGTCACTGTCCTGGTCCAGCTCGGCGGTTCGATCCTGCTGATCGTCGGGCGCGCGGGCTGGCTGGCCGCCGGCGCCCTGGGGGTGTTCACCGCCCTGGCCACGCTGATCGCCCATCCGTTCTGGACGGTGGCCGACCCCATGGAGCGCTTCCACGCCCTCAACACCTTCCTCGAACATGTCGGCCTGATCGGCGGCTTCATGCTGGCCGCCATCCTGGTCGAACGCGATCGGAGCCGATCATGAGCACTGTTCCCGAACCTGCTCCGCTCCGCAATCCGGGCCGGGCCGCCGCCCTTCTGGCCTTCAACGCCGGTTTTATCGACACCGTCGGCTTCGTCGGCCTGTTCGGGTTGTTCACCGCCCATGTCACCGGTAACTTCGTGCTGATCGGCGCGTCGATCGTCACCCATAGCTCCGGGGTGATCGCCAAGCTGCTCGCCCTGCCGACCTTCATCCTGGCCGTGGCCGTGACCAGCCTTCTGCTGCGTCGCTGCCGAAACAACAGGCGTCTCGCCATCGGTTATCTGCTGTTCTTCCAGATCGTGCTGCTGATGGCGTTCATGGCGATCGGCGTGCTTGGCGGTCCCTTCAAGAGCGGCAACCAGCCGATCGCCATCGCCTGCGGCCTGGTCGGCGTGGTGGCCATGGCCCTGCAGAACGCCGGCTCGCGCACGCTGTTCTCGCAGCTCTCGCCGACCACGGTAATGACGGGCAACGTCACCCAGATCGTCATCGACCTGGTCGCCCTGACCGATCGGGCTCAACCCGATCCGGCCGCCCGGGCGCGGATCGGCAAGATGTTTCCGCCCGTCCTGGCCTTTGGTCTTGGCGCGATCGCCGGCGGGCTGGGCTTTGTCTATCTCGGTTTCTGGTGCGTGCTGATCGGCGTGGCCGCGGTCCTGGCGACGCTGTTCAGCCTGGTCCCGTTGCAACTGGCCAAGCCCGGGCAGGCCCCGCGGCATGGTTGAGCGCATGAGGCGTCGGATATTCGCGGCCGTGGCGACGGGGCTGGCCCTGGCCGGCGGCGGCGCGGCCCAGGCCGCCGACCCGCCGGCGTTCAAGCCCATCCGCTCCGACGAGGACTACAGCTATCTCAAGAGCCGCCCGGTCCTGGAAGGCGGCGACCGCCTGCGCTTCCTGCCCCTGACCGAGGACGGGGAAACCTACCTGACCCTGGGCGGCGAGGCCCGGCTGCGCGTGGACTCCTTCGACGCGCCGCGCTTCGGTCTCGGCGGCGCCCAGGCCGACGTCTATGGCCTGGGCCGCGCCCTGTTCAGCGCCGACCTGCATCTGGGCTCGCGCCTGCGGGTCTATGGCGAACTGGGCCTGCACCGCGACATCGGCAAGAAGGACCCGCCGGCGATCAGCGACCGCGACGGCCTGGACGCCCAGGTGGCGTTCGTCGACCTGACACCGGACGCGGCGCGCCGCTGGCGCCTGCGCCTGGGCCGCCAGGAGGTGTCGCTCAACCCTACCCAGCGGTTCGTCTCGGTGCGCGAAGGCCCCAACATCCGCCAGAGTTTCGACGGCCTGCGCGTCACCCGCCAGACCCCCGGCCTGCGGCTGGAGGCCTTCTACCTGCGGCCGGTCGTGATCCAGACCGGGGCGTTCGACGACAGCCGCAACGCGGATCAGCGCTTTTACGGGGTCTACGCGTCCAGGCCGCTGAACAAGGCGGTGACCCTGGACCTCTACGCCATCGCACTGGAGCGGGACGGCGTCCGGTTCGGCGGCGTGCGCGGCGACGAGCGCCGCACCAGCCTGGGCGCCCGCCTGGCCGGCAAGCGCGGCGCGATCGACTACGAGGCCGAGGGCATGGTCCAGGGCGGGCGGTTCGCCGGTCGCGACATCCGCGCCTGGGGCGGCAGCCTGGGCGGCGGCTACACCCTGGCCCGAGCCTGGTCGCCGCGCCTGGGGCTGCGGCTCGACGCCGGGTCGGGCGACAGCAACGCCAGCGACGGCAGGCTCGAGACCTTCAATCCGCTGTTTCCCAAGGGCGCCTATTTCAACGAGACGGGCCTGACCAGCTGGAGCAACCTGCTGGCCGTCCGCCCCAGCCTGGGCCTGGCGCCGCGCCGCGACGTCAGCCTGGAAGTCAGCTACCTGATCCGCCGCCGCCAGACGGGGGACGACGCCATCTATCTGCAGCCGTCGACGCCGCTGGCCCCGGTCGGCGCCGATCGATCATGGGCGGTGGGCGACGCGGCCCAGCTCGACGCCACCTGGCAGGTCAACCGCAACCTCAAGCTCCAGGCGCAACTGGTCCATCAGTCGGCCGGCGACGCGATCCAGGCCGTCAACGGCCGCGCCGTGGATTTCGGCATGCTGATCGCGCAGTTCCGGTTCTAAAGGTCGCCTAGAGCTCGGCCGCGACCTCGACGATCAGGCGCAACAGCCAGGCCACCGGCCCGGTCTCGCTTTCGCCGCCCCGGATCACCGCGCCGAAGGTGGCTGGCGCCGGGTGACGGGTCGGCTCGATCATCACCAGGCGCTTGCGCTGGCTGGCCAGGATGGCGAGGCGACGCGGCAGCAAGGCCGCCATGTCGGTCTCGCCCACCACCATCAGGGCCGAGAACACGTCGGGCACGGTGATCGGACCGTCCAGGCCGCTGGCGGAGTTCAGGGCGTAGTCGTTGCTCCAACTGGTGATCCGCCGCAGCCCCAGCTCGCGCCGTGTCGTTCCGCCCTGCGCCTCGTCATGCTTGTGCGGTCCGCCGATCACCAGGCAGGGCAGCTTCGCCACCTGCTCCGGTGTCGCCTCGCCCTGGGTCAGCGGATGGTCGGCGCGGATCACCCAGACGCCCGTCTCGCTGAACAGCGGCGTGTGGACGAAGCGCGGAGCCACGCTTTCGAAGCCGCCGATCACCATGTCCAGCCGCCCGCGATCCAGGTCCTCGGCTAGGGAGCCCTCGCCGCCACGGATGCGCAGCTTCATCTGCGGAGCGTCGGCCTGCAGCCGCTTGATCACGCTCGGCATCAGCACCCAGCAGAGATAGGCGCTGGCGCTGACATGGAACACGCGCTCGTCGACCCGTGGGTCGAAGTTGGGAACGGTGACCGCCGTTTCCAGCAGCTTGAGCGCGGCGCGGATCGACCCGCCCATCTCGACCGCGCGGGGCGTCGCCTGCAGGCCGGACGGCCCGCGCACGAACAGCTCGTCGCCGAGCGACAGGCGCAGCCTGCCCAGGGCATGGCTGATCGCCGACTGGGTCAGTCCCAGCTTGGCCCCGGCCCGGGTCGCGCTCTCTTCCTCCAGCAGGGCGTCGAACACCCGCAGGAGGTTGAGGTCGAGATTTCTGAAATGCGCGTCGTTCATGATTTCCGTGACGGAATATCATTTTGCTCATGAGAGTGGAACGCCTATCTCGCGCTCAAGGCAGGCCCTCCCCGGCCACCCTCATCATTTTCTGTCGAGAGACTGGCGGCCGGCGCGAACGTCGGCCGCTTCAAGACGTGGAGCAGCGCGTGAGCGACGCGGAAGGTTACCAGGCGATCGCCGAAGCCGAGGAAGAGGCGGCCCGCCATCGTGGACGGCGGACCCTGGGCCAGACCTTGCGCTGGCCGCTGATGATCGGCGGCCCGCTGATCGTCTTGGCGCTGGTCGCCTATTTCATGCTGACCGGCGGCCGGTTCGAGTCGACCGACGACGCCTATGTCCAGTCGGCCCGGGCGGCGATCAGCCCCAGCGTGGCCGGCCGGGTGGTCGAGATCGAGGTCGGCGAGAACCAGGCGGTCAGGAAGGGCCAGGTGCTGTTCCGCCTCGACCCGGCCGATTTCGAGGTCGCCGTCGCCCAGGCCCAGGCCGCCCTGGCCGCCGCCCGCTTCGAAACCGAGGGTTCGCGCGCCGTCTACGACCAGCGCAACGCCGACCTCGCCGCCGCCCAGGAAACCGTCGCCTACACGACCCGCGAGGCCGCCCGCCAGCAGGCCCTGGCCGCCGCCGGCGTCGCCACCAGGGCCCAGGCCGACGCCGCCGCCCACGACGCCGAACAGGCCCGCCGGCAGATCGCCGTGGTCCGTCAGCAGATCGCCTCGGCCCTGGCCGACATCGGCGGCCGGCCCGGCGTCGCCGCCGACCAGCAGCCCAAGGTCATGCAGGCCAAGGCCGCCCTGGACCGCGCCAGGCTGGACCTGAGCTACACGACCATCGTCGCCCCCGCCGACGGCGTGGTCACCAAGGTGGAGCAACTGCAGGTCGGCAACCGCGTCGCCGCTTCCCAGACCCTGTTCTGGCTGGTTTCGGGCGCGCCGTGGATCGAGGCCAACTTCAAGGAAGACCAGCTGGCCCACATGCGGGTCGGTCAGCCGGCCACCATCAAGGTCGACGCCTATGACCACGACCTGAAGGCCCACGTGGTCAGTTTCAGCCCCGGCACCGGCTCGAGCTTCGCCCTGCTGCCACCCGAGAACGCCACCGGCAACTGGGTCAAGGTCGTCCAGCGCCTGCCCGTCCGCCTGGCGCTCGACGAGACCGCGCCGCACCTCAGCGCCGGCCTCAGCGCCAAGGCCAGGGTCGACGTCAGATCGGCGAAAGCGGTCCGATGACCCGCGACGGAAACGGCAAGGGCGACGCGGCCAACCGGATTCCGATCACGATCGCCGTCATGCTGGCGACGATCATGAACTCGCTGGACACCACCATCGCCAACGTCGCCCTGCCGCATATCCAGGGCAGCGTCTCGGCCTCGGCCGAGCAGATCACCTGGGTGCTGACCTCCTACATCGTCGCCGCGACGATCATGACCCCGCTGACCGGCTTCTTCGCCGACCGGGTCGGCCGCAAGATGGTGTTCCTGGTCTCGATCGCCGGGTTCACGGTGGCCTCGATGCTGTGCGGCGTGGCCGGCAGCCTGGTCGAGATCGTGCTGTTCCGCCTGCTGCAGGGCCTGTTCGGCGCGGCGCTGATCCCGCTGTCCCAGGCCGTGCTGCTCGACATCAACCCGCCCGAGCGCCACGGCCAGGCCATGGCCATCTGGGGGGCCGGCGCGGTGCTGGGTCCGATCCTCGGCCCCGCCCTGGGCGGCTGGCTGACGGACAATCTCGACTGGCGCTGGGTGTTCTTCATCAACCTGCCGATCGGCGTCCTGGCCTTCGGCGGGGTGTTCCTGTTCCTGTCCGAGAAGAAGAGCACCGAGAAGAAGCGGTTCGACGTGCTGGGCTTCGCCAGCCTGGCCCTGGCCATCGGCGGCTTCCAGATGATGCTCGACCGCGGCCCCAGCCAGGACTGGTTCGCCTCGACCGAGATCTGGACCTACCTGATCGTCGGGATCATCGCGCTGTGGATCTTCGGCGTGCAGCTGGCGACGGCCGCCAAGCCGTTCGTCGACCGCGCCCTGCTGGCCGACACCAACTTCGTCACCTGCTGCCTGTTCGGCTTCTTCATCGGCATCCTGCTCTACAGCGTGCTCGCCCTGCTGCCGCCGATGATGCAGAACCTGATGGGCTATCCGGTGGCGTTCACCGGCCTGGTCAGCATGCCGCGCGGCGTCGGCTCGTTCATCGCCATGTTCGCGGTCGGTCAACTGATCGGCCGGATGAGCATCAAGCTCATCCTCTTGATCGGCCTTTCGGTCAGCGCCGTCTCGCTGTGGATGATGACCCAGTTCACGCTGGGCATGGACACCCACCTGATCATCGTCTCGGGCTTCCTGTCCGGGGTCGGGACTGGCCTGATCTTCGTGCCGCTCAGCACCATCGCCTTCGCCACCGTCAAGCCGCAGCACCGGGCCGAGGGCGCGGGCCTGTTCACCCTGATCCGCAACATCGGCTCGGCGGCCGGCATCTCGATCATGCAGGCCCGGTTCGTCAGCGGCATCGAGACCCACCACGCCAAGCTGGTCGAGCACGCTCGCCCCGACAACCCGCTGTTCCAGGCCTATGCGCCGCTGGTCTTCCAGACCCAGGACGCCATCGCCCGGTTCAACGGCCTCATCACCCGCCAGGCCTCGATGCTGTCCTACATCGACGATTTCCAGCTGATGCTGGGCATCACCATCCTGTGCGCCCCCCTGATCCTCCTCATGCGAACCCCCAAGAAATCCCCGGGGGGAGAGACCGTCCATGTCGCCGAACACTAAACGCCTCGCCGTCCTTTGCGCCTCGGTCAGCCTGGCCGTCCTGGCCGGCGCCTGCACGACGGTGGGTCCGAACTTCGCCCAACCCAACGCGCCCAGGGCGACCGGCTATGCCGCCAAGGGCGAAGCGACGCCGCCCGAGGCCCGCCTGGACGACGCCGGCGCCGCCGCCGGCCCGTGGTGGACGGCGTTCGGCTCGCCCGCCCTCGACGCCACCATCCGCCAGGCCCTGGCCGACAGCCCGACCCTGGCCGAGGCCGAGGCCACCCTGCGCCAGTCGCAATCGGCCCTGGCCCAGGCGCGCGGCGTGGCCGGCCCGCAGGTCGACGCCACGGCCGGCGTCAATCGCGAACGCGCCAACCTGCAGGCCTTCGGCTTCACCAGCTTCGGCGACGTGACCCTCAGCAACCCGACCTTCAACCTCTATTCGGTGGGGGGAAGCGTCGGCTACGACCTGGACCTGTTCGGCGGCGCCCGGCGGCGGATCGAAGGCGCCGGCGCCCGGGTCGAGGCCCAGGCCCGGCGCGCCGAGGCCGCCTATCTGACCCTGACGGCCAATGTCGCCCTGCAGACCCTGACCATCGCCACGCTCAACGCCCAGATCGAGGCGGTGAACCAGATGATCGTCGCCGACCAGGCCAATATCGACCTGGTCCGCCATGCCAACGCCCTGGGCGGCTCGACCGCCACGGCTCGGGTCTCGGCCCAGAGCCAGATGGAGCAGGACCGCGCGCTGCTGCCGTCCCTGCAGGGTCAACTGGCCGCCGCGCGTCACGCCCTGGCCCTGCTGGCCGGCCGCGCGCCGGCCGACTGGACCGCGCCGGACTTCACCCTGGCCGACCTGAACCTGACCGCGCCCGTGCCCGTCGCCCTGCCCTCGGTGCTGGTGCGCAGGCGGCCCGACATCCTGGCCGCCGAGGCCGACCTGCACGCCGCCACCGCCGACATCGGCGTGGCCACGGCCGACCTCTATCCAAACATCAAGCTGACCGCGTCCCTGACCCAGGGCTCGCTGAAGCCCGGCGACATCTTCTCGTATGACGCCACGGCCTGGAACGTCGGCGCCGGCCTGACCGCGCCGATCTTCAACGGCGGGGCCCTCAAGGCGCGTCGCCAGCAGGCTCGCGAAGCCGCGACGGCGTCGTCGGCCCGCTACCAGCAGACCGTCCTGACCGCCTTCGCCCAGGTGGCCGACGCGCTTTCGGCCCTGGCGGCCGACGACGACGCCATCGCCGCCTACGGCCGCTCCGAGGGCCAGGCCGGCGAGAGCCTGCGCCTGGCCCGCGTCGCCTACGACCAGGGCGGCGGCACGCTGCTGGAGGTGCTGGACGCCCAGCGTCGGGTGCACGAGGTCCGGGCCTCCAGGGTGCGCGCCCAGGGCCAGCGGCTCGCCGACGCGGTGCGCCTGTTCGCGGCGTCGGGCGCCGACTGGCGAACCCGGGCTTCCTGACGCCTCCGGTCGCGGCCGTTCATCCCTCCCAGGTCCCGCACGAAATTGGCCGCCCAATTATGCCTCGGCAGTCTGGGCGCCAGCGTTGTCATGGGAATGATCGACCCTCGGCGGGTGAAAACTTCGCCATGAACGTGCGCATATCGCCGTCATCATAGTCGACAGCTCCCGCCCGACTCCAGTTAAGTGACCGGTCACAGCGATATGGTCTGGCCAATCCACTTGTCTGGGCGCCCAATTTGAGTATTGTGCCGGCCAACGCGACGCCGGGTCCACGGCGCGCCAGTTCTTTTCGGGGAGCCTACGCCTATGAATGACACCGGTTACCATCGCTCTCGCCGGTTGGCCTGGCTGGCCACCGCCGCCGTCCTGATCGCCGTTCCGGCCCTGGCGCAGGAGGCCGCTCCGAGCGACCCGGCGGCTGTCGAGGAAGTCGTCGTCACCGGTGTCCGCGCCACGCAACGCAGCTCGGTCGAGACCAAGCGCTCCACGGCCGTCATCGTCGACGCCATCACCAATGACGACATCGGCGCCCTGCCCGACCAGTCGGTCGGCGAAACCCTCGAGCGCATCACCGGCGTCGCCGCCGACCGCTTCAAGGGCAGCGCCAGCGAGATTTCGGTCCGGGGCCTGGGTCCGTTCCTCGGCTTCTCCACCCTGAACGGCCGCGAAGTCTCCAGCGGCAGCGGCGACCGCGCCGTGTCGTTCCAGCAGTTCCCGTCCGAACTGGTCAACGGCGTGCTGGTCTACAAGACCCAGTCGGCCGACTTCGTCGAGGGCGGCGTCTCGGGCGCCATCGAACTGCGCACCCTGCGCCCGCTGGAGGCCAAGAAGCGCCTGCAGCTGGACCTGCGCGGCGTCTACAACCCCTATGACAGCAAGATCGCCGGCCGCAACGGCCTGGGCTATCGCGGCTCGGTCTCCTATGTCGACCAGTTCGACACCAAGATCGGCGACATCGGTCTGGTGCTCGGCTATTCGCGGGTCGACTCCACCCAGCCGGAAGACTTCTACACCGCCAGTTCCAGCTTCCAGCCCTGCAACACCGTCAACACCACCCCGACGGCGGTGGCCGGTGGCGGGGCGGGCACGAACTGCAGCTACAACGCCGCCTCGGGCAATCCGGTCTATTTCGTCTCCAACGGCTACACCTTCCGCCAGCTGACGGCCGAGGATCACCGCGACGCCTTCATGGGCGCCCTGCAGTGGAAGCCCAACGACATCTGGAACGTCAATCTGGACCTGCAGCTGTCGTCGCGCACCTCGACCGAGGACCGCCACGACCTGACCCTGGCCGAAGGCCGCCGCGGCGTCGCCCCGGTGACCATCGCCGAAAACGGCGCCCTGCTGGTCTCGCGCGGCAACAGCACGCTCGAGAACGTCTCGACCTATCGCCGGCGCGACGAGGACTATACCGGCGGCGGCCTGGCCATCGAGCGCAAGACCGATCGCCTGACGCTCACCACCGACCTGTCCTACTCCAAGACCCACCGCAACCAGGTCGACCGCTCGGCCCGCCTGCGCAGCAACACCCTGTTCGGCGCCGCCGGCCGCGTGGCCTACACGCTGGACCAGACGACCAGCATCCCGAAGATCACCTTCGTCAATCCGATCGATCTCAACAATCCCGACGCCTACACCACCAACGGCTACGCCCGCCGCCAGATGGAAGACCGCACCGACGAGATCGCGGCCGGCCGCTTCGACGCCACCTACCGCTTCGACAACGGCTTCATCGAGTCGGTGAAGGGCGGCGTGCGCTATTCGGACCACCACCGGGTCGCCGACCTGGAGAACAACAACAACATCGACCCGGTGAGCGGCGCGGTGCTGCTGACCGGCAACGCCAACTGCCGGCAGCGCTTCCCGGAGCAGAACTGGGGCGGCAAGAGCGGCACGAACGTCAACTCCTGGGCCACGTTCGACGCCCGCTGCCTGTACCAGACCTTCACCGGCTCGGAAGACCTGGGCCCGATGGCCGACAGCCGCAGCGCCGGCGACATCGACATGCGCGAGAAGATCGGCGCGGCCTACGTGATGGCCAACTTCCGCTCGGAAATGGCCGGCAAGCCGATCAGCGGCAATTTCGGCGTGCGGGTGGTCAAGACCAAGGTCGATTCCAAGGGCTGGCGCGGCGCCTACACCGCCGTCAACAGCGGCGGCTTCATCGTGCTGAACCCGGTGCCGGGCAGCTTCGATCCGATCGAGATCAAGAACGACTTCACCAACGTCCTGCCCAGCGCCAACCTCAACATCGACCTGCGCGACGACGTGAAGCTGCGCTTCGCCGTCTCCAAGTCGATCGCCCGTCCGAACATTGAGGACATGGGCGCTGGCCGCACCCTGGTCACCGACGCCAACGGCACGAGCGTCGAGGACGCCATCGCCGGCATCTCGGGCGGCAACCCGCGCCTGGAGCCGTTGCAGTCGTGGAACGGCGACGTCTCGCTGGAATGGTACCTCAACGCCGACACCAGCTTCTCGGCGGCGGTGTTCTACAAGCGCCTGAAGGCCGGCATCGTCCCGGCCTATGACGCCTCGATCATCGAGAGCGTGACCATCGACGGCGTGACCTACCAGCTGCCGGTCGCCCAGCAGACCAACAGCACCGCGGTCAACCACCTGAAGGGCATCGAGCTGACCGGCCAGCACGCCTTCACCTGGCTGCCCTCGCCGCTCGACGGCTTTGGCCTCATCGGATCGATCACCTTCGCCGACGCCGATTTCGAGTATGACGACCCTTCGGCCGTCGATCCGGCCAACCCGATGCGCAACTTCACCGACCCGGCCAACGTGGTCGGCCTGTCGAAGCGTTCGGGCAGCGCCACGGTCTACTGGGAAAAGTACGGGGCCTCGATCCGCGCCGCCTACAAGTTCCGCAGCGGCTACTTCAAGCCTTCGGGCCTGACCGCCAACCGCTTCGTGGACGACAACGGCTACATGGACATCTCGGCCAGCTACGATCTGAACAGGAACGTCCAGGTCAAGTTCCAGGCCCTGAACGCCCTGGGCGACCGCCAGATCATGTGGCGGCCAGTCGAGGGGTCGGTGGCCGAAACCAGCTACTTCGGCACGAGCTACATGTTCGGCGTCCGCCTGCGCTACTAGTCTTCCTCCAGCCCGCCGCGACCCTTTCTCCGCGGCGGGCTTTTTTCTGGAATTCCCGATGATCCGCCAGCTTCGCAACGCGTCGGTCCGCGCGCTCGCCGCCGTCATTTCCATGGGGCTGGGCGTCCAGGCGTTCGCCGCCGAGCCCGTCGTCCCCAGCCTGGCGCAGCCGGGCCTGTGCAAGGGGAGCGACGGAACCGCCGCCGCCTTCGACGGTCGACGCACGTTCCGCTGGAGTCCCGAAGCCCTACGGTACGCCAAGGGCCACTTGAGCGATCCGACGATCGCCCCGGCCTACAAGGGGGTGATGACCCGGGCCGAGGCCGCCTTGACCGGACCGACCTATACCGTCGCCGACAAGAGCCGCGTCCCGCCCAGCGGCGACAAGCACGACTATATCAGCATGGGCCCCTACTGGTGGCCGGACGCCAGCACGCCGAACGGCGAGCCCTATGTCCGCCGCGACGGCGAGGTCAATCCCGAGCGCGCCACCAACGCCTTCGACGTCTCCGACCTGGAGGCGATGAGCGGCGGGGTCGAGGCCCTGTCCCTGGCCTATTATTTCACCGACGACCCGCGCTACGCGACCAAGGCCGCGCAGCTGCTGCGCGTCTGGTTCCTCGATCCGGCCACCCGGATGAACCCCAACGCCAAGTACGCCCAGGGCGTGCCGGGCCGCGCCACCGGCCGGGCCGAAGGCGTGCTCGACACGTTCCGCCTGCTGCGGGTGATCGAGGGCGTGGGCCTGCTGGCCCCGTCCAGGGCGCTGTCCGACGCCGACCAGAAGGGCCTGGAGCGCTGGTTCGCCGACTACGCCGCCTGGATGCGCACCGACCCCAACGGCCGCGAGGAGCAGGCCGCCGGCAACAATCACGGCATCTGGTTCGACTACCAGTTGGCCGGCTTCTCGCTGTTCGCCCGCCAGGACGCGGTCGCCCGGCAGGTGGTGTCCGAAGCCGGCGCCCGGCGGATCAAGGCGCAGGTCGCGCCCAACGGCTCGCTGCCGCTGGAGCTCGGCCGCACCCGCGCCCTGCACTACAGCTACTTCGCCCTCGAGGCCCTGGTCGGCACGGCCGAGTTCGGGCGTTGCGTGGATCTCGACCTCTGGCGCTACCAGACCGCCGACGGCCGCGGCCTGCGCGCCGCCTTCGGCTTCCTGGCGCCCTATGTCGGTCGCGAGGCCAGCTTCCCCTATCCGGAGCTGAAGCCACGGGAAGCCGCCGGCGAGGCCTTGCCGCTGTTCGCCTCGGCGGCGGCCGCCTATGGCGACCCGGCCTTGACCGACAAGGCCGCCGCCCTGGCCGCGCGGTATCCGGCCAGCCAGACCCACCTGCTGGTCGTCCCCGCCAGGCCCTAACCCCTCTGGAGCCGCCGCGTGTCGTCCTTGACGCATGGCGCCATGCGCAGTAACAAACCAAAAGGTTAGATAACTGATTGGCTTGATACGCGATGACTCCGGATCGCTTGAGCGACACCTTCTTTGCCCTGGCCGATCCGACGCGGCGGGCGATCCTGGCGCGCCTGACCCTGGGCGAGGCCTCGGTCAACGAACTGGCCAAGCCGTTCGAGATGAGCGGACCAGGCCTGTCCAAGCACCTGAAGGTGCTGGAGCGCGCCGGCCTGATCAGCCGCGGCCGGGAGGCGCAGTGGCGACCCAGCCGCCTCGAGGCCGGGCCGCTGAAGGACGCCGCCGACTGGCTGGACGGCTACCGCCGCTTCTGGGACGCCAGCTTCGATCGCCTGGAAGAACATCTGGCCGACCTTCAAGCCAAGGGAGGCCAGCATGACTGATCAGGCCCTGGACCAGCGCGTCCTGACGCTCACCCGGCTGTTCGCCGCGCCTCGCGCCATGGTGTTCAACGCCTTCCTCGATCCGGTCCCGATGTTGCGGTGGCTGGGACCGCCGCATTATCCGGCCACCTTCTTCGAGACCGATCCCCGGGTCGGCGGTCGCTGGCGAGCCTGCCTGACGGGCAAGGAGCACGGCGACAAGGTGTGGCAGAGTGGCGTCTATCGCGAAATCTCGCCGCCCGAGCGGCTGGTCTACACCTTCGGCTGGGACCAGGCCGATGGGACAAGGACCCAGGACACGGTGATCACCGTCACCTTCGCCGACCACGACGGCAAGACGCTGATGACCTTCACCCAGGCCGCCTTCGCGACCTCAGACGCCTGCGAAAACCACCGGATGGGCTGGAACGGCTCGTTCGACCGCCTGGAGGCCTTGGCCGTCCAGGCCTGACCCCGGCCGGCGTCACGCCGACGCGGCCCATGACCCGGAGATCGTGATGCACAACCCGATCGTTTCCCGCGCCGAATGGCTGCAGGCGCGCACCGCCCTGCTGGCCCAGGAAAAGGCCTTCACCCGGGCCAAGGACGCGCTCACGGCCCAGCAGCGCGCCCTGCCCTGGGTCGAGATCACCAAGCCCTACGTGTTCGACGGCCCGACGGGAAAGGTCACCCTGTCAGAGCTGTTCGACGGCCGCAGCCAGCTGTTCCTCAAGCACTACATGATGGGCCCGGGCCAGACCGAGCACTGCGTCGGCTGCGCCTTCGAGGTGGATCACGTCGAGGGAATCCTGACCCATCTGCGAAACCATGACGTCACCTACGCCGCCGTGGCCCGCGCGACGATCCAGGAGATCGAGACGATGCGCGCGCGGATGGGCTGGAAGTTCCCGTGGGTTTCGTCCTTCGACAGCGACTTCAACTACGACTTCGACGTCTCCTACACCCCCGAGCAGATCGCCGCCGGCCAGGCCGTCTACAATTTCCACCCGAGCCAGCCGCCCATGCTGGACCTGTCCGGCGACAGCGTGTTCTTCAAGGACGAGGACGGACGGATCTTCCACACCTATTCCACCTTCGGCCGCGGCGCGGAGCCGTTCCTGGCCACCTACGGCTTCCTCGACGTGACGCCCAAGGGCCGCGACGAGACCGGGCCCCATCACAGCCTCGGCGATTGGGTGCGGCCGCACGACATGTATGGCCAGGGCGGCACGGTCGAGGCGAATGGCCGCTATCACCCGCCGGCCTGCGGCTGCGGCGCCCATCCGTGAAAGCCGGAAGCTATTGGCGTCCGATCGCGTTATAGAAGGGCTGGGTCAGTGATCGCCCCGCGTCATGCGGGATCGCCGGCCTGAAAGGACGCCATGTCCGACCTTCCGCGACATCGCACCACGACGCGCGCGGCCTTCGCGTGACGCGCTGGGCCGCCTTGCTGGAGTCCATGGGCATCCACCAGGTTTCCGCGCGGGAGATCCGGGCCGAGGCCTTTTTCCTGGGCAACCGCCATCAGGGTCAGATCGTCGAGGGCGCGCGCCTCGAACTGGAAGCGCCGGACCTGGACCCGCACCGCGCGGTGCTGCTTCGGGCGGTCATTCGGGCTACGCCCGCGAACGCCACGCATGGGGTCGACGCCACCGGGAACGACCTATGACCGACGAAGAGATCCAGGCCCTGCGCCGCGAAAACGACTACCTCAAGCGCCGCAACGCCCAGCTTCAGGACGATGTCACCAGCCTCGGCGGCCAGGTGTTGCGAATGCAGCAGGAGCTGGAGCGGCTGAGCGGTCGGCGGGCCATGGTCACCCCTGATCCACTGTCGGGCGGCCAATAGATGACCTTGTCCGCCGGTCAGTTCACCGCCCTGAGAAACCTGTCGCGCAAGAAGGCCGGCGAACAGGTCGACTGGATCAACATCGCCGACGCCCGGGCCCTGACCGATCTGGGGTTCGCCGAGCGGACCGGCGGCGGCTGGACGATCACCCCAGCCGGGGCCGCCGAACTCGCCAGAACTGGCGACAAGGCTCCGGAGTGATTTGGGGATTATATTTGTGGTGTTAAGCCATTGAAAATTCTTTGATAACATGGCTTCATCTCGTCCGAGCATTCAGTCGCCAATGAAGCGATAGCCGATCCCCGGCTCGGTCAGGATCATCTTCGGCGTCGACGGGTCGGCCTCCAGCTTCTGGCGCAGCTGGCCGACGAAGACCCGCAGGTACTGGGTGTCGTGGGCATGGGCCGGCCCCCAGACCGCCGTCAGCAGGTCCTTGTGGGTCAGCACCTTGCCGCGGGCCACGGCCAGACGGGCCAGGACGTCGTATTCGCGGGGCGAGACCTTCACCACGGCGCCGCTCCGGGTCACCAGATGCTTCTCGATGTCGATCTCGACCTCGCCGGCCCGGATCGGCGCCTGCGGGCCCTGGGCCTGGCCACGCTGGCGCAAGGCCACGCGAAGACGCGCCAGCAACTCCCCGACACCGAACGGTTTTTCGACATAGTCGTTGGCCCCGCGATCCAGGGCCTCGATCTTCTCGGCCTCCCGGTCGCGGGCCGACAGGATGACGATCGGCCCGTCATAGAAGGCCCGGGCCTTCACCAGCACGTCCTTGCCGTCCATGTCGGGCAGGCCCAGGTCCAGCACCACGGCGTCGGGCGACCACAGGGCGATGCCGCGCAGCCCCTCCTGGCCGCTGTCGGCTCGCAGGGGCTCATAGCCGGCCGCGTCCATGGCCGGGGCCAGGAACCGGTGGATCTGCGGCTCGTCGTCGATGATCAGGATGCGTTGGCGGACTGCGCTCATGACCGGCTCATAGCAGATGATGCGGCGTGGCGACCGCCTTGGGCAGGCTGATCAGGATGCGCGTGCCCTTGCCGTCGTGGATCGGGCTGGCGGCGGCGATGCGCCCGCCCATGGCGTCGATGAAACCCTTGGAGATCGACAGGCCCAGGCCCGCGCCCTGGTTTCGGTCGGTCGGCTCCTCCATGCGGCGGAACTTCTCGAACACCTGCTCCAGCTCGGCGATGGGGATGCCCCTGCCCTCGTCCTCGATGCTGATCACCACGTTGGCGCGGTCCTCATAGGCCGCCATCTCGATGCCGGTGGCGGCCGGACTATAGGCGATGGCGTTTTCGAGGATGTTGACGATCGCCTGCTCCAGCAGGCTGGAATCGGCCCGCACCAGGCTGAGCTCGGCGGGGAAGTCGCGGGTCAGGACGCGGTCGCCCAGCCGGCGCGAGACGCGCTCGGCGGCGGCGCCCAGCACGTCGCGCACGTCGGTCCAGTCGGTGCGCAGCCGCAGCGCCCCGCCCTCCAGTCGGGTCATGTCCAGCAGGTTGCCGACATAGCGGTTCAGCCGCTCGGCCTCCTCGCGGATGCTCAGCAACAGGTCGTCGCGCACCGCCGCCGTCATGCCCTTGCCGTAGTCGATCAGGGTGCTGGAGGCGCCCAGCACCGTCGACAGCGGGGTGCGCAGATCGTGGCTGATCGAGTTGAGCAGGGCCGAGCGGAAGCGGTCGGCCCGGCGCAGGGTCTCGGTCTCGACCGCCTCGCTGGCCAGGTCGGCGCGCTCCAGGGCCACGGCGCCCTGCTCCAGCAAGGCCAGCAGCAGGCGTTCGTCCTCCGACCCGGCGACCATCGCCCCGGCCTCGACGCCGGCGACGCCGGCCCGTGAGCGCACCCCCTCCAGCGGCCAGAAGGTCCAGCGGGTCTGCGGCAGGGTGCCGGTGCCGAAACCGGCGGCCTCGCCCTTCTCCCAGGCCCAGCGGGCGGCGGCCATAGGCGCGGCGTCCAGTTCGTCCAGGGTGGGCGCGCCGGCCACGGGCCGCAGTTCGCCGTTCTGGGGCAACAGCACCACGGCCTTGGCGCCGACCGCCGCGGCCGTCTGTTCGGCCAGGGCCTTGGCGGCCGCCTCGCGCCCGGCGGCGGCCGAGAAGGTGCGGCTGGCGGCCAGCAGGGCCGAAACCGCCGAGGCCCGGCGCTGGGCCGCGCGGCCCTGGTCGCGCACCCGGCCGGCCAGTCCGCCCGCGGCCAGGGCCACGGCCCAGAACACGATCAGGGTCAGGAAATCGGTCGGCGACCCGACGACGAAGGACTGGCGAGGCTCGAGGAACAGGTAGTTGTAGACCAGGAAGGCCGCGGTCGCCGCCGCCAGGGCGGGGCGCAGTCCGCGCAGCACCCCCGCCGCCAGCACGGCGGCCAGGAAGATCATCCCCAGATCGACGCGGTCGAAGGTGACGTCGAGGCCCCAGGCCACCGCGGTCGCCGCCGCGACGCAGCCGGCGCTGATCAGATAGGAGGTCCAACCGGCTGCCGACCGTCGCTTGGGCGGCTCGACGATCGGCTCGTGCGTGGCCTCGGTGACGACATGGATCGCCGCGCCCCGCGCCTCCCGCAGCAGCGCCGCGGCCAGGGAGCGGCCCAGCAGTTCGCGCCAACGGCTGTCGGCCGACTTGCCGATGACGATCTGGGTGACGTTGTTGCGGCGGGCATAGGCCATCACCGTGGCGACGATGTCGGCCCCGGTCAGCACCACCGTCGTGCCGCCCAGCTGCTCGGCCAGCTTCAGCGCGTCGCGCAGTCGCGCCGCCGCCGTGGGGCCGCCCCCCGCGTACTCGGGACGCTCGACATGGGTGACGGTCCATGGCGCGTCCATCATCATGTCCGACAGTCGCCGGCCGGCCCGCACCAGCGCCCCGGCCATGGCGTCGCCGCCGACCAGCACCAGGATCCGTTCACCCGCCGCCCAGGGCCCCTCGACGCCCTTCTCGCGCATGGCGGCGACCAGTTGGTCGTCCACCGTCTGGGCCGCGCGCCGCAGGGCCAGCTCGCGCAGGGCGGTGAGGTTCTCGACCTTGAAGAAGTTCTCCGAGGCCAGCCGCGCGGTCTCGGGCACATAGACCTTGCCCTCGGTCAGCCGCTCGCGCAGCTCGTCGGGGGTGATGTCGATGACCTCGATGGCGTCGGCCCGCGACAGGGCGCTGTCGGGCACCGTCTCGCGCTGGCGCACGCCGGTGATGCGCTGAACGACGTCGACCAGGCTTTCCAGGTGCTGGACGTTGAGGGTGGTCCAGACGTCGATCCCCGCCGCCAGCAACTCTTCGACGTCCTGCCACCGCTTGGGATGACGCGAGCCGGGCGCGTTGGAGTGAGCGTATTCGTCGACCAGCAGCAGGGCCGGCCTGCGCTCCAGGGCCGCGTCGAGGTCGAACTCCATCATCACGTGGCCGCGATGGTCGATCGGCCGGCGCGGCATCACCTCCATGCCGCGCAGCAGGCTCTCGGTCTCGCGGCGGCCGTGGGTCTCGACCAGGCCGATCAGCACGTCCTGGCCGTCGGCCTTGCGGCGTCGGGCGGCGCGCAGCATCTCGTAGGTCTTGCCCACGCCCGGGGCCATGCCGAGAAACACCTTGAGGCGCCCCCGGCTCGCCTTGTTGGCGGCGGCCAGGAGCGCCTCTGGGTCGGGACGTTTTGGATCGTCAGCCGCCAAACGCTATCCGCCCTTTGGGAAGCGAGCGTCGAGCGCCCGGTTGACCGCCAGGACGTTGACGCGCGGCTGGCCGATGAAGCCCAGCAACGGCCCCTGGACATTGCGGTCGATCACCGCCTCGACGCGGGCCACCGGCAGGCCGCGCGCCTTGGCGATGCGCGGCGCCTGGAAGCGGGCATAGGCCGGCGAGATGTCCGGATCCAGGCCCGAGCCCGAGGTCGTCACCGCGTCGGCGGGAATGACCGCGCCGGGGTTTTCGGCGCGCAGGGCGTCGGCGTCGGTCTTGACCCGCGTGGCCAGGGCCTCGTTGAGCGGACCCATGTTGGAGCCGCTGGAGGCCGAGGCGTCGTAGCCGGTCCCCGCCGCCGAGGGGCGCGGATGCAGATACTTCGCCTCGGCGAACGGCTGGCCGATCAGGGCCGAGCCGACGACGGTTCCCTTGGCGTCTCGCAGCAGGCTGCCGTTGGCCTGGGCGGGAAAGGCCGCCTGGGCGATGCCCGTGACGGCCAGGGGATAGCCCAGGCCCAGCAGGGCGGTGAACAGGCCCATCGAGACGAGGGCCGGACGGATATGGGAGAGCATGGCTTTCGAGTCTCCGGAGAATGCAGCTTAGGCCAAGCCGAGGGCGGATACGATCAGGTCGATCAGCTTGATGCCGACGAACGGTGCGACCAGGCCGCCCAGGCCGTAGACCAGCAGGTTGCGCGACAAGAGCTTTCCCGCCCCAATCGCCCGATATTTCACGCCTTTCAGGGCCAGCGGGATCAGGGCGACGATCACCAGGGCGTTGAAGATCACTGCCGACAGAATGGCGCTCTGCGGGCTGTGCAGCCGCATGACGTTCAGCGCGCCGAGCGCCGGCAGGGCGACCACGAACATCGCCGGGATGATGGCGAAGTACTTGGCCACGTCGTTGGCGATCGAGAAGGTGGTCAGCGCCCCGCGGGTGATCAGCATCTGTTTGCCGACCTCGACGATCTCGATGACCTTGGTGGGGTCGCTGTCGAGGTCGACCATGTTGCCGGCCTCGCGGGCGGCCTGGGCGCCGGTCTGCATGGCCACGCCGACATCGGCTTGAGCCAGCGCCGGGGCGTCGTTGGCCCCGTCGCCGCACATGGCGACCAGCCGGCCCTTGGCCTGTTCGGAGCGGATCAGCCGCAGCTTGTCCTCCGGCGTCGCCTCGGCCAGGAAGTCGTCGACCCCGGCCTCGGAGGCGATGGCGGCGGCGGTCACCGGGTTGTCGCCGGTGATCATCACCGTGCGCAGGCCCATGCGGCGCAGGTCGGCGAAGCGCTCCTTGACGTTGGGCTTGACCACGTCCTTCAGGTGGATGACGCCCACCAGGACGCCGTTCTCGCTGACCGCCAGGGGCGTGCCGCCCGAGCGGGCGATGCGATCGACGGCGGCGGTGACCTCGGCCGGGATCAGCTTGGGATCCAGGGCCAGCGAGCGATAGACCGCGTCCACCGCCCCCTTGCGCCAGGACATGCCGCCCCCCTTCCCGTCTGGCGCATCAAGGCCTGATTGACGGGTGGTGGCGCTGAAGGCGATCGAGGTGGCGCCGGCCGGGGCTTCGATGACGATCCCCTGGTTGCGGCCCAGCTCGACGATCGAGCGGCCTTCCGGGGTGTCGTCGGCCAGGGAGGCGCTGACGGCGGCCCGCAGGGCGGTCTCGGGACGCACGCCCGGCGCGGCGATCACCTCGGTGGCCATGCGGTTGCCGAAGGTGATGGTGCCGGTCTTGTCGAGCAGCAGGGTGTCGACGTCGCCGGCGGCCTCCACCGCCCGGCCCGAGGTGGCCAGGACGTTGTGCTTCATCAGCCGGTCCATGCCGGCGATGCCGACCGCCGAGAGGAGCCCGCCGATCGTGGTGGGAATGAGCGTGATGAACAGGGCCCCAAGCACAAGCGGATCAAGGGCCACGCCCGAGAACTTGCCCAGGCCCAGCAGGGTGACCACGGCGATCAGGAAGATCAGGGTCAGGCCGGCCAGCAGCACGGCCAGGGCGATCTCGTTCGGGGTCTTGCGACGGTCCGCGCCCTCGACCATGGCGATCATGCGGTCGAGGAAGGTGTTGCCCGCCGAGGCGGTGACCCGGACCTTGATCCAGTCGGAGACCACGGTGGTGCCGCCGGTGACGGCCGAGCGGTCGCCGCCGCTTTCGCGGATGACGGGCGCGCTCTCGCCCGTGATAGCGGCCTCGTTGACGCTGGCCATGCCCTCGATGATCTCGCCGTCGGTCGGGACGACGTCGCCGGCCTCGATCAGGATCACCTCGCCCGGAACCAGCTTGTGGGCCGCCGTGGGGATGACCGTGCCGGTCTTCTCGTCGATGATCAGCTTGGCGTTGGTGGTGACGCGGGTGGCGCGCAGGCTGTCGGCCGCCGCCTTGCCCCGGCCTTCGGCGACGCTCTCGGCCAGGTTGGCGAACAGCACGGTGGCCCACAGCCAGGCCGCGATCTGCACGGCGAAGCCGGCCGACTGGTGGCTGGCGATGGCGGCGACGGCCGAGACCGTCGACAGCAGGGCCACGATCCAGGTGGCGAAGATCACCGGATTGCCGGTCAGCTTGCGCGGGTCCAGCTTGACGAAGGCGTCCTTGGCCGCCCGGGTCAGGATGGCCGGGGACAGCCCGCCCGCCAGGGCGCTGGCCTTGCGCCGGCCCTCCCCGGCATGCTCGCCCCCCATTGGGGTTTCGATGGTCGTCATTTCAAATCGCCTTTGCGATCAGCAGATTGTGTCAATGGACTTGGGCGACGGCGCCCAGCACCTGGAAGTGCTCGACGATCGGCCCCAGCGCCAATGCGGGGAAGAATTGCAGGCCGCCCAGGATCAGGATCACCCCGATCAGCAGGCCGATGAACAGGCCGCCATGGGTGGGCAGGGTCCCGGTCGAGGGGGCCAGCTTGGGCTTGGCCGCCAGGGAGCCGGCCATGGCCAGCACCGCGACGATCGGCATGAACCGGCCCATGGCCATGGCGACGCCGAGCGTGGCGTCCCACCAGGGCGCGTTGGCCGTCAGGCCGGCGAAGGCCGAGCCGTTGTTGGCCGTCGCCGAGGTGTAGGCGTAGAGGATCTCCGACAGGCCGTGGGGGCCAGAGTGCATCAGCCCCTTCAGCGCCGTGGGCAGGACCGCGGCGATGGCCGAGAAGCCCAGGGTCGCCACCGGAATGGCCAGCACGGCGAGGATGGCGAGCTGCACCTCGCGGGCCTCGATCTTCTTGCCCAGGTATTCCGGCGTGCGGCCGACCATCAGGCCGGCGACGAACACCGACAGCACGGCCATGACCACCATGATGGCGATCCCCGAACCGATGCCGCCGGGCAGGATCTCGCCCAGGTGCATCAGGAACATCGCCATGCCGCCGCCCAGGGGCATCAGGCTGGAATGCATGCCGTTGACCGAGCCGTTCGAGGCCCCGGTGGTCATCGCCGCCCAGGCGGCGGTGGCCGGCGCGCCGAGGCGCACCTCCTTGCCCTCCATGTTGACCGAGGTGTCGACATGGGCGGCGACCAGGGCCGGCGCCGGCTGGGTCTCGGTGACGTAGATGATCCCCGCGCCCGCCGACAGCAGGAGGGTGGCGGCGATGACCAGGGCGCGAACGTCTTTCTTGGCCAGGACCGAGCGGCCGAAGGCGAAGAACGCCGCCCAGCCCAGCACGTTGATCGAAATCGCCGTGATCAGGTTGGTCAGCGGAGTCGGGTTTTCGAACGGATGGGCCGAGTTGGCGTTGAAGATGCCGCCGCCGTTGATGCCCAGTTGCTTGACGGCTTCCTGGCTGGCGACCGCGAACAGCGAGATCTTCTGATGCGCGCCTTCCAGGGTGGTGGCGTCGACGCTGGCGGTCAGGGTCTGCGGCAGGCCCAGGAACGCCAGGACCAGCGCCAGCGCGAAGCAGCACGGCAGCAGCACATAGAGCGTGGTGCGGACCAGGTCGGCCCAGAAATTGCCCACGCCCTCGCCGCGATTGGCGATGAAGGCCCGCGCCAGGGCCGCGGCGATGGTGGCGCCGGTGGCGGCCGAGACGAAGTTCTGCACCGTCAGGACCAGCATCTGGCTCAGCGTCGACATCGTCGTCTCGCCGCCATAGCTCTGCCAGTTGGTGTTGGTGACGAAGCTGACGGCCGTGTTGAACGACAGGTGTCCGGACAGGCCGGCGAAGCCCTGCGGGTTCAGCGGCAGCACGCCCTGCAGGCGCAGCACCGCATAGACCAGCACGAAGCCGACCAGGTTGAAGGCCAGCAGAGCCCCGGCATAGCCGAACCAGGTCTGGCTCTTCTTCGGATCGACCCCGCAGGCGGTGTAGAACAGGGCCTCGACGGGGCGCAGCACCGGGTCCAGCCAGGTGCGCTCCCCATTCCAGACGCGCGACATGTACGAGCCGAGCGGCCAGCCGATCGCGACCGCCAGGCCCAGCGTCAGGGCGATTTCCGCCCAACCTTGCCAATTCATGGAATGTGATCCGTCAGAACTTGTCGGGTCGCAGCAGGGCCACGACCATATAGGCCGCGACGACGATCGCCCCGGCTCCCCAAAGCGCGCTCACCAGCATGGTCATAGGCGCCTCAACGCAACGGCGAAGGCGGCGAAGGCCAGGAACAGCCCGCCGCCCAACGCCAAAAAGATGAAATCAGCCATCTTCGGCCTCCAGCTAACTTGGCCGGAAAAGACCATAGAGGCGCGTAAGGGCTCCATGCGGATGGGCCCGGTCGGCATAAGGGGAGCGTAAAGATCGGCGCGCGACGGGCGTGCGCGCCGGCGGCGTCGACCTACTTCGCCATCGCTCTGACGGCCGCGGTCACGGCTTGCGCGGCGTCTCGGTGGGCGGCCTGGGTGTCCCGGGCCTGGCTCGAGATCGCCTCGCCGACGGCCCGCTGGGCCGCCAGCATCGCGCTGCTGGCGGCGCTCATGGCGCGCGGGCGAACGGTCTCTCCGGCCACCTTGTCGGGAGCCGTCGCGCGGCCGATCGGCTTCTTGGCGTCGGTCGTCATGCTTGCGCTCCCTTCGAGGGTCCGAACTCACCGAGCGTGATCAATCCCGGAGCGTCCAGGCGAACCTGGGCGCGATACTGGCCCTGCTCCAGCGGAAAGGTGCAGGAGGCGCCGTCCTGGTCCATGCGGCCACGCACGATCGGAACGCTGGCCAGGAAGTCCTGGGCGGCGCGCAGATAGTCCTCGATGATCCGCCGCGCGGAGTCGCCGATCTCGCGCCGGAAAGCGGAATGCTCGACGACTTGCCACACCGCCACCGAGAGGCGTGGGAAACCCAAGGTCCTTCCCTGCCTCACCCAATCCTGGACGATGCGCCCGACCTCTCCGGGGCCGACGAGGCCGTCGACCCGCGGACAGTCGTGGGCTCCAAACAGCAGGGGCAGCAGGGCATTGACGGCGGCCGCGGCCGCGGCGGCGCGATCACTCGCCGTGGCCCCCACGAGGTCGAGCTTGTCAGCCAGCCGCAGATAGGTCCGATAATAGTCGACGAACTCCGGCGGGCTCTGCGCCTGAAGAACCGCGAACGCGGCCGCCTCCTTCGCCAACGGCGCCGGTATGGTCTTGGGATCGAGCGATCCCACCAAGCCGTGGAGCGCCGCGCGGGCCTCGAAATCAAGACACTGGAACACCGGCGCGCCGTCGACGCCGAGGTCCTTCAGCAGGGCGGCCCCCTGGTCCAGATCGGCGCTGTCGAGCAGTCCATGCGCGTCGAGCACCTTGCGAACCCGCGCCGCCAACCCGGGCGCGCCCGGATCCTGCTGGGCGTTGGCCAGCAGCCTCAGGTCGGACAGGCCAAGCGTCATCAGCTTGATCGGGCTGACCCGCAGGCCAAGGTTCGGCAGGAGGGCGAAGCCCGTGGCGTGCAGGCCCTCCTGAACACCCCCCACCAGCGCCGTCTCGTCGGCGAAGTCATAGCGTGACGCCGGATCGCCGATCGCCCAGCCCAGCCACTCGGCGCCACCGTCGACGAAGGCCAGAGACAGGCGTCCAAGTTCGGAGAGACTGCCTGGGTGCGGGACCGGGCGTCCGGCAAGGAAAACGCTCATGCTCTTCTCCCCCGCCCCGCGCCAGGCGACCTATGCCGCTGGCGCCGCGGCGACCGCCGCCAGTTGCTGCAGATTCTCCCGGGCCTGGGCCGCGTCTGCGCCGCCACCCGCGGCGATAGCCTGCAAAACGCTGATCGCCGCTTCCCCCTCGGCAAGCGCCGCGGCCGCCGTGGCGGCGGGCGATGGGGATGGAGCGGGCGGCGGATAGACGCTCGCCAGGATATCGGCGGGATTGACGCCGCCGACGCCGTGTTCCGCCGATCCCAGCAATCGGGCCACCGCCAGGGCCGTCGCGGCCTGGGCCACGATGTAGCCCTGTTGCTGGGCGTGGGTCGCGTTGTGGGCGGCGTTGGCCATGGCCTGCGCGGTGGCCTGATAGAGCGCGGCCGTCGCGAAGGCCGGACCCGAGCCCAGGACCTGGGTCCCGGCCTGGGTCACCGCGTCGGTGATCTGGCTATTGACCGTCGTCGGGAAAGCCATGTCGAAGCCCCTAGCCGCCCAGGATGTCTTTGGTCGTGACACCGGCGCTGGCGGTGTCGACCGAGTACAGGGTGGCGACGCCCATGGTGGTGGCGGCCTGGGCGGTGACGTAGCTCTGTTGCTGGGCGTTGGTCGCGTTGTGGGCGGCGTTGGCCAGGGCCTGGGCCGTGGCCTGATAGAGCATGTTCATGGCGATCGCCGGGCCGTCGCCCAGCACCTTGACGCCGGACTGCGAGATGGAATCGGTGATCTGATCGTTGACGGCCGTCGGGAACGCCATGGCTGGGCCTCGTTCTATCGCGTTCGCCGTCACGGCTCGGGACGAGCGGTGGACGCGAACCTCCGGTTGCGCGGCGGAGGTTAGGGTCGTCCGCGCTCGCGGATCAACAGATGATTTAGCGCACGCGGTTAATCGCCCATTTCGTGCGGCTCCGATCCAGGGCCGCTAGTCGATTTCGAACCGCATCCCGTCGTAAGCCGGCTCGACGCCTGGTGGAAGTTCCGCCGCCAAGGCGTTGAAATCCAGGTCGATATGCAGGTTGGTCAGGATCGCGCGACGCGGCTTGGCGCGGGCGATCCATTCCAGGGCCAGCTCCACATGGGCGTGGGTCGGGTGCGGGGTCCAGCGCAGGGCGTCGACGATCCAGACGTCCAGGTCGGCCAGGGCGGCCCAGCTCTCCTCGGGAAAGCCGATGGCGTCGGGGGTGTAGGCCACGCCGCCGAACCGGTAGCCGACGGCGCGAATCTCGCCGTGGTCGACGTCGAAGGTGGTCACCGGGATCGCGCCGCTGGGGCCCTCGACCCGCCAGCTCGCCCCGTGGTCGGGAATGGTGCGGGCCTCGCAGATCGCCGGATAGCCGCCCGTGCTCTCGAAGATGTAGCCGAACCGGCGCTCCAGGCTGACCCTCGTCGCGACGTCCATATGGGTCGGCACGCGCCGGCGGCTGTTGAGGAAGAACGGCCGCAGGTCGTCTATGCCATGGGCCTGGTCGGCATGGTCATGGGTGAACAGGCAGGCGTCCACCCGGCGGACGCCCGCCCCGACCGCCTGCAGGCGGAAGTCCGGCGCGGTGTCGACCACCACGGTGGTGTCCTGGACCGGATCGCCGCCGCCCGGCCGGCGGACCAGCAGCGAACAGCGGGTGCGCAGGTTCTTCGGTTCGGCCGGATCGCAGTCACCCCAGTTGCCGTCGGCGCGCGGCACGCCGCCCGAGGAGCCGGAGCCCAGGATGGTGAACTCCAGGCGGTCGCTCATGCCCGGGCGCTCGCGAGGCGCGGAATCCGATCGAACACGGCGAAGAAGGCGTCCTCGGTGCGCTGCTCGGCCTCGGCCCGGCTCCAGCCGCGGATCTCGGCCAGCTTGTCCAGGATGTGCGGCAGATAGGCCGGCTCGTTGCGCCGGCCACGCATCGGCACGGGAGCCAGATAGGGGCAGTCGGTTTCGAGGATGATCTTGTCGGCCGGCATGTCGGCGATGATGTCCCGCACCTCCTGCGCCTGCTTGAAGGTGGCGATGCCCGAGACCGAGAACCAGGCTCCCAGCGCCGCCATCCGCTTGGCCAGCTCCGGACCGCTGGTGTAGCAGTGCATCAGGATCTTGAACGGCCCCTTGGCGTGCTCCTCCTCGAGGATGTCGCCCATCACCTGGTCGGCCTCGCGGGTATGGACCACCAGCGGCAGGCCGGTCTGGCGCGCCGCCGCCACGTGGGCGCGGAACACCTGCGCCTGCACGTCGCGCGGGCTGAGGTCGTAGTGGAAGTCGAGCCCGGTCTCGCCGATGCCGATCACCTTGGGCCGGGCCGCCAGCTCGACCAGGCGTTCGGTGGTGAGGTCGGCGTGGTCCTTGGCCTCGTGCGGGTGGGCCCCCACCGTGCACCAGATGTCGGCCTGCGCCATGGCGATGGCGTGGACCGCCTCGAAGGACGGGATCTTGTCGCAGATGGTCACCATCAGTTCGATCCCGGCCGCGCGGGCGCGGTCGATCACCGCGTCGCGGTCCTCGTCATACTGATGGGCGTGCAGGTTTACGTGACTGTCGATGAGCATGCGGTCAGATCGCCGCTCTGGCGGCGGCGCGCAAGTCCATGATCGCGGTCCAGAACACGTCGGCCCGGTCCAGATTGATGGCCTCGGCCTCGCCCGGGGCGCGCATGATCCGCTCCCAGGCCGCCACCCAGCGGTCGAGCCCCGCCGGGGTGCGGTCGCCGGCCATGCCGGTGGCCATGGCGTGGATCTGGTCGCCCAGCCGGTCGAACAGCAGCTCGAACCGCGCCGCGCCCTCGGCGCCCTTGAAGGTGTCGGCCATCGCCAGCAGCGCGCCCTCGTCGAGGTCGGGCAGCTTGCGGAGGATCTCGCCGGCCGCGTCGTCAGCCGCCAGGGCCCCGGCGGCGGCCAGTTGCAGCGCCCTGCCCGGCGCGCCCTTGGCCATGCGGGCCAGGCGGTCGGCGTCGTGCGACGACACCCCGGCCCGTTCCTCGACCATGGTCGCGGCGACCGACAGCGGCGGGGCGGGCGCCACCAGGCGGCGGCAGCGCGAGCGGATGGTCGGCAGCAGCCGGCCGGGCGAATGGCTGACCAGCAGGATCACGCCCCGGGCCGGCGGCTCCTCAAGAGTCTTCAGTACGGCGTTGGCGGCGTTGACGTTCAGGTCGTCGGCGGCGTCGATGATCGCCACCCGATATGGCGAGACGGCGGGCGAATTGGCGAAGAAGGCCGGCAGTTGGCGGGCCTCGTCCACGGGGATCGACTTGCGAGCCTTGCCGTCGTCCGTTTCGCGCTCCAGCACCATCAGGTCGGGGTGCGAACGGGCCGCGACCTGGCGGCTGACAAAATCGGTCGGCGACGCGCCCAGGGGCCCGAACGCCGGATCGGGCCTGGCGCCCAGCAGCCGCCGCGCCATGCGGTAGGCCAGGGTCGCCTTGCCGACGCCCTCGGGGCCGGTCAGCAGCCAGGCATGGTGCAGGCGGCCGCGATCCAGGGCGTCGAGGAACGCCAGCTCGGCGTTCTCGACGCCGTCGATGCGGAAGACGTCGCGCGGATGCGGAGGGGCGTCCACGGCTAGAGGCCCAGCCGCGCGGCGACCACGTCCCAGACCGCCGCCGTCACCGCATCGAGGTCGGCGTCGGCGTCGATCACCGCGCAGCGCTCGGGCTCTCGGCGGGCGATCTCCAGATAGCCGGCCCGCAGCCGTTCATGGAACGCCAGGCCCTTGGATTCGAAGCGCGCCTCGCCGCCCCGGGCCGTGGCGCGCGCCAGGCCGACCTCGGCGGGCAGGTCGAACACCAGGGTCAGGTGCGGGATGGTGCCGCCCAGCACATGGTCTTCCAGCGCCGCGATCAGGGCGGCCGGGGCGTCGCCGCCCGCGCCCTGATAGGCCCTGGTGCTGTCGGCGAAGCGGTCGCACAGCACCACGGCCCCGCGATCCAGGGCCGGGCGGATCACCCGCTCCACGTGGTCGCGGCGCGAGGCGTACATCAGCAGGGTTTCGGTGATCGGCGACCAGCGGTCGGCCGCGCCGTTGACCAGCAGGTCGCGGATCGCCTCGGCGCCCTCGCTGCCGCCCGGCTCGCGGGTCAGCACCACGTCGGCGCCGTCCGCCTTCAGGCGGTCGGCCAGGCGGCGGATCTGGGTGGACTTTCCAGCCCCCTCGCCGCCCTCGAAGCTGATGAATGTTCCGCTGGTCACCGGCTTCAATTCGGCCGGAACGCCCGTCTTGTCCAGACCCGTTTGGGCCCCAGCCTAGGGACGAAGCACCGTGGCGTCGGAAAAGCCCAGGGCGGCGACGCGATCGCGCACGCCGAAGGCTTCGCCCTCGTCGGGTCCGGCGTTGACGACCACGCGATAGAGGACGCCCTGGCCGCGCTCGACGGACTCGATCGAGGCCTGGCCGGCGCCGCTCAACTGGGCCGCGGCGCGCTCGGCGTTGTCGCGGTTGGCGAAGGAGCCGGCCTGGACGCGATAGCTGGCCGCCACCGGGGCCGGCGGCGCATCGACCACCGGCGCGGGCGGGTTGTAGTCCGGCTCGGCCATCTTCGGTGGCGGCGGATCATCGTAGGCCGGCTGGGCCGGCGGCAGGCCCGTGGCATAGGCGCGGGCCTTGGGTGGCGGCGCGTAGCGCGGTTCGGGCGGCGGCGGAGCCGAGGCGATGATTCGCCGCTCGTCGAAGGGCGTCTTGCCGGCCGGACCGACATAGCGGACCCGGACGCGGGCGACGCCGCTGCGCTGATAGCCCAGCTGGTCGGCGGCGGCCTTCGACAGGTCGATGATCCGGCCGTCGACGAACGGTCCCCGGTCGTTGACCCGCACCTTCAGCTTGCGGCCGTTGTCCAGATTGGTGACCTCGACGATGCTGGGCAGCGGCAGAGTCTTGTGGGCCGCCGACGGCAGGTCCATGTCGAAAATCTCGCCGTTGGCCGTGCGGCGATTGTGGAACTGCTCGCCGTACCACGAGCCGATTCCCTTCTCGTCATAGTTCGGATCGGCCTTGGGATAGTACCATATCCCCCTGATCTGATAGGGCTTTTCGGTGCCGCGCAAACCCTTGGTCGATCCGGGCGCCGGCGGACCGGAATAGGGTTTCGAGGTCGAGGACTGTTGGGGCTTGTAGATCGGCAGGCGCGGCTCGGGCGTGGCGCAGGCGACCAGGCCCGCGCAGCCGAGCGCCGTCACGGCCATGCCGCGCAGCAGACGCATCTCGCCTCGCGCTTCGCGTCCCATGCCTCACCAGCTCCCGGCGGACCACCCGCTGGCGTCGAAAGTGGTTCAGGAGGCTTGAGGTCTGGTTAATCAAAGGTGCGACCAAACGGACTGGAGCCGGCGCGCGACCGCTGATATAGCCACCCGCTCCGGGCAGGTGGCCGAGTGGTTTAAGGCAGCGGTCTTGAAAACCGCCGTGGGTGAAAGTCCACCGTGGGTTCGAATCCCACCCTGCCCGCCAACACCCTGTTGCACGCTGTAGCAGGTTGCGCGCCGAACCCCCGTCAGACAAATAATTCCGGCGTCTCGCTGTGGCTGCGTATCGCACCTTGTAGCAGGCTAACTTAGGGCTCGTCTTAGGGCGGGGCTTAGGGTGGCGAGGGCGGATGCAGGGCCGTAGGTTTCCTGTACGTTCTTCCGGTGGAAACCATGGCTCGACAGATCAACCGACTGACGGCGACCGAGGTCAAGGCCCTCTCGGAGCCAGGGATGCACGCCGATGGTGCCGGGCTCTATCTGCGCATCGATCAAACGTCGGGTCGCCGATGGGTCTTCGTGTTCTTCCATGGCGGCAAGCGACGAGAGATGGGGCTGGGGTCCGCATCGACCGTGGACCTGAAGGTTGCCCGCCGCGCAGCCGACGCCGCTCGCCTGCTTGTCGCCGCCGGCCGAGATCCAATCGCTGAGCGCAAACTGGACGCCGCGAGCGCCGTGACCTTTGGCGAAATGGCCGAACAGGTGATCAGTGACCTTGAGCCGGGGTGGAAAAACCCGAAGGCCGGGCCGCAATGGCGTGCCAGCCTCAAGCAGCACGCCGCCGTGCTGACCAAGATGCCAGTCGCCGCCGTTGATGAGGTCGCCGTTCTACGCGTCCTGCAACCGATCTGGCAGACCATCCCTGAGACGGCCACCAGGGTCAGGGCTCGGATCGAGCGGATCTTGGACATCGCCCGCATCCGAGGCCTCAGAACCGGCGAGAACCCGGCGCGCTGGAAAGGCCACCTGCAGATCATCATGGCCAAGCAGGCGCGCGTCAGGGGTCACCACAAGGCTCTGGCCTATGAGGGCGTCCCGGCCTTCATGGTTCGCCTGCGAGACCGCCAGGCGATGGCCGCTCGCGCCCTGGAGTTCACGATCCTCGCCGCGACCCGCACCACAGAGACCCGCGAGGCGACATGGGCGGAGATCGATGGCGATGTCTGGACCATCCCGGCGGAGCGCATGAAGGCCAAGAAGCCGCATCGTGTGCCGCTCACCCCACGCATGGTCGAAATTCTGGATGAGGTTCGACCGCTTAAGGCCGCGGCGGACCTGATTTTTCCAGGCGATCAGCGTATCGAGCCACTGTCGCGCATGGCGATGGCGATGCTGCTTCGGCGCATGGAAGTTCCTGTCACAGTCCACGGATTCCGCTCGGCTTTCCGGGATTGGGCTGGAGACTGCACGCCCCATCCGCGCGAGGTTGTCGAGGAGGCCTTGGCGCACACGGTCGGCAGCTCAGTGGAACGGGCCTATCGGCGCAGGGACGCCCTGGCCAAGCGGCGGGAATTGATGGAGGCCTGGGCGACCTATTGCGCTACCCCGCCGAACGCGAACGTGATCCCGTTCAAGCAAGCCTAGGGCTTGGCTTTCTCGCGGCGCTTGATCTCGGCCTCGACCGCTTCCTGGAGGAACGCGGTTTGGGTCTCGCCGACGCGCAACAGCAGCTTGATCCGGTCCTTGGTCCCCGCAGGAAACCGGCCCGGCATCTTGTCGAAATTGAGCTTCGTGCGTCCCACGGAGCGGCGTGTACCGGATTCCTCGATGGTCATCAATTTCTGATATCCAAAACGCTTGACGCCAAAGTGATATCAGATATTTATGTGATATCAGCTTTAAAGGCAACCGACATGACCACCTCCACTCCCAAGCACGGCCAGACGGTCGTCTTCTCCAAGGTCCCCGCCGGGTCGTACTGCTCGACCGGCGTCGCCTACCGGGTCGATCGCAAGGACAACAAGGGCGCGTTCCGGTTCGAGAACGTCGAGCGGGGCTCGGCGACCTATGACCAGCCCTGGGCGGTTAAGTCGGCTCAGTGGGAGATCGCAGCATGAGCACCAAGAGCAAAGACGTTGGCCGCGAGATCGCCCGGCTCGCCCTTGCCGACGCGCGCTACGACACTGACATGCTGGAGGAGGTCTTGGCCTACTGCTGGGACCAACTCTGCTGGCGCAAAACCGACGCCGATCTGATCGCCCTACGCGATGGTCTGAGCGTGGAGGGTTAGATGGCCTGGATACCAGTCGATAGCACCACACCGACCGACACCTACCTCATCGTCTACAGCGACGGCCTGAGGTGGCGCGGAATGAATGGCCTGGCCATCGCTTACCTGCACAGCGACTTCAACGGCAATAAGGGTGTCTGGACGCTGGACGGCCGATGCGGCCCCATCGCTCGCGGCGAACAGATCCCTACGAAATGGGACTACCTGCCCGCACCACCCGCCTAACCCCTCTCGCCAGAACAGGAGTTTCTGACATGACCAAGACCATTCGGGATTTCCTCGTCGAGACCTTCGGCGACAGCGCCCTCGAAATCGACGGCCTGGACGACGTCGGCGGCTTCCCCTTCTACGGTGTGAACCTGACCTTGAACGGCTCCGGCGGCCTCTACGTGCAGGCGGGCGGTGAGTGCCTCATGACCTTCGAACGCCGTATTTCGGAGTTCGGATCGAAGGCGCGTCCGGTCTATCTGAAGCGATGCACCCAGGCACGCGACGCCGGTCAGCGCACGCGAGACGCTGCGCATCGTAAGGCTCAGAACGACCGTGAGGGTATGACGGCCGACGATTGGAAGGACTTCCACGCCTTCACCCCTCACAGCCGCCTTCGCCTTTTCCAAAGCGCCTGATTTCTAGGAGAGCACCATGCGGATCGCCATTACCGCCGAAGAACACGCCAAGCTGATCCGCCTCTCGGTCGATCACGGCCCCGTTGCGACCAGCTTTGGCGACCCGCGCGGAACTGCCCTGTCCCGCAACGCCAAGGGCGAACTGGAAAGCCCATGGGTCCTGCCGTTCCTCGCTGAATGGCGCGGTTACACCGTCAGCGATGGCGCCGGCATCTGACTTTCCGCTTTTCCCCTGGGTTCGCGCCCGGGGGATGAGACGAACGCCAGAATCCCCCTCTCCATTGGAAGGTAAACGTGCGTAATGTCTGATCTTTTGGCCTTCCAGAGCCAGCCCAGCGCGGACGCAAGCGCGCTCGCACCGACCATGGATGAGTCCTGGATGGTCGTGGCGATCACGACCGGCGGCGATTGCATCGTCCTCAGCTATCGCAACCTCGGAGACTTCATCGACGGTCTGTTCGGCGAGGATAGCGGTCTGGAGGTTCCGAACGGGACCGGTCCCGGCATCTTCGCGGTGCGCAACTGCGTCGTCTACGGCAACCCCGACGAGGAGGAGCGCGAGCCCACCATGATCGAGGGCCAGTGGGTCAAACTGCGCGACCTGTCGCCGGCTGTGTTGCGGAAGGACCAAACTCCTCTGAGCGAAGCGGCCCTGACCTACGTCAAGGCGTCGCAGGCGCTCGATGCTGACTATCGGCGGAGGGGTGCCAAGGCTTCGGAGCACCAGCCGTTCGAGATCGCCGAGCAGCAAGCCCGAGAGGCGCTGTATCGGGCCGCCACCCCCTTCCAACAGGAGACCTTGTGATGGACGAAGAAATCTTCATCCGAGTGTACCGCCTGCCGCCCAAGCTGACGAACGGCTTCTGCTTCGACGGCGGCAACCCGATCGAGTTCTTGAACGTCGATTGGTTCGGCGTTCCTGGCAGCGTGGCCCCGCCGTCGCGCGATGAACTGGCGACGATGATCCGGTCCAAGATCTACTACGATCCGAGCGCCAAGTTCCTCGTGCTGGACACGCGACCGGGCGAGACCTTCGTCATCGATCCGGCGGTGGCGTGATGAGCGAGATCACCAGCAACAGCGAGGCGCAATCGTGGTCGGAGATCTCCGGCCATGCCGAACAGACCGTCACCGGCTCGTGGACCTATCGCGGCTGGACGATCAGCCTTGAGCCCGATGGCCAGTGGCACGCGTTCAGCGCCAACTACGACGCCAGCTACGAAGGGCCGGAGGACGGGTGGGTCGACAACGGCGAGAAGGTTTCCGGCTCCACGATCAAGGACGCCTGCGACGAGATCGACGCCTTCATCGAGAGCACGGAGGCCTCGTGATGCTGTCCAAAGAGACGAACGCCTTCATCCGCAACATCGGCCTGCGACCCGAAACGATCCGGGCGCTGAGTGACATGCGCTACTCCGACGATGTCGAGATGCTGGTGAAGATCGCCTTCGCTCGCGGTCGGACCGCCGCCGTGTCTACCCCGACGAGCGGCGCAACGCGGTTGATCGCGGCCATGCGGACCACAACCAGCATTGTCAGCCTGCCTTCGGGAGCTGACGGCGCGAAGATCGTCGTCGAGATGGATGAGGAAACGAGCCTCTACGACATCCTCAGCGCCGCATGGGACGAGGCCCGCGCTGCCGTCGCCCATAAGGAGGCCTGAAATGGCCGCTCTGACCTACTTCGAGCCTCGCAACGGTCGTCCCGGCAAGCGCTGGCGTTACCTCGTTCAAGAGGATGACGCCGCCGCTCCAATGGTGTTCGATGGCGGATGGTACTTCACCAGCCGCGTCGAGGCCGCCGAGCATTGCCGGCGCCTTGAGCGATCCAGCGGAGGCCGTTACTCACTCACCGACCGAGCCCGCACCAAGAAGGCCCGCTGACCATGGAGTACATGGAAAGCAAGATGCAGGACTTCTACGACGGGTGGGACGCCAGGATGGAGGAGTGCGCGGCGAAGACCTGCGGATGCCCGGTCGGTCACTGCGACGTCGATGAAGCCGGCCGCAAGCCGCGTGAGGTCTTCGCCGCGGACCTCGATGGCGACCTTCCCTTTTTCGCCCCTCCTGCTGCTGTAAAGGAAGAGCCATGAGCGCCAGCTACGACGCCCACGGAGCTATGCTCTTCGCCCGCCGGGCTCACGCTACCCAGGTCCGCAAGTACACCGGCAATCCCTACGCCGACCATCTTGCCGAGGTCGCGGGCATCGTGGCGACCGTGGCGCCGTTCGGGTCGATGAGCCTTATGACGGCGGTGGCCTGGCTGCACGACTGCGTTGAGGACTGCGGTGTTGATCCTGCGGAGATCAAGAGCTTGTTTGGAGCTGAGGTGGCTCAAGGTGTCGTCGCTTTGTCGGACATGGAGACCGGCAACCGAGCCGAACGTAAGGCCGCCAGTTGCGCCCGCCTTGCCGCCGCCGATGGTTGGATCCAGACCATCAAGTGCGCCGATCTGATCAGCAACACCTCGTCGATCGTCATGCACGATCCGAAGTTTGCCGTGACCTACCTTGCCGAGAAGCGGGCGCTGCTGGCAGTGCTCACGAAGGCTGACGGACGCCTGCATTCCCTGGCGTCGGCGATGACCAGCTCCACCGTGTGAACCGCCCATGATCCACGACCGACTTTATGGATCGTCAGGCGGGGTTTTGGCTTTCACAAAGTGGCGAGATTGGCTCCGAGGACGGTAGTCGAAACCGCATCCATTCGGGCGCTCGCCTGAGACCAGCCGCCCGGCGCTCTTCCACTTGAGCTACCTCGTGTCAGTAAGGAGCGGCCCCTGGACGCTGTCACCGGATTTCCGGTTACCTGCGTTTGCTCCAGCGCTTGCCGCCCCTCCGTCCCCGCACCGTAGGCTTGCGCCTCGTCTTCTGCGACTAGGCAGAGGACTTGGGCACGGGGAGAACTAACGCCCAGCGATCAACCCGGGCGGCCTCCGGAGAGGTCTTAGGTGCTGCGCCGAGCCGAGGCGGGATTCGAACCCGGGACCTCAACCACCTTGCGGCGACCGCGCTCTACCTGCTGAGCTAACCCGGAACGACGCAGCCAAACGAGCATAGCCTATCTCTCTGGAACATCTAGGCTTTCGTGTTAGAATTTGGGGATGGAAGATCACCCGACCGCAGCGGAATTTCGGCAGACCGGCTTTTCCGCCGACGCCGTCAATCACCCGCATTCTGCCGCCGGGTTTCGCTGGCTGTGCAGGTTCAACGGCATATCGCCCGAGAAGGCCCCGAGAACATGGCGCTACGCGTCGTGCGCAGGGATGCAAGCCTACATTCAGCGAAGAGCCGAGGAAGATGATCAACTGGAAAAACCTGGAGCCATTGCCGCTCAAGCGGAATGACCACGACGGACGAGAACGCCTAGCTGCAGCTTCGTTCGCCAAGAAGTGCGCCAAGCACAAGGGCCGCGCTCACTGGTATGCCTGGCAAAAGCGGCAGGCCGCGAAGATCAAGGCCGTCGCAGTTCGCCAGACGACAGCGAACAAGGCTTCTGCCCGCTCCCGGTTTCTGGCTGCGTCACGGGCCTATTGGTCAGGCCTGGCCGACGAGCACCCCTGAAACGCAGAAACAGCCCCGCCGCATCCCGAAGGAGCGGCGGAGCTGTTGGTCGCTCAAGCCTGGACCATGTCGTCGGCGTCAACAACATGGTCGGCGAGCGGTCAGGGCGTCGGGTCTGGCGCCTTGATGGTCTTGCTGTGGAGATCGGCCTGACGGCGGTACCAGTCGCGCCAGGCTACAGCTTCAGCTTTCCAGGAATAGGCGGTCCCTGCGAACTCGACGTCGTCGGCGACAAGCGCGGAGAGCGGTACTCCGGAATCGGCTTGGACAGGTCCACCGGCGCCGCTGGGAAGGCCGGGCAGACCAGAGAAGGCGTGGTCGTGCAGGCGCAGAGCGCCAGAACCGACGATGCAAGCACGATCGCTTTCAACAGGGACATATTCGATCACCTTTTCGATCTGCAGTTTGGTCCGGTATTGGATCTCGACCTTCGTGGCCGTCAGCGTCTCGCCGACTTCCGCGGTGATGGCTTGACCGGCCTTCTCGACCTTGGCGACGCGCTGGACGGCCTCGGCGACCCGCTGGGCCTCAGCGGCCAACGTGTCAGCCTTCCCGGCCCTGTAGCCCTCCGCGCGGACAGCGAAGAGCATTCCAGCGACGACGAGAGCGACGCAGACCCAGCGGCCGATGGGGGATTTGAGGAAGGCCCATGCGGCAGCGAGTAGAGCAATCACGGCCGGGCTCCGAACACGATGTCCAGCATCACACGCCACATGATGATCGGGATCAGGAACGAGGGCATCACGCACCGCCGCGGTAGATGGCGGCCTCGGCGGCGCGGCGCTTGGTCAGGCCCGCGAGCGACTTTCCGGCCTGCTTGTCCCAGCGGGCGAACTGCAGGGCCGCGTCGGCATAGTCGCCGGCCTTGTGCATCCGCAGGAGGGTGGAGGTTTTCAGCCCTCCGTCGCCATACCCGACATTGTAGGCGAAGCTGACCAAGGCGTCATACTGATCCTGGGTCGTCGGCGCAGAGCCGAGAAGTGCGGACACCTGACCGCCGAACCGCGCCAGGTCGCGCGCGAACCGCTCATCGGCTTGCACCTGGGTCCACTTCATGCCCATGCGGATGTCAGGTCCGGTCGATCCCCAGCCCAGCGTCGGACGATCATTCGGAGTCGGCATGTACGCCTTGAGGCGGCACTTCTCGTAGCCCTGGATGAAGGTGATGATCTTTGGCGACGGAGTCATGGCTTAGCCTCCTCAACGGCCGGGACCGGAGATGCCGCGACGCTAGGCGGCGAGGCGGCGGGGTCCTCGGAACTCGGCTTCTTGTTGCCCCACCGAGCGCCGGTGTAGAGGCCGAGCGCTCCGCCGACCGTTCCAGACACCAGGGCCGCGAAGATCGGCAGGTTGGCCTGCGGAATGGTGACGTAGACGAGGGCCAAGCCGGCGCCGCCCAGCATCAGAAGGCAGGCGCAGACCACGATCGCGTCGAGGGTGCGGTAGTCACGGGTCATCGACCGTACCCTTCGCGGGCCGCTTGGCGCTCTTCCGTCGCTGTCAGGCGTCGGTCGATCCGGTCCAGCGTGGTCAGCATCGACGTTGTCCGCTCATCGAGCCGGGCGATGGTCTCTCCGGCTGAAGCGCTGGCCCCAAGTTTCTGCTCGACCTGCGACACCCGCGTATCGATCCGAGCCCCCCACCAGACGATTCCTGCGGTTTGAACAAGCAGGGCGAACAGCAGGGCGGCTGCGCCCCACTCGATGCGACGTTCGCCGCGCCGAAGCTCCGACATGATGGGTTGTGCGGTTTCGGCGACCATGGCAGCTCCAGGCAAGAAAAAGCCCGCCGGTGAGGGCGGGCTGAATGAAGGTTTGTGGTGGTAGAAGGCTGGGCGGCCAGACTCGGAACCTAGGCCGCCTCTGAGCGACGAGCGACCCAGCCTAAATCTACAAGCCGGTCAGCGATGAGGTGGGCGACTAGGCCGTTAGCGATCAAGTTGTTGTGGATCGCGTCGCAGCGCAACGAGGCCGGGATAATGCCGCCCTCGATATCACGCTCGTCGCGGCGGGTCGGTGCGATGCCGGCCAGGCGCAGACCATTAACGATCAGGTGGCCCTGGGTGTCGAGGAAGCGGTCGCCAGCCAGGTCGCGGAGACGGTCGTCGATGGCTTCGCAGAGATCGAAGCTGGAAGTGCCGCGCCGCCGCGTTTTCGTCATCGGGATGACGAACAACCGGTCGTGGCCAAGGAGGTCAAACGCCGCTGCGTAGTCATCCGCGATCTTATCGGGTCCGACGCTGTAGCAACAGCGACCCATGCTGAAGAAGGCGATGCCTGGCAATAGGTCCGGCCGGGATCGCATCATCTCCAGGGTGGCGTCCGTAGATGCTCCGGCTTTTCCGGTGTTTCGCAGGTCGGCGTCAATGAGACCGCTTAGGATCGGCGGAATGTAGCCGTTGCCCGGCGGTCCGTCCCAGAAGCTATCGCCCCAAAAGGTGATCATACCTCACTCTACCATACCAAGAATCTGGGGGGAAGCTAAGCTGCCTTGAACTTGATCCCGTCCAAGGCGGTTCGGGTAGCGTTCAGGGCCGATTGCGCGATGATCTGGCCGGCGCTGTCGACATACAACGACACACTCGCTCCCACACCGAATGTTTGCCAGGGGCCGACGGTGTTTGCCGGATGGAAACCCGTCGGAAGGGTTCCGATGACGGTTCCTGACGTCGTGGTGCCGTTTTTCATCGTGCCGACCAAGTGAACCCAGCCCTCGGCGTCCTTGAAATAGGCGGGCGCCTGCCAGGCCGGATCGAAGGCGACCCAACTCGCGGCGAGCGTCAACAGGGTCAGCGGAACCGTCACGCTATCGCAACCGTCGGCCGATTTCAGCGCGCTCGCCGTGTCGCTAAGCGTGCCTTTCCAGCGGTCCAGACGCATCGATGGCGAGGTGAACCCGCCCGCCACCTTCATGGTCTCGCCTTCACCGCCGCCGGAGCGTGTAAAGCCGGCGCAGAGGTTGGTACCCGCCCCCAGCCAAGTCAGGTTGAAGGTCGCGCCCGCTCCGGTTCCGCCTGAGAACGACGCGGGGTTGCTCGGGCGATCCCACCAGTCGCCACCGCGGGTAACGGTGACGGTGGCGATGACGCCAGCAGGCGCGGTCGCCACCGTCACCTGAGGCGCGACGCCACCCCTACCGCTGGTCAGCGACAGGACGTCACCAACGGTATATCCAGCACCTCCTGAGGCCACCGCCGCCGCCTGCAACACACCGGAATCGTCCACGCGCGAGGTCTCGCCGGTGCAGTCGATCAGTGCCACATTGGCGCTGCGGAAGACGTGCAGGTCAACGTCATCATTGTCGGTTGCGTCGAATCCGAACGCTTTACTGCCATCACTTCCGCTGTCGATTGAGAGACCGCGCGTCTTATTCGAGGCGCCCGAGCCGCCATAAATGCGGCAATCAGGAGAGTTATAGATGGCCAAGCCATCACCGTTAGAGGCCGTGCCATTACCATCGTACCGGCCGCCAAACTGGCGATAGCGGTTGCAACCACTGATCTGCTTGCCGGGGCCTAGGACATTGCTGCCACAAGACGGGCTATGGCTCTCACAGTCGTCGCTATTGAGGATGGCGATGCCGCCACCGCTGGACAGGGTCGCGGCGTTGCCGTTGGCGGTGATGTTGTAGTCGCGGAAGCCGTCGCAGTTGTCGACCAGAAGACCGAACCGGCGGGTATTGGTGTATATACTGTTGCTGTCGCTAGCCCCCGCTTGGTCGGCGACCACAAGTCCATCGCCACACTCAAAGGTCAGGTTGCTGTCGAAGCGTCCGCCAACGCCGCTGGAAACCGAGAAGGCTGCGCCGACAGGATCGCCAAGATAGGTGCCGTACCAACCACTGCCGCCCACGTTGGTGATGGTCGGCCGGTCGCAGTTCTCCAGCCTGATCCCAGCATGGGCACCAGACAGGGCGTTCCCGGCCGGGTTGCCATCGGTCGAGAAGCCCGAGAAGCTGAGGTCGTCGACGCCGCTTGCATAGAACATCCAGTTGTTCGATCCACTGGGGCGCGTGAGATTGCATTTTTGGCTGCCTGGCCCAGTGACCGAGGTCTCGTTGAGGGTGATATTTACGAAACCGCAGATCCAGTTAGCGCCGTCAGGTAGGCGGACGATTTTTGCCTGATCGACTGCGGCCTGGACAGCCGCCGTGATGTCGTTGCCGACGATCAACGACGCATACGGCTCCATCATGATGTCGGCGTAGAGGACCCGCTGAGCGCCGAGCGACACCAGGTTGATCGCCGGATTGAACGGGTCGATGTCTCGGATCGTCGTGCCGCCGGGCTCCGACTTGATGACCAGGCGGTAGGACAGGTCGGAGTTGTAGTAGACGTTCGGCATCCGGCCCGAGGCGTCGGCGACCACCGGCTGGGTCAGCGGCGTGGTCAGGGCCGCGTCGGCGTAGACCGGCGTCGGCGTCGTCGTGCCGCTGAGATAGAAGTAGAACGCGGCCCCAGAGACCGGATTGGCGTTGCTGTCCAACTGCTGAACCAGCGGTTGGGTCATGAGTTGACCAGCCAAGGGCGGGCTCCACGAAAAAAGGCCCGCCGGAGAACCGGGGGCCTTGCTGATGTTCTGAAAAGTGGGCTCCAGGTCAGTCCGCGCTGAACCCTGTTCGCCTAGTCTGGCTTGGTGTATGCTCGCGTCATGCGATCAAACTCAGAAGCGCTGCCCGTCATCGACGCGGAATATGAAGAGATCAGCCCCAAGCGCCGCGAGCGCTGGCGCCAGCCGTATCATCCCCTGCCCCGGCTCATCGCCTTCGCGCCCTGCCTTTTGGCGATCTGGGTCACGGCGATGTTTGCGCTTCAGGCCGACGAGCCGGCCATGAGGGTGGTCGCCGTGATCATTGCCGCCTTCCAGTGGCCCATCCATCGCCTTTCGGACTGGTTCTGGAAGTCCCTTCACCAGCGGGTTTCGCAAGAGGCCGCCGACGATCTGCGCGAGCGGATCATTGGCCGCCGGCACGAGCTGTAGGCGCAGCGATCCGCTTGGCCTTTTGATCCTCGACGTATTCGCGCGACTTCTCCGACGCGATCGACACGGCTTCGGCGAGGGCCACCAGATGGCGGTTGTTCTTGGCGGCGGCATTCAGCCGGCCGATCGCCGACGACAGCGCGGCCGGCGTTCGCGCTGAGCTGATATTGGCGATCCAGCGCACGACAGCGGGGTTGGTCATCGCCTCACCGGACAGGGCCATCGAACCCAGAACCTTCCAGGCTACTGGATTGAAGGCTTGGCTGAGCGACACGGCGTTTTGCACGTTCACGCCGGAATTTGACATGTTCGCGCCCTTCTCCACGGCCTTGATCCGGGTCGCGACGCGCTGCAGGTTTTCCAGTTCGGCACGAAGCGGACCCTTGCCGAACAGCACGTCCTTGCCCCCAGGTGAAAGCCCTTCCAGGCCAGTCACGAACTTGTGGATCGAGAACGCTTCGCCATCGGCCCCGCCAAGACGCTGGACGGCCGATGCGGCGACGTCGCTCCACTCGTGAGGCTGGAGCGACTTCTTCAAAGCCGACAAGCGGGCAAGATCTGCCCCGCCCTTGTCGCTCGCAGCCCGAACGACGACATCATAGGTAGACTCGCCGGCCTTGGGTGCGCCCTTGCCCACGAAGCTCTGGAGAGCGCCGTTAATGCGCTGCGAGCCGAGGCGATAGAAGCGGTCCGCGCGCTGCAGGTTGGTCTTGGCCTGCGGTCCGGCCAGGCGCTCGGCGTTGTTATAGATGTCCGTGGTCAGAGAGCTTTCGAGGCGCTGCAGGTCGGCTTGGGAAATGCCCTGGCGCATGCTCTAGGCTCTGCCCACGGAAGCTCGAAGCTCACCGAGGAGCAGGCACGCGATATCCTTTCTAAACGCCTTGGGCGCCGCGCCTTTGCGCGCATGTATGGGGTATCGCGCATCACCTGCCTTCAAATTCAAACGGGCAAGATATGGCGGCACCTCATCCCCGCCGGCCGCGCGGCTCTGGACCAGCAGGGAGGGCGGGATGGCGCTTGAACGCTACGCCCTGGAGCTCCGAGGACCGGATCGCTTCGACCTCGTCCACT
>NZ_AKKF01000139.1 GCF_000281955.1 Caulobacter sp. AP07 | reverse complement strand
GCGCCCGCCCCAGCCGTTATAGGCTTGCCAGGTGGTGTCGGAGGTCTGCAGCAGAACGTCGCTCGTGCCGCCGTCGTCGCGCACGATGAAGGGGATCTGGTTGGTGGCGCCGTTGTCGGTGCGCACCAGCTTGGCCAGATAGACGCCCGAGACGGCGTCGGCCGGCGTCGCCCAGCTGGCGCTGACCGACCAGTTGCCGGCGTCGACGAGGCCGCGGGAGTCGGTGATCGGGTCCGGTTGCCGAATGCCGGTGAGGCCGTTCAGGGTGGTGACCAGGGTCGCGCCGTCGCCACCGTAGTAGCCGAGCCGATAAATCTCGATGCGGTAGGGCGCCGTCGCGCTCTGGCCGACATTGAGGTTGATCTTGAACGAGACCGTGCTGCCGTTGTCGACGCTGAACTGGGTGGCGAAGCCTTCGATCTGGTTGCTGCTGGGCGCGTCCCAGACACTTCTGGGCGTCCCCGGCTTCTGGTTTTCAAGAACGATCGGGTTATCCGCCACCGTTCGCCTCCTGTGCGCGCCGGGCCGGGGTCGTGTCCACGTGACATCACTGTGTGAAGGCGGCTCGACCCGAAACGCTCGCCTACTTTGGTGGGGGCCGTCGTATCATTTCATGGGTTTCGAGTGGGATGGCGGGGTCGCCTCGGCGGTTCCCGTCGATGGCCCGACGTCGTCGCCCGACGAACCGGCGCGCGTCCTCGCGGCGAGGCGCAAGGCAGGCCGCGGACGGGATTGGCGCCTCAGTCGGGTTCCTTGCGGCTCGACGAGGACGATCCGCCGATGCGGCCCGCGCGGGCGGCCAGTTCCCGGTTCTGGGAGAAGCTGCGTTTCCCGGGCGGCACGCTGGCGCCGCCACGAGCGGCGATTTCCCGGCGGCGTTCCGGGCTGATGGCGGCGAAGCCGCGCTTGGCTTTGGGCTCTTCCGCGTCGAGCGTCATGGCGGTCTCCATCCGATGACTGAATTGGCCCGCACGCCTGGAAGCGATCCATCTCTTATGTTGGTTCGAAGACCATTTAGGAGGAAATGGGGACTGGACCCCGGCGAACTCGGCGACCGCGGCGGCCGGGTTAAAACGGTCGGGCCCTTCGCGGGCGCGTATCGGGTCGCCGGCGCAGCAGAAGGCGGTTGCAGTAGGCGTCCACCATCGGCGCCTCGATCTCGACGGGGGCGTAGCGGAACGCGAATACGGGCAGCAGCGAATACTGCACCTGGAGCATGAGGCGCGGGCTGATGGTCGGACGGTCGCCACAGTGCACCCCCAGGGTGTCGGCCATGAAGGTGGTGCCCATCGGACCCGTCACGGTCGCTATGTTGTGGGCCCCAAAGCGCGCTTCAATTTCGAGCCGTGTGTAGGCCCTCATGGTCAATCCGAAGGCGGTGTCGTGGGATCTTCGGACGAAGGTGTGCGGGCCCGAACCGGCGTCGACGTCCGATAGGTAGATGAAAAGCTTCAGGAAGCGCCAGTCGTCGACGTCGCGGTGAAAGCTCTGAAACCGGGTGACCTCGCTGCTGAACGGGAAGGTCCAGCGCACGCCGAGGCTGGAAATCGTCGGCTTGCAGCCCAGGTAGTCCGCCGCGATCCGCAGAACCCGCGGCGCGTTCACCAGCGTCAGCAGACCGGGACACGCAAGGACGGTCTCCAGGCTGTAATCCGCCACGGCGGCGCCGGCCGGCGTCTGTTCGACCGGGTGGCGCCCGCCGTCTGGCGTCGCGACCATGTTCCCGTGGAAATAGTCGGCGATCCGCTTGATCTCGACCCGCGGAACGAGTGGCGGCAGCATGGCCAGCCCCTCCTTCCTGAGGTCGGCCAGCGCCGTTTCAGACGTCCTGTCGCGTGGCCAGATCACCGGCCCGCCCTGTCGCGCGCGCACGGTCGCGGCGATGAAAAACGACAAGGCGCGGCGGACCATGGGCGCCGTCGCCATTCGCTGTCCGTAATAGAGCAGCGCGCGTCGCGCCTGGAACCCGGGCCCAGGCGTGAGCCGAGCATAGGGGATCATGGTGTCCTCGTGGTGTCCTCGTGGTGTGATGCGGCATCTCGTCCGGGGGGCGGAATAGCGCCTTGTTGCCGGCCGCCGATCCATCATTCGACATGGTCCTGATCGTCCCAGTGTCCTTACTCATGAGGTGCAAGCGCTCGACCATTCAGCGGCGAGCGGAGATCTGGGGCGGCGCCACACGAATGCTGGCCCGGGTCGCAGTGGTGAAAGGGGCAGGCATTGGAAGGTCGACTGTCGGGCATCTCCGCGGACGCCGGCGGGCCGTCCGGACGACGGACCCGCAAGATCAGCGTCGCACGCCATTGGAAGAAGCTCGGCGTTGTGAGCTGGCTCTGCGCGGTGATGATCCCGCTAGCCGCCGGCGCCCAGCCGGTCGCGGACGTGGGCCGGCCAGCGGCCGTGTCGACGGCGGCCGATTACCTCATCGGGCCGGGCGACCTCCTCCAGATCTTCGTCTGGAAGAACCCCGACCTTTCGGTGGAGGCGCCGGTCCGGCCCGACGGTCGGATCACCACTCCCCTGGTGCCGGACATCCAGGCGCAGGGCCGCCGGCCGACGGAACTGGCCGCGAACCTCCAGCAGGCGCTCTCCAACTACATCCAGGAACCGGTGGTCACCGTCGTGGTGAAGAACTTCGCGGCGCCGGGTAATTCGGCCGCGGTCCGCGTCATCGGGGCGGCCGTGACGCCCAAGACGGTCCCGTACCGGGCCGGGCTGACCGCGCTGGACGTGCTGATCGACGTCGGCGGCCTCACCGTCTTCGCCAATGGCAACGGGGCCAAGCTGTTGAGGCGCGAGAACGGCGCGTACCAGTCCTACCCGCTGCGGCTCAAGGATCTTGTCCGGTCGGGTGACCTGAAGGCCAACGTGAACCTGATGCCGGGCGACATCATCCGCATCCCCGAACGGATGTTCTGAGGTGGTCCGTCGGCCTTCAACACCGACCGCGCCGGTGTCCAGGCCGGCTTCGAGAGAGTGATGGCTTCCATGCTCGATCCCCTGTTCGCGCTCATCAAGGAAGAAAGCCGCCGGATCTGGTGCTACCGCTGGCTGGTGGCCGCGACCACCTTGGTCCTGTGGGGCGGCGCGGCGACCTACGTCCTTAGTCTTCCAAGCGTGTACGACGCCTGGGGGCAGATCTACGTGAACGGCCAGACGCCGCTCGCCGCCACCGCCGAGGGCATGTCCCTCGTGGGGGGGGGCTACGGCAGCCCCTACGTCGTCCAGAAGACGCTGCTCAACGACGACAACCTCGCGAAGGTCGTGCTGCGGATGGATCCGACGGCGGCGTCGAAGGGCAAAGCCGCCTTCGAGGTGGAAATGAACCGGCTAAGGCGCAAAATCCACTTCGCACGAGACCCGGGAGAGGATTTCGTCGAGCTTCATGTCACGGATACGGACCCGGCGCGCGCGCGCGACCTGGTGCGGTTGCTGTTGAACCAGTTCATCACCCGGAACGTGGATCGCGCTCAAGCCGACCTCGGGCGGGCCGGACAGTTCCTCGATGGGCAGGTCGCCGCCTACGACGCGATGGTCGCCGCCTCGCAGGTCAAGATCGCCGAATTTCGGCGAACCCACCCCGCGGTCGCGGCCCTGTCGGCCACGGCGGTCGACAATGGCCTTGCGGCCCCAAGGTCGGCGCCCGCGACCGTCGCCCAGGCGGCTCCCGCGCCAAGGTCATTCGCCGCCGCCAGACGCGTGTCGGAGCTGGAGTCGCAACTCGCCGTCCTGCGCTCCGCCTACACCGAACAGTATCCAGACGTGATCGCGACCCGCCGGCAGCTCGCCCAGGCGCTCATTGCGCGCGACCTGGAGGAGAAGGCGGCCCTGACCGCCGCGGCCACGTATCGACCGCCGGTCCTGCTCGGGGGATATCCGCCGCGGCGGGCCATGCCCGCCCCGCTTCCGCCGGCGGTCGCTTCGGAATGGAACAATTTGCAGAGAAACGACGAGGTGCTTCGCAGCACCTACCAGCAGCTGCTCGGCAAGCGCGTCGCGACCCACATGTCGCAGGCCGTCTACGGCGCCGACGGCGCCGGCAAGTATCAGGTCACCCGGGAGCCCACGGTCCCGACGGTCCCGATCGGGCCGAACCGCGCCCTCTATCTGGCCCTGGCCGGGCTGCTCGCGGTCGGCGGCGGCCTGGGGGTTGGGTGGCTGCGCGCCGCGACGCAGAGCATATTCGTATCGACGCGCGAGCTGGAGCAGGCTGTACAGCTTCCGGTAATCGGCACACTGTCCTGGGAGCCCGCATGGAACACCCGGCCGCCCCGGCCGCCCCGGCTGGCGCGCGTGCGTGGAAGAATCGGCGGTGGGACGCCGAACCCGCCCGTCATCCTGAAATCCTATCGTACAACCTGGGACAGCCAGCCGTGAGTAACATGCCTCAGCTCCTGCCGAGCCTCGCCGCGACGGACTCAAGGGCCGTGACGGCCAACAACCGCGCGACGCCGCTGGTCCAGAAACTGTGGACACGCGCCGGAGAGCTGAAGCGGGTCGGCGTGGTCAGGACCCCCCGCTTCGACGAATCCCGCACGCGCGAGGAGTTCCGGGTCCTGAAGCGACATATGATGGCGCGGATGGAAGCGGACGCCGGGCCCTATGATCCACGGACGATCCTGATCACCAGCGCCTCGCCTCAGGAAGGCAAGACCACGATGGCCCTCGGGCTCGCCTTGAGCTTCATGTTCGAACATGACCGTCGCGTCGTCCTCATCGACGCGGACACGGGCAGTTCCGAGCTCTCCACGCGCATGAAGCTCGGCGACCAGCTGGGACTCCTCGACTACCTGGACGACGAGGCTCTGGAGGTCAGCGACATCCTGTACCCCACGAGCGTCCGGGGCGTTTACGCTGTCCCGTTGGGGCGGCCCCGCATAACGGCGCCGGAGCTGATGGCCAGCCAACGCATGCGACGCCTGCTCGAGACGCTGCACGACGGAACCGAGGAGCGGATCGTGATCATGGACTCCGGCTCGGTGCTGTCTTGCAGCGCGACCGTCTCGCTGGCCAAGCATGCCGGCCAGATCCTCTTCGTCGCGGCCATGGGCCAGTCGAAGCGGGCCGAGGTCGATGAAGGGCTGGGCATCCTGCATCGTCAGGCCGGTCCGATTGACGAGACGCGCGTCGCGCTGGTGTTCAACAAGACCGACCGATCGCAGTCGCCCGTTCGCTATTCCAGGCGGCATTGAGCCGGCCTGTCCGGGGGGAAAGGCAGAACATGGTTCTCGAAGACCTGTCGCGGCGGACAGAACATCCGGGTGGCGCCTGGGCCGGGCTCTTTTGCGCGACCTGCCTGGCCCTGACCGGCGGCGCCGCGCGCGCCGCCGAGCGCGCCGCCGAACCCGCCAGTCAACGCACCCTCACGATCACCCCCACCTTGGGCGTTCAGGGCGTGTTCACGGACAATGCGAACGTCGCCGCCGCCGACGGAAGGTCGGACTTCATCCTCCGCGGTCTGCTCGGCCTGGACGCCAAGCTCACGACCAGCCGCGTGACGGCCCGGGTCGTCGGCGAGGCGTCCTACGACGCCTATTCGCGCCTGTCGGAACTCAATGGATGGTCCGTGGTCGGCAACGGCAGCGCGAACCTGCAGCTGATCAGGAACACCCTGGCCATCGAGGCCGACGGCGCGATCACCAATGGCAACGTCTCCACCTTCGGCGCTCCCGCCACCCAGCGCCACGGGGTCGGCGGCCGCGTCCGGCTGACCACCTACGCCGTGGGCCCGCGCCTGACGATGACGGGGGGCGAGCATGTCGACGTCGCGGCGGCGGCGCGTTTCTCGCAGGTCTTCTACAGAACGGAGGGGCGCGGTTCCAACCGGCCGCTGCCGGCGGACGACAACATCGTCCAGTTGGTCGGCTCCGTTGGCACCGGCGCGCGACTGCGGCGATACGAATTTCTGACCTCTGGCGAGTTCGTCAAGGACGACCATGGCTACAAGACCGCCAACGCGGTCCAGTCGGTGTTCGTCGGGCTCGGGCCGAAAGTCCGCCTGATCACGCGCGCCGGTTACGAGCGCGTCTCGCCGCTGGGCCTTGCTCGCATCAGCGCGCCGATCGCCAGCGCCGGGCTGGAGTTCAGCCCGAACCCGCGTTCGAAGATCAGCGTGGAGGGCGGCAGCCGATACCACCGCGCCACCTGGGCGGCCGAAGCCAATCTCCAGGTTTCGCGGACCGTGGAGCTGACCGGCGCCTATTCGAAAACGATCCAGCCGGGCCAGGTCGCCGTGGCCAGGTCCTTCCGCGAGTTCGTCGAACGCAGCACGCAGCTGCAATCGGCGGACGCGCCGGCAGGCTTCACGTTCGAAGGCAACCTCTACGGCGAGACATCGCTGTACAGGTCCGGCGAGCTGCGCGCGGTCTATACCGGCGCCACCGATTCCGTGACGGCCTCGGGAAGCTGGGCGAACAGGACCTTCCTGCGGGCGGGCGGCCGCGACCGGACCTTCATCGGCCAGTTGGCCTACACCCGGCGCCTTCGACCGGACCTCGCGCTCACCCTCGGAACGAACTACGCCCACACCTATGAGAGCCCGCTCTATGGGGCGAGCAAGACGTACGGCTTCTCTGGCCGCCTGGACTACAAGATCAATTCGAGGACCGATTTCGACGCCCGCTTCGACCGGACTCGAAGCCGGCAGCTCTTCCCGGGCGGCGAACGGATCGCCGAAAGCGTCGTCTCCTTCAGCGTCAGGAGGGCCTTTTGAGCCACCTGGGTCGGAGAGCGGTCGCGCCGACCCAGGTCGTCAACGGCCTCTCCGTCGATGTGGAGGACTACTTCCAGGTCCAGGCCCTGGCCTCCATCTACCCCCGCGCGGATTGGGAAGGGTGCGAGTCCCGGGTGGAGCGCAACACCCAGCTCATTCTCGACGTGTTCTCCGAGGCGGGCGTCAGGGCCACGTTCTTCACCCTGGGCTGGATCGCCGTCCGCCACCCTGGCCTCGTGCGCCGCATCGCCGACGCCGGCCACGAGGTCGCCAGCCACGGCTTCAGCCACATCCGGGTGGACAGCCAGACGCCCGAGGACTTCCGCGACGACGTTCGCAGGTCGCGCCGGGTGCTGGAAGACATCGCCGGCGTGCCGGTGCGGGGCTATCGCGCCGCCACCTTCAGCGTTGGGCCGCACACGCCCTGGGCGTGGCGGACGCTGGAGGAGGAAGGCTATGCGTACAGTTCGAGCGTCTATCCGGTCGCCCGGGACTTCTATGGCGTTCCGGACGCGCCGCGCACCGCCTACCGGCCCGACGGCGCCACGACGCTTGTCGAGATTCCAATCTCCACCGTCCGGTTCGGCGCCCGCAACTGGCCCTGCGGCGGCGGCGGCTATTTCCGGCTGCTGCCCTACTGGCTTTCCCGCGCCGCCATCGACCGCGTGAACCGCGTCGATGACATGCCCGCCGTCTTCTACATCCATCCCTGGGAACTGGACCCCGGACAGCCGCGCGCCAGGGGCGCGCCGCTCAAATCCCGCCTGCGCCACTACACGAACCTGTCCAAGACGCGCGACCGCCTGGTCCGGCTGGCCCGCGACTTTCGCTGGGACCGGATAGATCGCGCCTTCCATCTGGCCGGAAACCCTTGATGACGCCGTCCGCCGCGCATCAATGGGACGCGTTCGTCCTCGATCACCCCGGCGCCACCTTCTTCCACCGGTCGGCATGGCGCGAGGTGGCCAGCCAGGTCTTCGGCCACCGGGCTCACTACCTGACCGAACGCCGCGACGACGGAAGCCTGGCGGCGATCCTGCCGATGGTGGAGATCCGCAGCCGGTTTTTCGGTCATGCGCTGATCTCGAACGCCTTCTGCGTCGGCGGCGGCCCGCTCGCGGCGGACGCGGATGCGTTCGCCGCCATCCTGGAGCAGGCCGAAACGCTGGGACGGAAGCTGGGGGTCGACTATGTCGAGTTGCGCGATGTCCCGGTGGCCACGGAAAGCTGGCGCGCGAGCGCGGATCTCTATGCCGGCTTCGCGGGTCCGATCGCCGCGGCGGAGGACGAGAACTTCAGGCAGATTCCCAAAAGGCAGCGGGCCGTCCTGCGCAAGGCCTTTGAGCGCGACCTGACCACTCGCGTCGAGACCTCTCCTCGGGTGTTCTACCAGCTCTATTCCCGGACCATGAGGGACCATGGCACGCCCGCCTTGCCGCCGCGGTTTTTCGAGCGGCTGTTCTCGGTGTTCGGATCGGATTGCGAGATCCTGACCGTGAGTTCTGGAGGCCGTCCCGTCAGCTCGATCCTCAGCTACTACTTCCGTGGCCGGGTCATGCCCTACTATACCGGTTGCCTGCCGGAAGCGCGCGGCCTCGGGGCCAACGACCTCATGCACTGGACCCTCATGCGTCACGCCGTGGAGCGCGGCTGCACCACCTTCGATTTCGGGCGCAGCAAGGTCGGAACGGGTCCCTACGACTTCAAGCGCCACTGGGGCTTCGAGCCACGGCCGATCACCCATCAATACCGATTGCTGAAGTCCAAGGTCCTGCCGAACGTCAATCCGACCAACCCGCGCTATGCCGCGCTGATAAGGGCCTGGCGGCGGCTGCCCCTGCCGGTCGCCAACGCCATTTCCCCCATCCTAAGCCGCGACCTGGGCTGAAGGCGGCCCGACCGCGTCGGCGATGAGCCGGTCCATCGCCTCGAGTTGGGTGTCCCACCGATGGTGGCGCTGCACGAACCGCCGGCCGCAGGAGCCCAGGTTCGCGGGCGCGACGCCCAGCAACACGTCCGCGACCGCCATCGCGAAGCCGTGGGCGTCCGCTCCCACCAGAACATCGCGCCCCGGCTGGGCGGCGATGCCGTCGAGAGCGTCTGGCGTGGCCACGACGGGACGTCCGGCGGCAAGGCCTTCGAGCACCTTGTTCTGGATTCCGCGGGCGATACGCAGCGGCGCGACCACGACCGCCGCCCCCGCGAGGTAGGGCCGGACGTCCGGCACCGTCCCGGTCACTTCGACCCCCGGCGTCGCGCGCAGGGCCAACACGCGCGCGGCGGGCGCCGCGCCGACGATGCGAAAAATCGCGTCGGGCCTGCGCTCACGGACTTTCGGCAGGATCTCGCGCACGAACCATTCGGCGCCGTCGATGTTCGGCTCGTAGTCCATCCGCCCGCAGAAGACGATCGCCGGTTCGACATTCGGGTCCGGAATGACCCCGAAACAATCGGCGGCGACCCCGTTGGTGATGACGTGCAGCTTGTCGGCGCCGTCCGGAAGGAGCTTCGCCAGCAGCCGCCGTTCGGTTTCGGAGACCAGGATCCCGGCGACCGCCGCGTCGAGCGCGCGCTGCTCGAAGCGGATCAGCCGTCGCGCCTCGGCGGCGTAGATCCAGCGCGCGGGGGCCGAGGCGCGTTCGGCGTAGGCGCGCCACTTCTCGGCGTCGGCGTCCACGAAATCCACCACCAGGCGCGCGCCGGGTCCCATCCGGCCGACGACGTACTGGGCCATGGCGGATGAAAAGACGAAGACCACGTCCGGGCGGACCTCCCGCAGCACGTCCTCGATCCAGCGTTCAAGCAACGGATGCCGGAAACGCGCCACGCTCAGGGGCGCCCCGGACACCGCCGCCCAGGCCATGTTGCCGGCGCGGCGAAAGCGGTCGAGAGGGGCGAAGCAGGCGTCGCGACAACTGGCCTTGGCCAGCGGCAGGCACCGCAGGTCGGCCAGGTCGTCCGCCCCCGCCCCGAGCCAGACCTCGTGCCGGGCGGCGAGATGCTCCAGGAGATGGAACGCCCGGATCTTGTCGCCCTTGTCGGGCGGGAAGGGCACGCGGTGTGCGAGGAACAGAATTTTCGCCATCGGGGGTCGTCCTCGCCTTTTGACAGGCCCCGCACGACGCGGCGGAGCCAAGCTCCAGTCCTCGGTAGCGGCGGACCTGGAGGCAGCATGTGCGGGATCGCGGGCCTGTTCGATATCAAAGGGTCACGGACATACGATCCGGCGCTGATCCGGCGCATGACCGCCGCGATCGCCCACCGCGGTCCCGACGGCGCGGGCGTCTATCTTCAGCCGGGCGTGGCGCTCGGCCATCGGCGGCTGGCCATCATCGACATCACGGGCGGCGCCCAGCCGATGGAGACCCGCGATGGAGCCCTCTCGGTCGTGTTCAACGGCGAGATCTACAACTTCCATGAGCTGCGCGGCGAACTCGAAGGGAAAGGCGCGCGCTTCGAGACCCGTAGCGACACGGAAGTGTTGCTGCATGGGTGGCGCGCATGGCGGGAGGCGCTGTTTTCGAAACTACAGGGGCAGTTCGCGTTCGCGCTTTGGGACCGGGATGAGCAGATGCTGGTCCTCGGGCGCGACCACTTCGGAAAGAAGCCGCTGCACTACCAGGTCAGTCCCGACGGCGCCCTGGCGTTCGCCTCCGAGATCAAGGCCCTGCTGACCCTTCCTCAAGCCGATCGCGCTTTGGACGCGCAGGCGGTCGAGGACTTCTTCGCCTACGGATATGTGCCCGACCCGAAGACGATCTACCGTTCCATCCGGAAGCTGCCGGCAGGGTGCTACCTGTTGGCCCGGCGCGGTCGTCCTCCGGAGATCCGCCGATACTGGTCCCTGCTGGAGACCGCGCCGGCGTCCGGAACCGCGACGCCCGAGCTTCTGGTCGAAACCCTGGCCGCGGCGGTCAAGCGCCGCCTCGTCTCCGACGTGCCGCTGGGAGCGCTGCTGTCGGGCGGCGTCGATTCAAGCGCCGTCGTCGCCCTGATGGCGTTGCAGGCCGGGCGCCCGGTCGACACGTTCTCGATCGCGTTCGGCGACTGGGATTTCGACGAGACGTCCTACGCCCGGGCCGTGGCGGAACGCTATGCGACGCGCCACGACGTCCGCCGGGTCAGCGCCGACGACTTCGAGCTGATGGGGCGACTGCCGGAAATCCATGACGAGCCGTTTGGCGACGTCTCGGCGATCCCCACCTTCGCCGTGTGCGCCCAGGCCCGGCGATCGGTGACCGTGGCCCTGTCGGGCGACGGCGGCGACGAGGTGCTGGCCGGCTACCGGCGCCACGCCTTCCATTGCCTGGGGGAGCGTGTGCGCTCGCACATCGCACCGGCCGTCCGGGCTCGATTGTTCGGCCCGCTGGCGGACATCTATCCGCGCGGCGCCTGGCTGCCGCGGCCGCTCCGCGCGAAGGCCACCCTGCGCGAACTGTCGCTGGACTCCGCCAGCGCCTACGTCCGCATGTCCTCCGCGCTCCCCAAGGAGGCGCGGGCGGCGTTGCTGACGACCGATTTCCGGAGGGCGCTGGGGGGCTACGACGCCGGCGACGTCGTTCGTACGGCGTTCAATGCGGACGCTCCGCTGGATCCGCTGCAACGCGCCCAGTACGCCGACATCATGACCTATCTGCCCGGCGACATCCTGACCAAGGTGGACCGGGCGAGCATGGCCAATTCCCTGGAGGTTCGGTCGCCGATGCTCGACCCGCGGTTCGTCGCCCTGTGCTTCTGGCTGCCGCCGACCCTGAAGCTGTCGCGCGCGCGCGGCGGCAAGGCCATCCTCAAGCAGGCGATGGAGCCCTACCTGCCGCGCGATCTGCTCTACCGGCCCAAGCAGGGTTTCTCCGTGCCCCTCGCGCGCTGGTTCCAGGGCCCCCTGCGCCAGGCGCTCCTTCGCCTGGCGGACAGTCCGCACCTGCGCGACTGCGGCATGATCGACACGGGGCGCGTGAGGAAGATGGCCATCCAGCACGTCGAGGGCCTCCAGGATCACTCCAAGGCGCTGTGGCTGACCTGGGTGTTCGACGCCTTCCTGGCGCACAACGCCGTGTCCGGTGTTCGGGCCGCCAATGACGAGCGCGACGAGGGCCCATGGCCGGGCGACGGGGGAACCGCCACGTGGCCCGCGGCGTCATCGACCCTGGCCTGAGCGCGGACCGTCCGGCGGTTCGCCGTCATGGCGCCGCCTGGTCACCGCCCTCCGGTTCCTCGAGGAGATAGCGAGCCAGGTCCAGGACGCCTTGCGCGTGTCTGCCTTCGAACCCGGCCGTGGCCGCCCCATCGAGCAACGCCTTGTTGGCCTCGCCGATCCTGGTCCAGCCGAACGCCTCCGCGTAGCGCCTCGTCTCCAACCGGGTCGGCATGTTCTGGCGCAGGAGGTCCAGCGCTTCCACCAGACATTCCGGCGTGCGCCGGCTCATGAGCACACCCGCGGCGCCGGAGCGAATAACCTCCCCGGCGCCGTTGACGTTTGTCGCGACCACCGGCGTGCCGCAGGCCATCGCCTCGAGCAGCACGTTCGCCCAGCCCTCCCGCGAAGAGGCCAGCACCAGGACGTCGGCCGCGGCATAGACGCCCGGCAGGTCGGCGTGCGCCACCTCGCCGAGGAAGCGGACGCGGCCGGCGACGCCCAGGCGCCTGGCGTGAGTTTCCAGCGCCGCGCGCAGGGGGCCGCCCCCCGCGATGAGGAGAGTGTAGTCGGGGCGGTTCGCGAGCGCGTCGAGGACCAGGTCGAGCCCCTTTCGCGGAATGAGGCCGCCGACGCAAAGCAGGGTGAACCCGTCCAGCCCGAGGGTCGCGCGTGCGGCGGCTCTGTCTTGCGGGCGAAAGAGCCAAAGATCGACCCCGTTGCGCAGGACCACGATGCGATCCGCGGGCGCGCCCAGCGCGATCAGCCGGCGCCTCAGGTCGTCGCAGACGGTGACCATGGCGCTCGCCTGATCGGCCGCCCAGCGGATCCGCCGACAGGGCCCCGTTTCCTCGGGGATCAGGGTGAGGTCCGTTCCCCGGCCGGTGATGATCACCGGCAGCCGAAGGGCCTGTCCCAGATGCGCGGCGGCGACGCCGTCCGGGTAGAAGTAGTGGGCGTCGATGACGTCGAACCGCCGCCCCGCCTCCTGCAGCCGGCGCGCCAGCGCGAGCCCGCGGCGAAAGAGCGCTTCGGGCGCCCAGCCGGAGCCGAACTTCGGAATGGCCACGTAGCGCGGGTGCCAGACTTCGACGCCGTGCCGCACCTCGCGCCGCGGAACCCGGGCGAACGCCGAGTAGCGGCCGAAAAATTTGTGGGACAGCGGGAAGTACGGCACCGGCGCGATGACGGTGGCCTCGATGCCGCCCTGCGCGATCGTCGCCCGGAGCCGATTCTCGACGAACACCCCATGGTTCGGCTGAGCCGCGTTTGGGTAGAGGGTCGAGAACACCAGGACACGGGTCATGCGGGGGCCTCTCGGAGCAGCGCACTTGTCCAGGATGTGCGGAGAATCCCCGGGCGCCTGCATTTCAGAATGATGCATCGCCTGATCGACGCCCCGGCCGGGCGGCCCTTTCACCGTCGATAGACCCGAAAGGTGATCATTCGACAGGGCGGCGGCCCATTTCGCCGAAGTTAACTGGAGCAACCGTGACGGTTCCGACAAGGCGCCGCCGTGAAGGCGTTCCAGAGCTGTGGGATTTGGCCGTGAGCATTTTCGGACATCACGTTCCTCGCCGATTCTCCATCCTCGCTGGCCTGGATGGCGGAATGTTCCTGCTGGTCCTGCAGTTTCTGAACATCTCTCCGCGATGCACGGGGTGTTTCGCCGGACCGCTGATGAAATTCGATCCGCCGGAGACCCTTCTGCTGACCGCCGGACTGCTGCTCATCACGACGGGGGCGGGGCTCTACGACAATGACGCGGCCCAGGATTTCAGGATCATCCTGAAGCGGTTCCTGGTGGCGTGGATGATCATCCTGGTGCCGTCCGTCGCGACCATCGCCCTGACCAAGATCGCCGCGGGACTTCCGTTCGGCGGACACGTGGGCGTCCTGTCGCTCGCCATCACCCTGTGCATGCTCATCATGCTGGTGCTGCACATGGTGCTGGGATGGTGGCTGGGGTTGTCGTTCATGAAACGACGGGTCCTGGTGCTGGGTGACGGTCCGGGCGCGGAGGCGGTGACGAGGTTCCTCAGTGGGCCCGGCCGCGGCCACTTCCACCACTTGCAGACCATCCGCAACTGGCGGGCGCCGGAATACGCCCTTCCCCGGATCGGCAACCTCCTGCTCGCCGTCCCCGCCCCTGAACGGGCGCCGCTTTCGATGCTCGCGGAAATGCTGCGCACGGACGAGATCATCGTAGCGGTGGACGACCACGGAGGCCTGCCGGTCACCGAACTCATGGAGTGCAAGCTGCACGGCATGGAAGTGGTCGACGCGCTGATCTTCTGGGAGCGCGAGGCCGGCGTGATCGATTCCTCCAAGGTCGAACCTGGGTGGCTCACCTTCTCCAGCGGCTTCGTGTTCAATCATCGTCACCGTGTGCTCAAGCGCGCGCTCGATCTCATCGTCAGCGTGGTCTTCCTGGTCTTCGCCCTGCCGGTGTGCCTGCTGACGGCCCTGGCCATCCGGTTGGAGAGCCGCGGGCCGATCTTCTACCGGCAGGAGCGCGTCGGCCTGAACGGCCGGATCTTCAAGGTGTGGAAGTTCCGCAGCATGAGGACCGACGCCGAGCAGGACGGGGTGGCCCGCTGGGCGGCCTCCGCCGACGACCGGGTGACCCGGGTCGGCCGTTTCATCCGCAAGGTGCGGATCGACGAAATTCCCCAGGTCATCAACGTCCTGGTGGGAGAGATGAGCTTCATCGGCCCGCGGCCGGAACGCCCGTTCTTCGTCGAACAGCTTCGCGAGTTGCTCCCCAACTACGACCTCAGGCATCGCATGAGGCCGGGCATCACTGGCTGGGCGCAGGTGAACTATCGCTACGGCGCGTCCATCGAGGACGCGAGGCAGAAGCTCTCCTACGATCTCTACTATCTCAAGAAGAACGACATCCTGCTCGACTTCGCGATCCTGGTGCAGACGATCCGCGTGGTCCTGTTCCCGGATGGCGCCCGGTGACCCACGGCCTGCGGTCGACCGCCTTCATTCCATCGCCGAGGATCGAACCCGCGCCGTGGTTCGACGGGCGCGATGATCGCCCACACCTGGTCCACGTCTTCCCCAGCTTCAGTATCGGGGGCACCCAGGTGCGCTTCGCGGCGCTGGCGACGGCCCTGCGCGCCCGCTTTCGTCATACGGTGGTGTCGCTCGACGGCGACTACGGCGCCGCCGTGCTCGTCCCGCCTTGCGCGCCGGTGCGCTACGCCGAGCCGCCGCCGCCGACGTCGTCGGCGGCGGCTCGGCTGAGCCTCTATCGCGCCGAGCTCGCCGCGCTCAAGCCGGACGTGCTGGTGACCTACAACTGGGGCGCCATGGAGGTGGCCCTCGTCAACGCGTTCGGCGGTGGCCCGCACGTCCACATGGAAGACGGCTTTGGTCCGGAGGAGGCCGTCCGGCAGTTCACGCGGCGGATCTGGGCGCGCCGGGTCGCCCTGGCCCGCAGCCACGTGGTCGTGCCGTCGCGTACGCTGCAGGCCATCGCGATCGACAACTGGCGTCTGGACAGGCGCAATGTCCAGCACATCCCCAATGGCGTCGCCCCGCAGGCCGACTACGTCACGCGCCTGGACAGCCTGCGGCCGAACCTGCCGCGCGGACTTCCGGTGGTCGTCTGGGTCGGCGCGCTCCGGCCCGAGAAAAATCCGCTTCGCCTGCTCCGCGCCTTCGCGCCGCTCAAGGCGCACGCCGTGCTTCTGATGATCGGCGAGGGGTCCGAACGGAACGCCATCCTGCAGGAAGCCGCGCGGCTCCAGCTTGGAGGGCGTCTGCGTCTTCTGGGGCGCCGGACCGATGCGCGGGACCTCATCATGCAGTCCCAGATCCTGGCCCTGTCGAGCGACACCGAACAGATGCCGTTCGCCGTCCTGGAAGCAATGGACGCGGGACTGCCGGTCGCCTCGACGGACGTCGGAGACGTTCGGGAGATGGTGGCGGTCGAAAACCGGCCCTTCGTGGTGGCGCCCTCCGAGGCCGCCCTCGGTGATGCGTTGCGCGCCCTGATCGTCGACCCGGCCTTGCGGGCGAGCATCGGCCAGGCCAATCGCGCCCGTCAGCGCGAGCTCTACACCCTGTCCGCCATGGCCGAAGCCTACGGCGTGCTGTTCGACAGGCTCAGCGCCCGGTCCCGCGCAAGGTCGTCCCGGTGAGGTCGGGGCCACGCGTTTCGGTCATCGTGCCGGCCTACGGCGTCGCGCACCTGCTGGGCGACGCCCTGGCCTCGCTCCAGGGGCAGCATTGGCAGGATTGGGAAGCGATCGTGGTCGACGACGGGGCGCCCGACGACGTGGCCGCGGCGTTCGCGCGCTTCGCGGGCGATCCGCGCTTTCGCCTGTTGCGGACCGACAACCGGGGGGTCTCCACCGCCCGCAATCGCGCCATCGCCGCATCGACGGCGCCCTTCGTCGCCTTCCTGGACGGCGATGACCTCTACGATCCGACCTATCTGGAACGCATGCTGGCCGCGATTGAAGCCGACGACGCCCTGGCGTTCGTGAGTTGCGACGCGGTCTGTTTCGGCGCGGGCGAACGCGCGCCGCGGCGCTATTCCGCGACCTACGCCATGGCCGGCCCCGTTTCGCTGGAGCGGGTCCTGAATCGCGAGATGAACATCTTCGTGGCCGCGATCCTCCGCCGGGAGGCCCTGGACGCGATCGGCGGGTTCGACGACGAGTTGGCCGCGTCCGAGGACCTGGACCTGTGGATACGCCTGCTGGCGGCGGGATGGGGCGGCGCCGTCCTGGTCGAGCCGCTCGTCCGCTACCGGCGCCGTCGCGGTTCGCTGTCGTCGAGCGCCCGGCGCATTCTGGTCGGTTCCTGCACGGTCTACCGCAAGGCGTCCGCGGCCTTGGAGGGGCGGGCCGAGCAGGCGACGGCCGACCGCATGCTCGCCTCTTGCGAACAGGCGGTGCGGTGGCTGGACGGCGAGGCCCTGATCCTCGGCGGCGACGTCGCCGCGGGCCTGCCGCTCCTGGCGGACGCCGAGCGGCGCTCGTTGCGCTGGCGCGTCGCCCTGAGCGTCATGCGACGGGCGCCCCGGCTGGCCGCCTTCCTGTTGCGGGTCCGGCCTTGGCTGCCGGGCCCACGCCGCCCGCTCCCCGAGGCGACGGGTCGCACCAGCCTCGGAGTCTCGACCGCTCCGTCGCCCATCAAACGATAGGGTGGGGCCCGGGCGATCGATTAAAACAGTAGAGCATTCGCTGAAATCCAGTGCGGGGTCCTGTGGCACATGCCCATTACTAACGACACATCGCTTGGATTGAATGTGGAGATCCCTCAAGAAGCACTCGTGAATTTATATGGATGTACTATTGGCGACTTCACTCGCATTGGCGCGTTCGTAGAAGTTCAGAAGCGGGCGAAGATCGGCGCACGATGCAAGATTTCATCTCATAGTTTTATTTGCGAAGGCGTCGTCATCGAGGACGACGTTTTCATCGGCCATGGTGTGATGTTCATCAACGACCTGTACCCGCGAGCGACGGCGGCGGGTGGCGGTTTGCAGACGGAAGCGGACTGGCGGGTCGTTCCGACCGTCGTGCGTCAGGGGGCGTCGATCGGTTCCAACGCCACGATCCTGGCCGGCGTCGTCATCGGCGCGGGCGCGCTGGTGGGCGCCGGGGCGGTGGTCACCCGGGACGTGGCCGCCCACGCCATTGTCGCCGGCAATCCCGCCCGGCCGCTCCGGGACGCGCGTCGCCCCGAGCATCTCCGGCCGACGGCCATGCCGCCAGCCCAGGAAGTCCGCCCATGATCGGCGTCGCGGTGATCGGCTACGGCTATTGGGGGCCGAACCTGGCGCGTTGCTTCGCCGAGACGGACGGCTGTCGCGTGGTCGCCATCGTCGATCCGTCGCCCGCCGCCCTGGCCCGCGCCGCGAAGCGCTATCCCCATGCGCGGATGCTGACCGATTGGCGCGACGCCTTGGCCGATCCGGAGATCGCCGCCGTGGCGATCGCGACCCCCGTGCGGACGCACTACGAGATCGCCGCTGCGGCGTTGCTGGCCGGCCGGCACGTGCTTGTCGAAAAGCCGATGACCGAGAACTCCGACCAGGCGCGCCAGCTGATCGAGCTGGCGGAGCAGCGCGGCCTGACGCTCCTGGTCGACCACACCTTCATCTATTCCAGCGCGGTGGGGAAGATGAAGGAGCTCATCGCCGCCGATGATCTGGGACAGATCTATTACTACGACTCGACGCGGATCAACCTGGGTCTGTTCCAGCGCGACGTGAACGTCATCTGGGATCTGGCGGTGCATGACCTGGCGATCCTGCAACATGTTCTGGACAGCCCGCCCACCGCCATTTCCGCCAACGGGATCAGTCATGTGCGCGGGGCGCCCGAGAACATGGCGCAGATCACGCTCTATCTGGAAAGCGGCGCGGTCGCGCACCTGAACGTCAATTGGCTGGCGCCGGTGAAGGTTCGGCGGGTGCTGATCGCCGGGACCCGCAAGATGATCGTCTGGGACGATCTCGAGCCCAGCGACAAGATCAAGGTCTACGATCGCGGCGTCAGCCTGACCAACGACCCTGAAGAAATCTACCAGATGCTGGTCAGCTATCGGATCGGCGACATGTGGGCGCCGCGGCTGTCCGTCGCCGAGCCCGTCCTGACCGAAACGACGCACTTCATCACCTGCATCAACGACGGCCTGACCCCGATCACGGATGGCCGCCTGGGTCTCCAGGTCGTGGAGATGCTGGAGGCGGCGACCCGTTCGATGAGCATGCGCGGCCATCCCGTCGAGGTGAGTCCCCAGCGGAGAGCCTCATGATCCCGTTCCTCGACCTGAAGCTTCAGCATCACGCGCTGGAACCCGAGCTCGCGGAGGCCGCGCGCCGCGTGATCGCCAGCGGGCAGTTCGTGCTGGGCGAACACAACGCGGTGTTCGAGGCGGCCTTCGCGGCGTTCTGCGGCTGTCCCCACGCCGTCACGGTCAACACCGGAACCTCGGCGCTGCACCTGGCCCTGCTCGCGGCCGGCGTCCGGCCAGGCGACGAGGTGATCACCACGCCGTCGACCTTCGTCGCCACCGTGGCCGCGATCCAGTATGCCGGGGCCACCGCCCGGCTGGTCGACATCGATCCTGAAACCTGGACGATGGACCCGGCGCTGCTCGAAGCCGCCATCACGCCGCGGACCAAGGCGATCGTTCCGGTGCACCTGCATGGGCGCCTCGCGGACATGGGTCCGATCATGGCGATCGCCCGCGCCCATGACCTGACGGTGATCGAGGACGCGGCCCAGGCGCACGGCGCCGAGGCGGACGGCCGCCGCGCCGGCGCCATTGGCGACATCGGCTGTTTCAGCTTCTATCCGGGCAAGAACCTCGGGGCCTGCGGCGAAGGCGGCGCCGTCACCACGCACCGCGCCGACCTGGCCGCCCGCGTCCGGCTGCTGCGGGACTGGGGGCAGGAGCGGAAATACCTGCACGTCGAAAAGGGCTTCAACTATCGGCTGGATGAACTCCAGGCCGCCCTGCTGAACGTCAAGTTGCCGCATCTGGAAAGCTGGACCGAGATGCGCCGGCGCGCCGCGTCGCGCTACGACCGGAACCTGGCCGGCGCGGGCATCCGGCATCCCGCGCCGCCGCGGGGCGGCGACCATGTCTACCATGTGTACGCGGTTCGGGTTCCCGACCGAGACACCGTGCGCGCCAGCCTCTCCTCCGAGGTCGGAACCAACATCCACTATCCGATTCCGGTGCATCTGCAGCCGGCCTATGCGGACCTCGGCTACGGGCGTGGCGACTTCCCGGCCAGCGAGCGGCTGGCGGACGAAACCCTGTCGCTGCCGATGTTTCCCGGCATCACGGACGAGCAGGTCGACGCGGTCTGCGACGCCCTGCGCGACGTGTGCGGGACGCCTTCGTCGCTCCACGGAAGGGCCGCCTGATGAACCCCGCACGCATCGCCAGGGCCGTTCACGGCCGGGAGCCGGTCCAACCCGATCCGGCCTTCGAGATCGAGTTCGCCCAGGACCTGGCGCGCCGCTGCGCGCCGTCCGAGATCATGGCCCTGTTCCGCCGCTTCAACCAGGGCGAAGACCCTATCGATTTCCTGATGCGGCGAACCTGTGTTCGCGCCCTGGCGAGGCGGTGCGGGTCCGGCCTTCGGATCGGGCCCAGCGTCGGTCTGCGTCACGTGGAGACGTTCGAGATCGGCGACGGCGTGGTGATCGGCGAACAGGTCATGATCCATGGCCGGTTCGACGGGACGTGCGTGATCGGCAACAAGGTCTGGATCGGCGCCCAGGCCTTCCTCGACGCGCGGGACCTGGTGATCGGCGACAATGTCGGCTGGGCGCCGGGCGCGAAGGTGCTCGGTTCGAAACACTCCGGCCTGCCGATCGACGTGCCGATCATCGCGACGGACCTGCTCATCCCGCGGACCGCGGTCGAGGATGACGCGGATATCGGCGTGAACGCCGTCCTGCTGCCCGGCGTCACGATCGGCCGCGGGGCGATCGTCGGGGCCGGCGCCATCGTCACCAAGGACGTGCCCGCCTTTTCGAAGGTCGCCGGCTGTCCGGCCCAGATCATCGGCTACCGCGATGACCGCGACGTCCTGGCGGAGGTCTCGCCATGACCCTTCCTCTCTACGACCTGTCGGGCCGCAAGGTGCTGGTCACGGGCGGCGCCGGCTTCATCGGCAGCCGTACGGTCGATCATCTTCTCATGGCCGGCGCCGGCGAGATCGTCGTGGTCGACGACATGGTGCGCGGCCGGCGCGAGAATCTCGCCGTCTCGCTCGCGAGCGGCCGGGTTCGCCTGGTGCGGGGCGACATCTGCGACCGCGTGCTGATGAGCGATCTGGTGAACGGGTCGGACACCGTTTTCCATCTGGCCGCGCTGCGCATCACCCAATGCGCGGCGGAGCCGCGCCGCGCCGTCGAGGTGATGGTCAACGCCACCTACGATCTCCTGGAAACGTGCGTCGAGGCGAACGTGCGGAAGGTCGTCATGGCCTCGTCGGCGTCGATCTACGGCATGGCCTCGTCGTTCCCCACTCGCGAGGACCACAATCCTTACGCCAACCGCACGCTCTACGGCGCGGCGAAGGCTTTCGGCGAAGGCCTGCTGCGGACCTTCAACGACATGCATGGGCTGGACTATGTCGCGATGCGCTACTTCAACGCCTATGGCCCGCGCATGGACGTCCATGGCCGCTACACCGAGGTGCTGATCCGCTGGATGGAGCGCGTCGACGCGGGACTGCCGCCGATCGTGTTCGGCGCCGGCGATCAGACCTTGGACATGGTGCATGTGGACGACATCGCCCGCGCCAATGTGCTGGCGGCGTGCGCGCCGGCCAGCGACGTCGCGCTCAATATCGGCAGCGGCTCGGAAACCAGTCTGGCCCGTCTGGCGGAGCTGATCGTCCAGGCGATGGGCGGCAAGAGCCTGCTGCTGGTGCATGAGCCCGAACGCGCCGTGAACCCGGTGCCCAGACGCCTCGCGGACATTTCCCTGGCCGCCGAGCGGATCGGCTACGCGCCGCGGGTCTCCCTCGAGGACGGCCTGCGCGACCTGGTCGCCTGGTGGCGCGAGGAAAAGCACGGAACCGCGGGGGCGAAAGGACAGTCGGCATGATCCCCATCACGAAACCGATGCTGGACGAATCCGAGGCCCGGGCCGCGGCCGAGGTCGTCCTGTCCGGCTGGCTCAGCCAGGGCGCGCAGGTCGCCGCCTTCGAGGCCGAGTTCGCGCGGCAGGTGCGGGCGCCCTACGCCTGCGCGGTCTCGAACTGCACGACGGCGCTGCATCTCGCGCTGCTGGTCGCCGGCGTTGGCCCCGGGGACGAGGTGATCACGGTCAGCCACAGCTTCATCGCCACGGCCAACGTGGTGCGCCAATGCGGCGCGACGCCGGTCTTCGTCGATATCGATCCCGCCACCTACAATCTGGACCCTGAACGACTCGCCGCCGCCATCACCGCGCGGAGCAAGGCGATCCTCTGCGTGCATCAGGTCGGCCTGCCCTGCGACCTCGGGCGCATCCTGTCGATCGCGGGGACGCATGACCTAGTGGTCATCGAGGACGCGGCCTGCGCCATCGGCTCGGAAATCCGCCTCGACGGGGCCTGGGCGCCGATCGGCGCGCCGCACGGCGACGTCGCCTGCTTTTCCTTCCATCCCCGCAAGGTGATCACGACCGGCGAAGGCGGCATGCTGACGACCCGGCACGCCGACTGGGATCGCCAGTTCCGGCTGTTGCGCCAGCACGGGATGAGCGTGCCCGATACGGCGCGCCATCACGCCAGCGAGGTCATGTTCGAAGAATACCCGGTCAGCGGGTTCAACTATCGGCTGACCGACATGCAAGCGGCGATCGGCCGCCGGCAGCTTGAGCGTCTGCCGGAAATCGTCACGCGCCGCAGGGCGCTCGCCGCCGCCTACGGGCGGATGCTCGCCGAAGTCCCGGGCGTGAGGGCGCCGTGCGAGCCGGCGTGGGCGCGCGGCAACTGGCAGAGCTACTGCGTCCGCCTGCCCGACGGCGTGGACCAGCGGCGGATCATGCAGTCGATGCTGGACGGCGGGGTGGCGACCCGGCGCGGCGTCATGTGCTCGCACCTGGAGGCGTCCTATGCGGGGACGGGCGCCGGATCGCTCCCCCATTCCGAACAGGCGCATCGCCGCTGCATCCTGCTGCCGCTCTATCCGCAGATGACCCACGACGACCAGCGCGAGGTCATCGACGCGCTGCGCCTCGCCCTGGCCGCGGAACGCTGGGCGTCCGGCGAGCCGCGCGAAGTGGCCTGAGATGACCCGCGCGCCTCCCATCGATCGGGCCTTCCGATGACCGCCGCGGCCTTGCCCAAGCCCGATCGCCGGACGATCGACATCCGGCCGGGCAGGTCCCTGGGGAAGCTGGAGCTGGAGGAGCTCTGGCAGTACCGCGAGCTGCTCTATTTCCTGGTCCTGAGGGAACTCAAGATCCGGTACCGGCAAGCGGCGATCGGCGCCGCGTGGGCCTTGATCCAGCCCATCCTGGCCGTGGCGATCTTCAGCGTGGTGTTCGGCCACTTCGCGAAGATGCCGTCGGGCGGCGTGCCCTATCCGATCTTCGCCTTCACCGCCGTCCTGCCCTGGATGTACTTCGCCGAGGCCGTCCGCCGAGGCTCGACCGGCCTGGTCAGCGATTCCGATTTGATCCGCAAAATCTACTTTCCGCGGTTGCTTGTTCCGCTCGCCATGGTGGCCGCCCCGCTCATCGATTTCGCCGCCGGCTTTGTCGTGCTCCTGGCTATGCTTGTCTGGTACCAGGTCGAGATCACCCCATACATCTTTCTCCTGCCACTATTTCTGCTGGTGGCCCTCAGCCTCTCGCTTTCCGTGGCGCTGTGGCTTGCGCCTCTGAGTGTTCGATTTCGTGATGTCGTGCATGCGCTGCCGTTCGTCATCCAGGTCTGGATGTATGCTTCGCCCGTTGCCTATCCGATGGCCATCGTTCCTGAGCGCTGGCGGCTTCTATACAGCCTCAACCCCATGGTGGGCGTGATCGAGGGCTTCCGCTGGGTGCTTCTCCGCGACGGTCACCCGGACTTCAGAGCGATCGCCATCAGCTGCGTGATCATCTCGGCCTGCCTGGCGGGCGGACTGGTCTACTTCAAGAAGATGGAGCGCTCCTTTGCGGACGTCATCTGATCCGGCGGATTCCATCGCCATCGAGGCGCGGGGGCTCGGCAAGAAATATCGGCTCCAGGGTCGCGGCCGGCGGCACGACACGGTTCGCGACATCGTGGCCTCCGCCTTCGGCGCCGCGCTCAAGGGCGTTGGCCAGCCCCGCCGCCCCGCCGAGAGCTTCTGGGCCCTGAAGGACGTCTCGTTCCAGATCCGGCACGGCGAGAACGTCGGCGTTCTCGGCCTCAACGGGGCGGGCAAGAGCACCTTGCTGAAGGTCCTTTCGAGAGTGACCAGCCCGACGGCGGGGCAGGCTCGGATCCATGGCCGCCTGGGGTCCCTGCTCGAGGTCGGCACCGGCTTTCACGGCGAGTTGACCGGACGCGAGAACATCTTCCTCTACGGCGCGATCCTCGGCATGAAGAAGTCCGAGACCGAGCGGAAGTTCGAGGAGATCGTCGCTTTCGCCGAACTCGAAGCGTTCATCGACATGCCGGTGAAACGATATTCGAGCGGCATGTACGTCCGCCTGGCGTTCGCCGTCGCGGCTCATCTGGAGCCGGACATCCTGCTTCTGGACGAGGTCCTGTCGGTCGGAGACCTGCCCTTCCAGCGAAAGTGCATGGACTTCGCGCGGAACCTGCAGAAGCGGCGCGCGACGATCATTCTGGTCTCCCACAACATGTTCAGTATCAAGAGCATGTGCGATCGGGTCATCTACCTTCGTGGCGGGCGCGTTCAATTCGATGGCCCGACGGAAAAAGGCGTCGAACTCTACGAGGCTGATTGCAGACTCAGCGCGGTGCCCTGGGCGAGCCACGAGGCCGCCGACTGGCCGATCGCCATCACCGACGTCACGGTGATGGACGAGGCCGACGCGCCAAGGGCCATATTCGACCACGGTGAGAGAATGCGGGTGCGGATCGATTACACCGCGACCCGGTCCGTGGAGGCCCCCAATTTCGTGGTCGCGATCGTGCGGTCGGATGGCGTCGCCTGCTGCTGCTTCAGCACCGAACTGGACGGGATTGTCGTCGATCCCTCGTCGGGTCATGGGACGATCGAGTTGCTCACGCCGCCGCTCGCCCTGATCTCCGAGTTCTACAGGATCGAGATCCTGGTGCGTGAAAAGGGCTTTCAGAAGCTGATCTGCGCCCAGGCCGGCGGGTCCTTCCATGTGCGGCACCCCATGCTGGACATGCACTTTGGCGTGTTCCACGAGCCCGGCGAGTGGGAATTGGGGGAGGCGCGGCGTCCGGCGACGCTCCGGACCATCGCCATGGGAGCCGGGCCGTGAAACCCGCGGGCGTCGATGTCATCGTCCCCTGCTACAACTATGGCCACTACCTTCGGCAGTGCGTGGCGAGCGTCCTGCGGGAAAGGCGGATCCCGATCCGCGTTCTGATCATCGACGACGCCTCGGAAGACGGTTCGGCGGCGGAGGCCCGCAGGATCGCCGCGAAGGACGAGCGGGTCGAGGTCATCGTCCATCGCGTGAACCGGGGCCACATAGCCACCTTCAACGAAGGCATCGGCTGGGTGCGGGCGGACTATATGCTGCTTCTCTCGGCCGATGACCTGGTGGCGCCCGGGGCCCTGGCGCGCGCGGTCGGGCTGATGGAAAACCATCCGGATGTCGCCTTCGTGCATGGCCGCGCCGTCCGGTTCTCGCACGAGGACGAACTCGACGCTCTCTGCGAAAGCGTCGACGCCGACGGCGCGGCGATCTTCCGGGGCGCCGACTTCATCGGCGACCTCTGCGCGCGCCCGGTCAATCCGGTCGAGACCGCCACCGTGGTCGTGCGCAGCAGCATCCAGAAGCGGATCGGCGGCTACCGCCCCCAATTGCTGCATGCGGGCGATCTGGAGATGTGGCTGCGCTGCGCCGTCCACGGAAATGTTGGCGTGATCGGCGCGGTCCAGGGCTACGTCCGCCTGCACGCCAACAACATGCGCGACAAGTACAAGGGCCCGGCGGACTACCAACAGCGATACGAGGCCTTCGTTGATTTCTTCGATCGCAACTCGGCGATGCTCGCCAACGCCGGGCAACTGAAACGCCAAGCCCTGAGGGCGCTTGCCCATCAACTGATCCACGACGCTTCGAACGCCCTCGACAATGGGCGGCGCTGCGCGTGGATGATCGAGCTGGCGCGGAAGATCTGGCCTGGGGTTCGTTGGACGAGATCCTATTGGAGGCTGGCCCTCAAGAGGATCGTCGCGCCCGTCCTGGCGCGCGGGCCGTGGAGGGGTTCGCCGAAGCCCGCGGATATGGGGCCAACGCGGTGAAAGCCGCTCCGAACGAGACGTCCCCGCCGTTTGCGGGACGCCCGCCCGGCGAGCAGGCGAGGGCGGCGGACAGGACGATCACGGTCCTGTTCTGCTGCGACCCCGGTTACTACCAGCACCTGGCTGTCGCCCTGGTCTCATTGCTCCTGAACAACGCGAGCAACTTCCTGGATGTACACCTGATATCGAGCCGCCAAGACTCCGCCATGGAGTCGAAGCTAGTCGGATCATTAGGTGGCTATGACAATTTTCGACTTCAGATATACTATTGGCGTAGCAGTCAACACCTATACACGTCGCATCATATAGCGGTGGAAACCTATACGAGGTTGTTCGCGGCAACCGTCCTGGACGATTCCATCGACAAGATCCTTTATCTGGACTCGGATCTGATCGTCGTGGACGACCTGATGAACCTGTGGCGAACCGACGTTCGGGATCACGTCCTGGCCGCCGTTCCGGATCCCTTCGGCCTGTGGCGCCGCGAGGCGCTCGGCATGCCCCGCGAGGGGCCCTACGTGAACGCCGGTGTCCTCCTGCTGAACCTGGCCAGGTGGCGCTCTGACGACCTGACAAGGCGGCTCGCCGATTTCATCGCGCGAGAAGGCGACAATCTCGCCTTCCATGATCAGGACGCGATCAATGCGGTCCTTCACGCCGCGACCAAGATCCTGCCGTACCGCTGGAACCTCCAGGCCAGGATGCTTCGGCCCTGGCGGCTGACGTCGCTGGCCGATCACGCCGCGATCGCGCGGGCCGCAAGGTCGCCGGCGATCATCCACTACACGTCCGCCCGAAAGCCATGGCTGTTCGTGGCGGCGACGCCGGGGAAGCGGCTCTATCGCGACTATCTTCGGCTGACCGCGTGGCGCGCGGCCCCGCCGATCGGCAAGAGCTGGTCGCGCCTGCCGGAATACCTGGCCAATCACGTCCTGGACCTTCTGGGGTCCGACTACACGTGGGACCGGGTTTTGCGCAGCACCACCGTCGGTCGCGTCATCGACAGGTCCGCCCGCCTGCTCTCGATGGGCCGGGCTCACTAGAGGGGGCGGCCTCCCGCGCGGCGGGAGAACCCCCGACCTGTCAAATGACCCGGCCGGCGTCGGCGCCGGGCGCCACGCTGGTCTGCGCCCCCCTCGCCCGGGCGCGGCGCCGCCGGACCCGTTGTCGCGCCGGCGTAACCGGGAGTGTCGGATCAGACATGCGCTGGGTTCTGCTCGTCATTCTTCTGTTGGGGTTTGCGCCCTGCTCTCCGATCGCGCCGCGGCCGGTGGCCAGGGCCGAGCCGTTCAAGGGCGAGGCCGCGACGTTTCGCATCGTGAACGACGGCGACGCCGCCACCTCGAAGCGGATCGTCTCCTTCGGCCAGGTCTTCCGGCGCGGCCAGGTGACGCCGAACTCACGCCTGGCGGTCAAGCTGGGAGGGGCGGCCGCGCGGTCGCAGATGGACGCCAAGGCCCTGTACCCCGACGGTTCCGTGCGCCATGCGATCATCACGGTCCAGACGCCGGTCATGACCCCAGGAGGCTCGCTCGACGGCGTCATCACGACGACCGGCGCCGGTCCGTCGCCGGCCGCCGCTCCCTCGCGGCCGCCGCCGGACGTCCGGCTGGCCTTGACCTTCCATACCGGCCCCGATCGGGTCGAGACCGTCAACGTCAACCTGCGGGGCCTCGCAAAGGCCGCCGCCCGCGACGAGCGGCCTTGGCTCGACGGCCCGCTGGTGCGGGAACGGCGCTATGCGTCCGGCCTCATGCACGGCGTCCAGGTGGTGTTCGACGTATGGACGCCGGCGGCGGGCGCGTCCCGCGTGGACGTGATCTTCCACAACGACACCGCGCAGAACCCGGACATCTCGACCCAGCTCTACGACGCGAGCCTGAGTATCAACGGGGCGCCGGCCTACCGGGTGCAGCGCGTGGCGCACTACCCCTATGCGACCTGGCACAAGGTGATCTGCGTCGACAGGGCGCCGCCGCCGCGGGTCGTGCCGGACCTGGGACTGCTGGTCGCCGTCGGCGCCGCGCCGCGCTACGCCCTCTTCCAGCCGGACCGGGGCTCGGCCGGCGAGGCCCACAAGCTGGCGACCGGCAGCGACCGGCCGCTGGGGTCGGCGGGCGTCGTGCCCTACATGCCCACCACCGGAGGACGTCCGGACATCGGGCCGCTGCCCGCCTGGGCGGTGTTCTACCTCCTCGACCCGTCGCGGGAGAACCAGGAGACGCTCCTGGCCAACGCCGACGCGGCGGGATCCATCCCCTGGCACGTCCGCGACATGCGCACCGGCGGCCCGATCGACATCGACCAGCACCCCCAGGTCTGGCTGGACGGGCGCGGCGCCGCGGCGCCGGGCGTCCTGGGCCGGCGATACGAGATATCGGACACGGTCTGGCAGCCCGACGACGCCCATCAGCCGTCGCTGACCTATCTGCCCTATCTGCTCACGGGCTCGCAGTACTACCGCGACGAACTTGCGATGCAGGCGGGCTTCGATCTGCTGTCGATGAATCCGGAGTATCGCGGTCAGACAGCGGGCATCCTGCTGGGGTCCCAGGTCCGCGCCGTCGCCTGGTCGCTTCGAACGCTGGCCAACGCGGCCTACATCCTGCCCAGCGACAGCCCCCTGCAGCCCTATTTCGAAGCCAAGCTCAACGGCAACCTGCGCGAGATCGTGCGCCGGTACGTGGAGGGCGACGAGCTCGCCGGGGCCGGCGACCTGAGGGGCTACCTGCCCGGCGCCTACGCCCAGGAAGGCGCCGCGCCGCCGTGGCAGAACGACTACCTGGTCATCGTGCTGGGCTGGATCGACAGCATGGGCTACCCGCAGGCGCGCCCGATCATGGCCTGGATGACCAATTTCGTGGCCGGCCGCTTCACCAACGACAAGCGCGGCTACGACCCGATCTACGGCACCCCGTATTTTCTGGTCGTGGCCGACCCGAAGTCGAAGCGCCCGTTCACGACCTGGCCCGAGGCCTTCGCGGCCACCTTCGATCCGGTGCGCCAGCCCGTGACCACGCTGGACAATCCAGATTGGGGGGGAGGCTACGCCGCGCTGGCGCGGGCCTCGCTGGCCTCGATCATCAATGCGACCGGATCCGCCCAGGCCCGGGAAGCCTACGGCTTCGTGAAGGCCCAGACCCCGCGGATGGACGCCAGCTATCCCAGTGAGCCCGCCTTCGCGATCGCTCTCGCCACCCCGGTTCAGGACTAGACGAAGCATGGATCAGCGCCCGCTCCGTATCCTCTACCATCACCGGATCGCCGCGTCGGACGGCATGCGGGTCCACATCACCGAGGTCGTCACCGCGCTCAGAAATCAGGGACACCTGGTGTGCGTCGTGGGGCCCACCTCGGCCGACGAGGCCCAGACGGCCGGCGCCAGCAGCCGGCTCGAACGCGCCGCGGACCTGTTGCGCCGGCTGCTTCCGCCCGCGGCGTTCGAGCTTCTCGAACTGGCCTACAACATCCCGGCCTACCTGCGGCTGCGAAGCCATGCGCGCGCGTTCAGGCCGGACGTGCTCTACGAACGCTACAACCTCTTCCTGCTGGCCGGCCTGCTGCTGCGGAGGCGTCATCGCCTGCCGATGCTGCTGGAGGTGAACTCTCCCCTGGCGGCGGAGCGCGGTTCCTTCGGCAAGCTGCAGCTGACGTCCGTGGCGCGCGCCTGCGAGACGGCGCTCTGGCGGGGGGCGGACGCCGTCCTGCCCGTGACCGAAGTGCTGGCCGCCGAGGTGCGGCGAGCCCGCGTCGGGGCGGAGGGCGTGCACGTGATCGCCAACGGCGCGGACCCGCGGCGGTTTCCGGCGGCCGGCTCCGGCGCGCGCCTGCGTCGGAGTCTCGACTTGCCGGCCGCCGCCGTGGTGCTGGGCTTTGTCGGCTTCGTCCGCGACTGGCATGGCGTGGGCTGGGCCGTGGAGGCGTTGCCGCACCTTCCGCCGGAGGCTCACCTGCTGATCGTCGGCGATGGCCCGGGCTTGCCGCACCTGCGGGCTCGGGCCGAGGCGCTCGGCGTGGGCGCGCGGCTGCATTGCGTGGGCCGCGTGCCGCACCCGCGGGTGGCCGCCTACATGCAGGCCTTCGACATCGCGTTGCAGACCGCTTCGACTCCATACGCGTCGCCGCTGAAGCTTTTCGAATACATGGCCCTGGGTCGCGCCATCATCGCGCCGGACCAGCCCAACATCCGCGAGGTTCTGGCCGATGGCCGCAACGCCCTGCTGTTCACGGTGGGCAGCCAGGCGTCCTTCACCGCCGCCCTGCAGCGGTTGTGCGCGGACCTGGAACTCCGCCGCGAGCTCGGCGCCGAGGCGCTGCGTACGGTCGAGCAGGCGCCCTACACCTGGGCCCACAACGCCGGCCGCATCACGGCTCTGGCCCGAGCCGTCCAGGCGTCTAGGGCCGCCCTCCCGGCCGATGCTCGACACCCCTCCATCTTGGCCCGGCCCGGCTGACGGCAAGCGCCTTCGACGCCGACGGAACGGCGCGCGCGTCGCCACGGGGCGCGGCCTTCCACTTCGGAGCGGCGCCCGCCCGGACCCTCGTGCTCGATCTCATGCCGAGCAGCCCCGTTTCGGCGGCGTCCTCGCCCGCATCCGCCCGCAGGTAGACCCACCACGCCACCACCAGGAAGGCGATGATCTCGAAGCCGAACAGAATGCTGAGCATGTGGGACCTCCTGGACTCATTGCCCAACAACGCGCCCGCGCCCGCACGCGCAAATGACACTCCCGCCCCAGCAATCGGGGCGGCGGCGTCCGCATCCGGGCGGTCGGCGCCAGGAAAGCGGTTTCAGGACCATCATTTGCCGCAGATCGGCTGGGCGGCCTGGCGCACCCTGCCACGTATGCGAGGCCCTCCATGCGCGATCTGATCCTGCTGGCCGCCCTGATCGGCATCATACCGATGATCCTGCGCGCCCCGGTCGTGGGCCTCCTGGCCTGGCTCTGGATTGCGCTGATGAACCCCCAGCGCGAAGTCTACGGCTTCCTCATGGGCTTCCCGCTCAACTTCCAGGTCGCCGCGCTGACGGGCCTGGCGTGGATGATCTCCAAGGAGCGCAAACTGGTTCCGTTGAACCCGTTCACGGTGTTCGTCGTCCTCTTCATGCTGTGGGCCAGCCTGGCCACCTACCTCGCCCTGGATCGAGCCTTCTCGATGCCCATCTGGGACCGCACGATCAAGACGATCGCCCTGGTCCTGGCGATCGTGATGCTGGCGAACTCCAAGGCGCGCATCCAGGCGGTGATCTGGATCTACGTGGCTTCGCTTGGCTACTACGCCGTCAAGGACGGCGGCCATGTCCTGCTGACCGGTGGAGGGCAACGCGTCTACGGTCCCGAAAACTCGATGATCGCGGACAACAATTCGCTCGCCCTGGCCCTGATCGTCATGCTGCCGCTGCTGAACTACCTGCAGGCGACAAGCCGGGTTCCACTGGCCCGGCTGGCGTGCCTGGCGACCGTGGGCTTCGCCGTCCTGACGATCATCGGCACCTATTCCCGGGGCGCCTTGGTGGCGCTGGTCGCGGCGGGCGCGACCTATGCCTTGAGGACCCGGGCGGCGCTGAAGTTCCTGGCGGCGGGTCTGGTGATGGCGGTCGCATTGTCGAGCTTCCTGCCGGCGAGTTGGTCCGAGCGGATGTCCACGATCCAGGCGTATGACGAAGACGTCTCGTTCAGCGGCCGGGTCGCGGCCTGGACCACCAGCCTCAACATCGCCACCGCGCGTCCGCTCACCGGCGGCGGGTTCTCCGCCGTCGAACGCGATCCGGTCGCGCGGCAGTTCCAGTCGCCGGGCAGCCTCAGTGCCGGCCGGGCGGCTCACAGCATCTATTTTCAGGTGCTGGGCGACACGGGGTTCGTGGGTCTGGCGCTCTACCTGCTGATGGTCGCGGCGGCCGGTCTCAACACCTTCCTGGTGCTGGCGGCGACGCGGGGCCGCCCGGAGCTCGACTGGGCCAACCTGCTGGCCCGGATGCTTCAGGTCAGCCTCGTGGCCATGCTGGTCGGCGGCGCGGCCCTCTCGATGGCCTATTACGACGGCTTCCTGGTTCTGCTGGCCGTCACCGCCTCGCTGCGTCAGGTCGTGCGCGGCTCCGCGCCCCAGGTCGCGGCGACCGTCATCGCCCCGTGGAAGCGATCCACGGCGACTCTCGCCGCCGGCGCCTCGCATAGCGCGGAAATAAAGCCTTAGAAAGTATCCTTTGAGCGTGGGATTGCAGTAATTACGTCTAGAATTTCCACTACAAATCTAAGGGTGTGAACAACATATCGCACTCACTTCTGATTTCAGAAGGTGGAACTATGACGGTTCTGATTACGGGAGGTGCTGGATATATTGGCAGCCATATGACTCTGGCGCTTCTGGAGCAAGGTGAATCCGTCTGTGTGCTCGACAATATCTCGACCGGCATCAGGTCTTTGGTCCCTGAAGCCGCGCATTTCTTCCAGGGCGATATCGCCGACCAGGCGCTGGTCCAGTGGATCCTCACCGACCACGATATAGACACCGTCCTGCACTTCGCGGGCTCGACCGTTGTCCCCGAGTCCGTCGAAAATCCGCTGCTGTACTACGAGAACAACACCTCCAAGGCGCGTCGCCTGCTGGAGGCCTGCGTCTGGGCCGGCGTGAAGAACTTCATCTTCTCGTCGACGGCCGCCGTCTACGGCGCTTCCCAGGAGGCGGTGATCGGGGAGGACGCCGCCAAGTCGCCGGCCAACCCCTACGGTCGCTCCAAGCTCATGACCGAATGGATGCTGCAGGACACAGCCCGTGCGACGGGCCTGCGCTATATGGCCCTGCGCTATTTCAACGTCGCCGGCGCCGACCCGTTGGGAAGGACGGGGCAATCGACGCCCAGGGCGTCGCACCTGGTCAAACGCGCCTGCCAGGCCGCGCTTGGACTTCTGCCCTACATCGGCATTTTCGGCGTCGACTACGAAACGCCGGACGGCACCGGCGTGCGGGACTACATCCATGTCAGCGACCTTGTCGCCGCGCACGCCCTGGCGCTCGACCACCTGCGTTCGGGCGGGGTGTCCGGCGCCTTCAATTGCGGCTACGGGCGCGGCTTCTCCGTCCGGGAGGTGATCGGGGCCGTCGAGAACGCCGCCGGCCACCGGCTGAACGTGCGGGAGTTTCCGCGGCGCGCGGGAGATCCGCCGATCGTCGTGGCCGATCCGACGCGGCTCAAGACCCAGCTTGGGTGGATTCCGCTGCATGAGGCGCTGGAGAAGATCGTCGGGGACGCGCTGGCCTGGGAACGTCGTTTGAACGCCGCCTGAAGGCTGGTCCACTGCGTCATTGGCGGGGCCCGGCACGACGCGCCGGGCCCCGACGGTTTGCCCTGACGAGAGGCCGGGTCATGGGGTGGCGCCGGGGCGAGGCCGGCCGGGCCGCGAAGGCGTCGATATCGCCGTCGAGGCCCTCTGTACATAGGTGAGGCATGACCGTGCTTGGAGGGCCTGCTGGGGAGGAAGGATCGTCGATGGCTTTTGAACACCCCTCGGCCGCACTGCTATCGGACTACGACCGCGGGGGCTTGGCGCCGGGCGCCGCGTTGGCGGTGGTCGCGCATCTGGACCTCTGCCGGCAGTGCAGGCTTGCTCTGGGGCGGATGGAAAATCGGCGTTGGACAAAGGCGACCTCGCGGAACGTTCCCGACGGCGGGCTGGCGGACGCCCGTGGCCGCCATGAGGCGCCTTCGGCGGGTGGACCGCTTCCTCGGGCCCTGAGGCGCATAGCGGTCGGGCGGTGGCGGCCGGCCGGCCGGGGCGTCGCGAGCGCGCCGCTCCAGGGCGTCAGCGGCCTTGGCGAGTCCGTCCATCTGCTGAAGGCCGCGCCGGGAACGCCGTTCGCCCTGCCGGACGCGGCGGAACTCCTCCTGGTGGCGACGGGCGCTGTCCAGGTCGGCCTGACCCGCTATGGCGGCGGCGATTTCCTGGATCTGGCCGCGACGCGCGTGCGGCACGCCGCGGCCGACGCCCGGACAGGTTGCCTCTGCCTCGTGGTGGGGGGCGACGAACTGTACCGTTCTCACGCCTGAACGGACTGACGCGTCCGCACGCCTCCCGCTTCAGTCCAAGGTCAGTGCGGAGGTCGGACTCGAGCGTCGAACGCGCACCGCCCTGGACGCCCGACACCTAGGCCGACAGGTTCCGCCTCGGGGGCGGGGCGGCGCAACTCATGCGGTCCTCACCCGCACGCTGCATCAACGCGTCGAACTCAAGATCGTCGGCTTCCGATCGATAGCATGAGGCCGCCGCCAACCTTGGCCGGTTCCTGAGCGTCACGGATCCCGCCTTGATGCAGACCCAGCCCTCCTTGCGCAGCCCTTTCAGGGTGCGGTTGATGTGCACGACGCTGAGCCCCAAGGCGTCCGCGAAGACTTCCTGGGTCAGGGGGATCTTGAACGTTTCGCCATGGACCAGGCCGACGCGTTCGAGCCGCTCATGGAGCTCGAGCAGAAGGTGGATCACCCTTTCCTTCGCCGAAAGCCGCCCCATGCGCACGAGGTGGTCGTAGAGGCGACGCTCCCTTTGAAGCGCGGCCTCGTAGAGGGCCTGGCGCGCCGCGTCCCGGTAAGCGGGGTCGGCCGTCAGCTGTGGTCCGTGGTTCACGACCTCAAGCCGCGTGAGCGCGACGACGCCGCAGGCGCCGACGCTTCCCGCTCCGCGCGCCTCGATGGCGTCGCCGGGGAGAAGAAACGAGAAAATCTGCCGCCGGCCGTCGGGGAGGATGCGCAACTCGCAAGCCCAGCCGGAGACGATGATCAGCCGTTTTTCAAGGCCGCTGCGCTCGCCCTGCCGAACCTGCGACCCGGCGTCGTAATGTTCGACGTGACGCCAGAAGGCGCGGACACGCTCAACGTCAGAGACATATCCGGATCCAGATTCACTCAGGGTGGAGATCTGGAACGATGATTTCACAGTAGAACGTATATCACCTTCCATCGAAAGCCCTCACCTCTTTCGTATATTATAGTTCTTTACTACTACATAGTCTTATGTATAATAATTGTTACATAGAGATTGGTGAATTTAATGAATCTATATTATGGGTATATCTGGTAACCTTAACAGTGAACTCGGTGAAGAATTTGTCAATACTTCATTCGATAGTTGCCGGGGAGGGCGGCGCTTGGGCGCAGGCCAGGGAGACCAGCGCGCGAAGCTGCTGGCCTGTTTCCTTGGGCGGCGGGGCGCGCCTTGTCAGTGCGGGTAAAGGCAGGGCCCGGGATGACGGTGAGGGAGGGCCGAGGAGTCGAACTCAAGGGCCCTGGGCGTCAGTCCATCAGCTTCTTCGACAGGTAGACATATTCCAGGGCCTGGCGGCGGGCGGTCTCGGCCAGGTTGGCGCTGGCCGCGTGGCCGCCGTCGATGTTCTCGTAATAGAGCACCGGATAGCCCAGTTCCTCCAGCCGGGCCGCGGCCTTGCGGGCGTGGGCCGGGTGGACGCGGTCGTCCTTGGTCGAGGTCTCGATGAACACCTCGGGGTAGCGCTGGCCGGCCTTGAGGTTGGAATAGGGGTCATACTTGGCGATGACGGCCCGCTCGCTCGGTATGGCCGGGTCGCCATACTCGCCCACCCACGAGGCCCCGGCCCCGATCTGGCTGTAGCGGATCATGTCGAACAGCGGCACCTGCACGACGACGGCGTTGTAGAGCTCGGGCCGCTGGGTCAGGGCCACGCCCATCAGCAGGCCGCCGTTGCTGCCGCCCATGATCCCCAGGTGGCGGGGCGAGGTGATCTTGCGATCGATCAGGTCCTGGGAGACGGCGTAGAAGTCGTCATAGGCCTTCTGGCGGTTGGCCTTCAGCGCCGCGTCGTGCCAGGCGGGACCAAACTCGCCGCCGCCGCGGATGTTGGCCACCACATAGGTCCCGCCGCGCTCCAGCCACAGCTTGCCCATCACCCCCGAATAGGCCGGGGTCATCGACACCTGGAAGCCGCCATAGGCGTAGAGCAGGGTCGGGGCCTGGCCGTCGTACTTCACGGCCTTGGGCCGCACGACGAAGTAGGGGATCTTCGTCCCGTCGGTGCTGGTGGCCTCGAATTGCTCGACCACGTGGGTCGAGGCGTCGAAACGGGCCGGCGAGGCCTTGACCTGTTCCAGCTTCAGCGAGCCGGCGTCGGCCAGCCAATAGGTGGTGGGCGCCAGATAGCCGGTGACGCTGACGAACAACCGCTCGTCCTTCTCGGAGGTCGAGCCCAGGCTGATCGTGGAATTGGCCGGCAGGTCGAACTTCTGGTGCGTCCAGCCCTGGGCGCCGTGGGTGTAGGCGTGGGCGACGCCGGTGACATTGTCCAGCAGGCCGACGATCAGCTTGCCGTGGGTGGTGGTCACCTGCTCGACCGACTGTTTCGCCGTCGGGCGCAGCACCAGGGCAGCCTGGGCCTTGGCCGGGTCGGCCTTCAGCGCCTTGAGGTCGAAGCTGATCAGGTCGCCGGTCTTGAAGCCCTTCTCGGCCCAGTCCTGCTCCAGCGACAGCACCAGCTGGCCGCTGACATAACCCTGGATCGAGCTCTTCAGCGGGAAGGGCAGTTTCGCGGCGCCCTGGTCGGTCAGCAGGTAGGTCTCGCTCTCGAAGAAGCTGACGCCGCGATAGGCCATCACCGCCTGGACGGCGCCGTCGCTGTCGCGGACCACATAGGGGCCGGCCGAGACGTCGTCGGGCGTGCCGCGATAGAGCTCCTTAGCCGAGGCCAGGGGCGTTCCGCGCTTCCAGCTTTTGACCACATAGGGATAGCTCGACTTGGTCACCTGGCCCGGCTCCCACTCGCGGGCCACCAGCAGGGTGTCCTGGTCCAGCCAGGTGACATTCTGCTTGCCCTCGGGCAGGTCGAAGCCGCCAGGGACGAAGGCCTTGGTCGCCGTGTCGAACTCGCGGATCGTCACCGCGTCCTTGCCGCCGTTCGACAGGGTGACCAGGCAGCGGGTGTCGTGCGGCGGCAGGCACTGGGCGCCCTTGAACACCCAGTTGGCGTTCTCGGCCTTGGACAGGGCGTCGATGTCGAGGATCGTCTCCCAGGTCGGGGCGACGGTGCGGTAGCTCTCCAGCGTGGTCCTGCGCCACAGGCCGCGCACGTGGTCGGCGTCCTGCCAGAAGTTGCGCAGGGCGCCGTCGCCGGCGAACGACACGCCCGGCACGCGGTCCTTGGCGTTGAGGATGGCCAGGGCCTGGGCCTCCAGCGCGGCGTAGCGCGGATCGCCCTGCAGCTTGGGCAGGGTCGCGGCGTTCTGGGCCCTGGCCCAGTCCATGGCCCGCGTCCCCTCGATCTCCTCCATCCACCTGTAGGGGTCGTCCTTGCCCAGTTCGGCCAGCGGAGTGCGCGCCTCGGTGTCGGCGGCGACGACCGGATCGGCGGGTTCGGCGGCTTGGGCGGGGGTGGTGAAAACGGGGGTCATGAGACTCGTGGAGGCGAGGAGAGCGAGAAGCAGGCTACGCATCTAGGGATCCATCGGCTGTCGTGACAGATGGGCCGTCTCGCGAGCGAAGCGGCGCCTTGATCGCGACGGTAGAGGAAAACCCGTCCGGCGCCAGGGGAGCCGGCGTTCAGTCCCCGTCATTGGGGATGTTCAGCACCGTGCCGCAGGCCTTGCAGTGGACGGCGTCCGGGTCGTGGCGGCGCAGGCCGCAGCACGGGCAGGCGAAGCTCACCTTGTGCGGCCGCAGGATCGACTGGATCAGGCCGATGAACAGCGACACCCCGCCCAGCATCACCGCCATCGACAGCAGCTTGCCCCACACCCCGGGCAGGGTGACGTCGCCATAGCCGGTGGTGGTCAGGCTGGTGACGGTGAAATAGAGGGCGTCGACATAGCCGCCGATGCCCGGGTGGCGTCCGGCGAAGCTGGAATAGACGAAGCCGGTCACCACGAAGACGAAGGTCACCAGGGTGGCGGCGGCGCGGGTGATCTGCTCGACCCGGGTGTCGTCATAGCGCCGGCCGATGGTGCGCCAGAAGAACTCGCTGTGGATCAGGGTCCACAGCCGCACCACCCGCAGGAAGCCGAAATTGAACAGCCAGGCGGGGAACAGCAGGGTGGTCAGCACGAACAGGTCGACCCAGACGACCGGCCTCTTCAGCCAGGCCTTGACGTCGCCATGGGCGATGGCTCGGGCCGTCAGGTCCAGGGCCAGGAACGCGGCGATCCCGTAGTCGATCAGATAGAAGGTCAGGCCGTGACGGCGCATCAGCGGCGCGGCGATGAAGAAGGCGATGATCGCCAGGTCGATGACGATGATCCCATAGCGGAACCGCACCGAGGCGGGCGAGGCGCCATGATAGAGCGCCCGCAGCCGGGCGCGGAGACGGAGATCGTGCTCATGGCCGTCGTGGTCTCGCACCCGTCGTCCTTCCCTGGAGCGCCAAAAAGCCGCGCTCAAATCGCCGCAGTTGGGGTCGACCTCTGACTCGGCCGAGGTTTTCCACTATATAGCCCGGACCATGAGCCGCACCTTTCTCAAGATGAACGGGCTGGGCAACGACTTCGTCGTGCTCGAGACCGCCTCCCAGGCCTTCAATCCGACGGCGGAGGACATTCGCGCCATCGCCAAGCGCGGTGACGGCGGGATCGGCTGCGACCAGGTGATCGCCATTGATCCGCCCAGGGCGGAGGGCGCCAGCGCCTATGTGCGGTTCTGGAATTCCGACGGCGAGGAGACCGGGGCCTGCGGCAACGGCACCCGCTGCGTGGCCTGGCTGCTGATGGAGTCGGCCAGGAAGACGTCCGTGGCCTTCGACACCGTGGCCGGCCGGCTATCGGGCGTGATGGCCGGCGACAAGCTGGTGACGGTCGACATGGGCCAGCCGGGCCTGCGCTGGGACCAGATCCCGCTGTCCGAGGAGATGGACACCAAGGGGATCGAACTGCAGGTCGGTCCGATCGACGCCCCGGACCTGCACACCCCCGGCTGCGTCTCGATGGGCAATCCGCACGTGGTGTTCTTCGTCGACGCCCCGGCCACCGATGAGCTGGCGCGCGGGACGGGCTCGCTGATCGAGCACCACCCGCTGTTCCCGGAAGGCGTCAATGTCGGCTTCGCCCACATCGCCGCCCGCGACCACATCCAGCTGAAGGTCTGGGAGCGCGGCGCCGGCCTGACCGCCGCCTGCGGCACCGGGGCCTGCGCGGCCCAGGTCGCCGCCGTGCGTCGCGGGTTGACCGACCGCGTCGCCAAGGTCGAGTTCGAGAGCGGCGCCCTGACCATCGAATGGCGCGAGGCCGACGGCCACGTGATCATGACCGGTCCCGTGACCCTGGAATTCACCGGCAAGCTGCCGGAGAAGGTCGCCGCATGAGCGTCCACCCAGCCATCGGGCCCGGCAAGACGGCCGTGATCACCGGCGCGGCCGACGGCATCGGCCTGGCCGCCGCCCAGACCTTCGCCGGTCTCGGCATGAACGTGGTGATGGCCGACATCATGGGCCGGGCCCTGAAGAAGGCCGCCGACGCCATCGGCGACCGCGCCCTGGCCGTGCCGACCGACGTCGCCGACCGCGCGGCGGTCCAGGCCCTGCGCGACGCGGCCGTCGCGAAGTTCGGCGCCATCGACGTCCTGATGAACAACGCCGGGGTCGGTGGCGGCGGTGACGCCTTCTCGGGCGAAGACCCCTGGAAGCGGATCCTCGACGTCAACCTGTGGGGCGTGATCAACGGCGTCCAGCTGATCGGCGAGGAGATGGCCGCCAGCGGCCGTCCGGGCCTGATCATCAACACCGGCTCCAAGCAGGGGATCACCCAGCCGCCGGGAAACACCGCCTACAACGTCAGCAAGTCGGCGGTGAAGGCCCTGACCGAGGGCCTGGCCCACACCCTGCGCGAGATCGTCGGCTGCCAGGTCGACGCCCGCCTGCTGATCCCCGGCTTCGTCCACACCGGCATGACCCGGCGCGGCGGCGACAAGCCGGCGGCGGCCTGGACCCCGCAACAGACCGTCGATTTCATGCTGGAAAGCATCGAACGCGGCGACTTCTACATCCTCTGCCCCGACAACGACGTGCCGCGCGCGCTGGACGAGAAGCGCATGGCCTGGGCCATGGGCGACGTCATCGACAACCGCCCGGCCCTGTCGCGCTGGCATCCCGACTGGAAGGACGCCTTCGCGGCGTTCGTGGACACGCCGTGACGGAAGCCGTCCTCTCGTCTCCGGGCGTGGCCGAAGTCGTGGCCAAGCGACCATCGCGTCGCGGTGTGGCCGGGGCCTTCGTCCTGAACCTCTTGCTCCCGCCCGTGGGCTATGTGTTCGTCGGCAGGGTGCGCCTCGCGCTGGCGTTTCTGGTCCTGTTGATCGTCGCCGCGTTGGTGGCGATCGGTTGGACGTTTGAATCGCCGCCCGGGATCTATCGCTGGGCGGACGACGCATCCAACGTCGGTCCGATCTGGATACTGAATGTGCTGGCCGCATTCCATGCCGGCTGGATCGCCTGGCGCGCCCGCGCGACTGGCGCGGCCGTCAAGCGGCCGAAGTTCCTGGTTCACCTGCTCTTCGCCATGACGCCGCTGCTGATCGGACTGGGATTGCGCGCGTACTTGCCGCTTTCCGCCTACACGATCCCCTCCGCGTCGATGAAGCCGTCCTTGACTCAAGGCGACGTACTGGGCGTGTACGGTGCGCGGGGACTCTGCGGTTCGATCAGGCCTGCCGTGGGCGACGTGATCATCCATCGCACTGGCCGCGTGCGTTACGTCAAGCGGATCGTGGCGGGGGCTGGTCAGGTCGTCGTCCTGCGCGCCGGTGTGTTGACCGTCGACGGCCATGTCGCCGTCCGCCGCGCCGAAGGTCGAAGCCTGCCGATCGCTGACGACGGCTATTCCTCCAGCGGTCAGGTCTATCGGGAAACCCTGCCTGGCGGGCGCAGCTATGAAACGCTCGATCTGGCGCCAAATGGCGAGCTTGATAACTTCGGGCCGTTTAGCGTTCCCGCTGGCGCCTGGTTCGCGTTGGGCGACAATCGCGACAACAGTCTCGACTCCCGCACCAATGGCCCGGTTGCCCAGAAAGATATCTGTGGCGTGGTGACCAAGGTTCTCAAGTCGACCGTCGCCGCCCGCGTGGGGATGAAGCCATGACCTTCGTCGTCGCTCCCTCGAAGCCCAGGTCCGCCCCCGCGATCGGCGAGGAAGGTGGACCCGCGACGGTGTCCAACGGTCCCGACGACGTGGCCATCGTCACCTTCGGCTGCCGGCTGAACGCCTATGAGTCCGAGGCCATCCGGGCCCGGGCCGCCGCCGACGGATTGAGCGACGCGGTGGTGTTCAACACCTGCGCGGTGACCAACGAGGCCGTGCGCCAGGCCCGCCAGGCGATCCGCAAGGCGCGTCGCGAGCGGCCCGACGCCCGGCTGATCGTCACCGGCTGCGCCGCCCAGATCGATCCGGCCGCCTTTGCCGCCATGCCCGAGGTCGACCTGGTGCTGGGCAACGCCGAGAAGGCCGCCCCGGGGGCCCTGCTCGACACCTCCACCCGCGTGCGGGTCAACGACATCATGTCGATCAAGGAGACGGCCGGTCACCTGATCGCCGGCCTCAAGGACCGCGCCCGGGCCTATGTCGAGGTCCAGAACGGCTGCGACCACCGCTGCACCTTCTGCATCATCCCCTATGGCCGGGGAAACTCGCGCTCGGCCCCGGCCGGCGAGGTGGTCGACCAGGTCCGCCGCCTGTCGGCCGAAGGCTATCGCGAGGTGGTGCTGACCGGCGTCGACGTGACCTCGTGGGGCGCCGACCTGCCGGGCCAGCCGACCCTGGGCCAGCTGGTCGGCCGCATCCTGCGCCTGGTCCCGGACCTGCCGCGCCTGCGGCTGGGGTCG
>NZ_AKKF01000138.1 GCF_000281955.1 Caulobacter sp. AP07 | reverse complement strand
GGGAGAGGGTTTCGGAATGACGCCGCGCCGCCACCACCAGACCCGCCGGCGTCTCCACCAGCGCCCCGTCCAGCTTGAACACCTTCGCCAGCACCTCGGACGACAGCGCGTCCCTCGGAAGGCCGTCCGCCGCCACGCGGCCGTGGTCGAGCACCAGCACCCGGTCGCAGGCCCGCGCCGCCAGGCCCAGGTCGTGCAGCGTCACCACCACCGCCGCGCCAGACGCCGCCTCGGCGCGCAGCAGGTCCAGGGTCAGCAGCTGGGCGTCGGGGTCCAGGCCCGCCACCGGCTCGTCGGCGACCAGCAGCGGCGCGCGGGTGGCCAGCAGCCGGGCCAGCAGCACCCTGGCGCGCTCGCCGCCCGACATGTCGAGCACGCCGCGCTCGGCCAGGTCGGACATCCCCACCCGCGCCAGGCGCTCGCGGGCCACGGCCAGGGCTTCGCCCGGCGGCAGGTCCGGCGCGCCCAGGGCGGCGACGTCGAGGGCCGGCAGGTTCCAGGCCAGGCGACGCTCCTGCGGCAGGTAGCCGACCAGCCGCGCCCGCTCGACCGGGTTCAGCCCGCCGATCACGCGACCGCCCAGCAGCGCCCGTCCGGCCTCCAATGGCATCAGGCCCAGGCCCGCTCGCAGCAGGCTGGTCTTGCCCGCGCCGTTGGGACCGACCACGCCCAGCACCTCGCCGGGGGCGACGGTCAGGGACGCGCCGTCCAGCACCAGGGCCTTGCCGCGCCGGGCCTTCGCCGCCTCGATGGTCCAGGCCGCCGTCATGACCGCCAGCTCCGGGCCGCGCGCCAGGCGAGAAGCGCGAAGACCGGCGCGCCGAACAGGGCGGTGACGACTCCCAGTTTCAGCTCCTGTTCGGTGGGGATCAGCCGGGCGGCCAGGTCGGCGGCGACCAGCAGCAGGGCGCCGGCCAGGGCGGAGGGCCGCAGGATCCTGCCCGGATCATCGCGCGCGGCGGCGCGCACAAGGTGCGGCGCGGCCAGGCCGACGAAGCCGATGACGCCGGCGGCGGCCACGGAAGCGCCGGCCAGCAGCGCCGAGCCGGCCACCGCCGCCACCCGCAGCCGGGCCATCGGCAGGCCCGACATCTGGGCCGCCTCCTCGCCCAGGGTCAGCATCCGCAGGCCCTTGGCGGCGTAGAGACACAGCCCCGCTCCCACCGCCATCGGCGGCAGGGCGCAGAGAATGTCGGTGAGGTCACGGTTCTCGACCGAGCCCATCAGCCAGGCCAGGACCTCGGCCGTAGCCACCGGCGACGGCGACAGGTTGAAGACCAGGGCGGTCAGCGCCCCGGCGAAGGCCGACAGCGCCACGCCGAACAGGATCAACACCTCGGGCTCGCGGAACCGCGCCGCCAGGCCGATGACCACCGCCCCGGCCAGTAAGGCCCCGGCCAGGGCGCTGACCTCGACCGCGCCGGGCAGCGCCGCCAGGCCGCCGGCGATGGCCAGGGACGCGCCCAGCCCGGCCGTGGCCGAGACGCCCAGCACGCCGGGCTCGGCCAGCGGGTTGCGCAGCAGCCCCTGCATCGCCGCCCCGGCCAGGCCCAGGCCCGCGCCGATCAGGGCGGCCATGGCCACGCGGGGCAGGCGGATGGTCCACAGCACCTCACCGGGCGGCGACCCCGGATCGGACAGGGCCTGGTGGTACTGGGCCAGGCTCAGCGGGCTCTCGCCCAGGCTCACGGCCACCATGGCGACCGCGATCAGGGCCAGCAGCAGCAGAAGCTCCAGACGCCGCGCGCTCATGGCCGCGTCACCTCGGCCAAGGCCTGCGCCCCGTCGGCGGCGAACCAGGCCGAGCAGCCCAGCATGGCGCCGGGCAGCGAGGCGATCACTCGACCCCGGGTCGCCTGGCGCAGCGCCGCGTGCCGTCCGGGACCCCAGCGGTCCGCGCCGGCCCGGGTCAGGTCGAAAAAGCCCAGCACCACCGCCTTGGGCGGCGCCAGCACCAGGGCCTCCAGCGGCGCAGGCGAGAAATAGGGCTGCGTCGCGGCGTTGGTGAAGCCGGCGGCCCGCAGCATCGCGTCGATCATGGTGCTGGGCCCGGCCGTATAGCCGCCCGGCGTCAGGTAGAAGGCGCTCCGTCCCCGCCCCGCCCCGGCCGCTTGCGCCAGCTTGCCGTCCATGTCGGCCAGCAGGGCCTCGCCCGCCGCCTGGCGGTTCAGCGCCGCGGCCACCTGGCGGACATTGGCGCGCACGCCGTCGAAGTCGGTGGCGTCGCCCAGGCTGACGGTGCGTATCCCCCGCCGCTGCAGGGCCGCCGTCAGCCGGGCGTCGCCGCCCCACTGGCGCACCACGACGTCGGGCCGCGCGCCCAGCGCCGCCTCGATCGTCGCCCGCCGTTGCGGCAAGCCCCGAGCCCTGGCCCGCAGGAAGGAGTCCGGCGCGTCAGCGCGGGGCGACAGGCCGACCACCGTTTCGCGCGGCGCCAGGGCCAGCACGTACTGGTCGGCGCAGGAGTCGAGCGACATCACCCGCTGGGCGGCGGCGGGCCCCGCCAACCCCACGAGGCCGCCGGCGAACAGGGCGGCCAAAAGGGCGCGCATCGGCCTAGTCCGTGACCAGGCCGTGCAGCAGGCCGTCGAGGGTGACCTTCATCAGCTCCTCGCGCGGGGCCCAGTTGCGGTCGGGCATGGTGATCAGCAAGGCCACCAGGCCATGGCAGGCAGCCCACAGCACCTGGGCCGCGCTCTCGCCCGAGCCGGTGCGCAAGCGTCCGGCGGCGGCGATCTCGTGGATCGGGCCGCTGAACTCCTCGAAGCAGCGGTCGCCCAGTTCGGCGGTGGCGGCCTGCTTCTCCTTGGAGATCACGTCGCGCGAACCGCAGAACACCAGTTGGTAGGTGTTGGGGTTGTCGAACGCGAAACGCATGTAGGCTTCCAGCATCAGCCGCACCCGCGACACCGCGTCGATCGGCCGGTGGGCGATGTCGACATTGACCGCCAGCAGTTGGCCGATCGCGTCGTCGCTGATCTCCAGCAGGATCTGGTCCTTGTCGCGAAAATGCATGTAGAGGGCCGTCGACGACACGCCCACGGCGTCGGCGATCTTGCGGATCGTCGCCCCGGCATAGCCCTCGGCGATGAAGATCTTCTCGGCCGCGGCCAGGATCTCCCCCCGGCGCAGGTGCCCATCGCCCTTTGGCTTGCGCGCCGACTTGTGCGGCTTCTTCAACGCGATCGTCACGATCTGGCGTTCCCCTTACCTAGTCCCCGAAGCCAACACTAAACGGGAATCACACAAACGTCGCAACTGTCGACGAAATACGCGAAACGCGTGTTTTTACGTTTGACACTCTATGGTTGAAGATTCGCTATCTGCGCGCTGGACATCCGCAAGCGCGACGGGGGAGCGATGGCGCGGGAGGAACGAAACCAGCAGGGTCGCGCCTGGCGCGCGCCCTCGCCCATCCCAGCGCCGGACGCGCTCGCGCCGCCCTTGCCCGACGGAGCGCACCGACGCCTGTCGCCGGCCCAGGCGGCCGGGCTGATCCTTCTGGCGGCCCTGGTCATGACCTTGGCGGTGACGCGTCCGGCCCTGCTGACCGAGACCTTCCGCTGGCTGTTCATGGCCGGCTTCACGCTGAGCGCCGTGGTCAAGCTGGCGGCGGCCTGCACGCCGCGCCTGGCCGTCGTCCCACCATCGCCGGACGACGCGGACCTGCCCGTCTACACCGTGATCTGTCCGCTGTTCCGCGAGGCGGCGGTGGCGGCCGAACTGGTCGAGAACCTGTCGCGCCTGGACTATCCGCGCGACCGCCTGCAGGTGCTGATCGCCCTGGAGGCCAAGGACCACGAGACCCAGGCCGCCTTCCAGGCCCTGCCCCTGCCGACCTTCGTCCAGGTGCTGATCGTGCCGCCCGGCTCGCCCCAGACCAAGCCCCGCGCCTGCAACCACGCCCTGGAGCGGGCGCGCGGGCAACTGGTGGTGATCTACGACGCCGAGGACGCGCCCCACCCCGGCCAGTTGCGCGAGGCCGCCGCCCGCTTCGCCGCCGACGGGCCGGAACTGGCCTGCCTGCAGGCCCCGTTGCGCATCGAGGCCGACCGGCGGTTCATCGGCGAGCAGTTCGCCCTGGAATACGCCGTGCAGTTCGAGGTGCTGCAACCGGCCCTGGCCCGCTGGGGCCTGCCCTTCCCGCTGGGCGGCACCAGCAACCACTTCCGCGGTATTATGTAGCAAACACACCTGCTGCGATGCCGGGTCTCTAGAGGAGACCTGAGTTGACGAAACAGCCTCACGGTTGCGCTTCTGCGGGACTCCCGGTCATTGTCTCGGGATGGGTGCGCCAGCCTCGGCATACGAGAAAATCACGGCCATCACGACGGGCGCGTTGGCGTTCGCGGTTAGCGGCGTGCTGACTGTTCTCGATCACATGGGAGTCGAAGTCCCCAATTGGGCTTGGATGGCCTACGGCTGGGGATGCGGGTTCCTGGCGCTCGTGTGTGTCTCGCTGTCGATTCACATGGTCTTGGAGGGGGCGTTCAGCCGCAAGCGCCCCAAGGCTCCACCGTTGGTCCTAGAGCCCGTCACGCCGCCCGATCCCCAGGCGGCGCTTCTTGAGGTGCAAGAGGCGATTGCGAATGAGCTATGGCTTCAGAGAGCGCATCGCGAGGGGGCTGACCGCCTGACGCGGGCAAGCTGGATGGTGTTCGGAAGACCCCCTCACGAAATCAATCCAGCCGAAGAGTCGTCACCCCGATTGCCTGCAAAGCGGCGAGGAAGAACCAAGCGGGGAAGCCGCCCCGATTGATCTTGGCTTGAACTCCCGTCTCGGTCTCGGGAAGCCCCATCTCAGACAGCTTACGCGCCAGGTCGGCATTCTTCATGCCTGCCCGGACCATCTCGGCTTTCAGATGGCGCTTGGCCTTGTCGGCCCATTCGTCGCTAGTCGCGGCCATCCGATTTTCTCCACTTGTGAATGCCAATCAAACATATCTGTCGCTTTTCCCATTGCAAGCGTCGATGGCATTTCCTATCTATCCGTTGTCGAACCATACGGATATGTCGGTTGTCACAACACTTCCTCCTCTCTGCCGCCGCCCGGACCCTGTCGCTCGGGAAGGTGATGCGCATGTCGGAAGACGAGGCGTTCGAGACGTTCAAGACCATCCGTTGGGACGAGAACGAGGGTCAGCCCTATTGCGGCAAGTGCGGTTGCACGGCCGTCTACACGTTCAAGGCTCGTCGCATCTTCAAGTGCAAGAGCTGCGAGGCTCAGTTCTCGGTGACGAGCGGGACCATCTTCGCCAGCCGCAAGCTCGCCGTGCGCGACATTCTCGCGGCTATCGCGATCTTCGCCAACGGCGCCAAGGGCTATAGCGCCCTCCAATTGAGCCGGGATCTCGACGTCCAGTACAAGACGGCGTTCGTGATGGCGCACAAGCTGCGCGAAGCCCTGGGCAAGGTGGCGGACCGGACCAAGCTCGATGGCGTGGTCGAGATCGATGGCGCCTACTTCGGCGGCTACGTGAAGCCCGCGAACGAGAAGTGGGCTCGTCAGGACCGGCGCCTCCTCGAAAACCAGACGGGTAAGCGCCAGGTTGTCGTGGTGTTGCGCGAGCGTGGCGGCCGGACGTTGCCGTTCGTCACCAAGGCTGAGCGTGAGGGTGTCCCCCTGGTGACCGCCAACGTGTCCCCGGGGACAACCGTCCACGCGGACGAGGCTCCGCATTGGGACGTCCTGTCGGCCAAGTTCGCGACCAAGCGGATCAACCACTCGGAGGCCTATAGCCTCGATGGCGCCTGCACCAACTGGGCCGAGAGCTTCTTCAGCCGCATCCGCCGGGCCGAAGCCGGCGTCCATCACAAGATCGCCGGCCGCTATCTGGAAGCCTATGCGGGCGAAATGGCGTGGCGCGAGGATCACCGCCGCATGAGCAATGGTGTCCAGTTCGCCCAGATCGTCGATGCGGCCATGTCGGCCCCCGTCTCGCGCCAGTGGAAGGGCTATTGGCAACGGCCCGCTTAGGGCGGATAAAACACATGCCTCGTCCGAAGTTTGGTCACGGAAGACGAGGTGCGCTGTTGCGCGTGAACGCGGGCCCGCTCTGTCGGGCGGCCTGCTCAATAAAATACCTTCGGGGAATAAGCAGGACGCGCTTCCCCGTGTTCGCGCGTGACCAACCGTCCCGGCACTCCGCCGGGCTTGGGAGCACGGGGGACTATGAGGAATCACGTCTGTATGGGGATGGCGCTTGCCATCGCCTTGAGCGCTGTCACGTCGATAGCTCACGCTCAGACCGCCACGACGCCGGGTGTGACGCCCGAGACGGGAAAGTGGCGCTACACCGAAACGGCCTCCGCCCTGGACGGAGCTAAGAGCCGGATCGCCACCCTGACGGCGGAGACGCAAGTCGCGAACATCTTGGGCCGCATGGAGGCTCCGACCTTGGGCCTCACCTGCGACAAGAACGGCCTGGGCGTGGTCATGTCGTGGCCCGACTTCGTGGGCGAGGCCGGATTCCTGACGCTTCCGGTCAAGTGGAAGATCGATGACGGCAAGGTCTACAAGACCGGGTGGTTCCCGGGGACCACGAGCGTCACTCTCATGGGCCCAGGAGCCCAGGGATGGATAAGGCAGGTCAAGGACGCCAAGACCCTCGTGGTCGCCGTCCCTGATCGCCACGGAGGCCAGGAGGCCACCTTCGACCTCACGGGGATCGAGGCCATCGGCCCGCGCTTCTCCGAGGTGTCCTGTGGCGGCGGAGCTGGCGCGCGCTAGACCGCCAGCCGCCAGACGAATTCACACCGCTTGGTGTCGTTCTCCGAGATCGCAAGGCCTGCGTCGCGCATCTGGCGTAGCGCCTTGCTGATCCGCCGGACGACGTCGAGCATCATCCGGCGGTCCCGGCCGTCCTTGCCCTCATAGTTGATGATCGTCAGGGCGAGTTGCCGGGCGGTCTGCGGCCCCTTCTCGCGAAGCTGGCCAATGAGGAACTGGCGGAGCTCGCCCCGGTAGAACAGGACGATGCGCGGCGCCCTGACGGTCAGCCGGACCTCGCCGTCATACCCCAGGGTCTCTAGGACCCGGTCGACCGCCTCGACGTCGTTCGAGAGAACCGCCAGCCTCTCCCGAGTGATGGCGATCTCCTCCATCATCTCCTCCCGCTTCTTGAGCAAGCCGGAGATGGCGTGAGCGAAAGTCTCGGTTCTGGCGGGTTTCATGCCCCAGAACGTACAAAATCATTCACTTCTGAACGATGCTGGGCTAGGTGTGTTTGCTACATAATACCGCACTTCCGCGCCGAAGCCTTGCGCGCCATCGCCGGCTGGGACGCCTACAACGTCACCGAGGACGCCGACATCGGCTTCCGGCTGGCCGCCCGGGGCTACCGGCTGGGCGTCATCGCCTCGCCCACCTTCGAAACGCCGCCGCGCCTGGGCCCCTGGTTCCCGCAGCGCGCCCGCTGGGTGAAGGGGCATATCCAGACCCTGGCGGTGCATCTGCGCGGACCGGCGGCCCGGAGCCCGCGCGGCCTGGCGTCGCTGGTCCTGACCCTGGCGCTGTCGGTGGCCTCGTCCCACCTGCACGGGCCGCTGTTCTTCTGGTTGCTGGCCAAGGTCGTCGCGGCGCTGCTGGGCGTCGAGGGGCTGATCGACGGCGGAGATTTCGTGGTCCTGGCCCTTGGCTGGTCCTGCGCCTCGATCGCCGGAGTTCGGGGACTGGAACGGGCCGGCATAAAGCCGCGCTTCCTGCCGCTGTTCGGCGCGATCGGCTACTGGCCGCTGCAAAGCCTGGCCGCCGTCAACGCCGCCGTGCAGTTCGTGGTCGCGCCGTTCCATTGGGACAAGACCCCGCATCAGCCCCGCACCCCGGCCAAAACCTCGGCCCCCGCCACGCCCCAGACTGGACGGAGCTTGCCCTGAGCGCGTATTGGCGGGGTCATGGATCCGACCGTCGCCCTCGCCCCCCTCGTCATGCGCACCACCGGCTGGACCGACTACGCCCTGCTCGACAGCGGCCATGGCAGGAAGCTGGAGCGCTACGGCCGCTACACCGTGGTCCGCCCCGAGCCGCAGTGCTTCTGGGCCCCGCGCCTGCCCGCCAAGGTCTGGGACGAGGCCGACGCCGTCTTCGACCCCACCGACGAGGACGAGGCCGGCCGCTGGCGCTTCAAAGGCAAGCCGCTGGAGAAGTTCGCCCTGGCCTGGGGCGAGGCGAAATTCCACGGCCAGTTCACGCCGTTCCGCCACCTGGCCTTCTTCCCCGAACAGGCCGCCAACTGGGCCTGGCAGGACGCCCGCGTCCGGGCCTTCAAGACCCGCCAGCCCAAGGTCCTGAACCTGTTCGGCTACACCGGCGTGGCCAGCCTGGTCTGCGCCGCGGCCGGCGCGGCCGTCACCCACGTGGACGCCTCCAAGAAGTCGGTCGGCTTCGCGCGCGACAACGCCGCCTTCGCCGGCCTGTCCGACAAGCCGATCCGCTGGATCGTCGAGGACGCCCGCCGCTTCGTGGCCCGCGAGGTGCGGCGCGGCTCGCAATATGACGGCATTATCCTGGACCCTCCGAAATTCGGCCGCGGGGCCGACGGCGAGGTCTGGCGGCTGTTCGAGGACCTGGCCGAACTGACCGCGAACTGCGCCCAGATCCTCAGCCCCGACGCCTCGTTCCTGCTGATGAACGCCTATGCCGCCCGGGTCTCCGGCGCGGCGATGTCGGGCCTGCTGGCCCAGGAGCTCGAGGGGCGCGGCGGTGTCATCGACTGGGGCGAGCTTTCGCTGGTCGAGGAAAAGGGCGACCGGCAGATCGGCCTGTCGTTCTTCGCGCGCTGGGCTTCGGAAGGCTGACCATGAACGCCAAGACCGTCACCTCCCTTTCCAACAGCACGGTGAAAGCCGTCCGCGCCCTGCACATGCGCAAGGAGCGCGAGGACAGCGGCCTGTTCCTGGCCGAGGGCCTGAAGATCGTCATCGAGGCGATCGACTGCGGCCACGCCCCCAAGATCCTGATGTACGGCCCCGACGCCGCCGACCACCCGATGCTGCAGAAGGCCGCCCAGGCCTGTTTCAAGGCCGGCGGCGAAATCATCGAGGTCAATCGCGAAATCCTCGAAAAGGTCTCGCGCCGCGACAACCCCCAGGCCGTGGTCGGGGTGTTCCGGCAGGTCTACACGCCGCTGTCGGCCATCGTCCCCGAGAGCGCCCCGTGCTGGGTGGCCATGCAGGCGGTGCGCGACCCCGGCAACCTGGGCACGGTGATCCGCACCGCCGACGCGGCCGGCTGCGGCGGGGTGATCCTGGTCGGCGACTGCGTCGATCCCTATTCGGTCGAGGGCGTGCGGGCGACCATGGGCTCGATCTTCGCCGTCAAGATCGCCAAGGCGAGCATCCAGGAGTTCCTGGCCTGGCGCGAGGATTGGCCCGGCAGCGTGATCGGCACCCTGCTGACCGCCACGGTCGACCACAAGAACGCCGACTATGTGAAGCCGTCGCTGATCCTGATGGGCAACGAACAGCAGGGCCTGCCGCCCGAACTGGCGGCGGCCTGCGACGTCAACGTCAAGATCCCGATGCGCGGCCGGGCCGACAGCCTGAACCTGTCGGTGGCGACGGGGATCATGATCTACACGGTGACGGGCTAGCGCCAGGACGCGCACTGGGTGGGGACGCACACTCACCCCGAAGTCTTCGCCAGGCTCACCCAGGTCGCGCCGTGGGTGTGTGTCCCCGTCGGCTCCCTGAGAGCGAGCAACCCGCCCGTTGTCGCCTCATCGTCATACATCCCCACAGATCGACCAGAACCTGCTATGCTCCATCGACAAGCTGACCTCAGCGCCATTCCACCGGCAGAGCAACTCTTTCCCCGCCCCTAACCTGGCGAGCCGTCGCCAGGCTGAGGGCGTTGTTGCGCTTACTGCACGGACTTCAGAAAAGACCATGATCAAACGCGCCGAAATCACCTGCGTCGCCCAGAACGGACGCCACAGCAGCTACGAGCGGATCACCCATGTCGGTGGCGGCAAGGCCAAGCCCTGGAAGCTGACGATCAAGGAAGCGATCAAGTTGGTCGATAGCGGCAAGTGGCAGTTCTACGTGATGCACGACGACGCGCCGGTGAAGGTCGAAGCCCTGAACAGCCGTACGGGGTGTCGCTACCTGAAGACGGCCAATGACCGGAACGAGCCGCTGGACCTGCTGACTCTGCCGGACTGCCCGGCGGACGAGACGGTTTCGGGATAGACGCCCTCTCCCCATGGGAGAGGGTGTCCGTGAGAGCCCTACTTGATCCGCGTCCAGTTCTCGGTCTTGCAGAACGGAGCGACGATGCAGCCCTTGAGCTTCAGCGTGTTGGGCGAGGTCAGGGTGATCGTGCCCGAATAGGTGCCGCCGTCGTTGGCGTTATAGACCTTGCCGCCGCTCCACTTGGTCGGGCCGCCGGTGAAGTCATAGAGCATCTGCATGTTCTTCAGCGGACGGGCACGCAGGCTGGGGTCCTTGTTCTTGGCGTCCTTGGTCGTCGGATCGGTCTTAATGTGGTTCGAGGTCACCAGCTTGCCGCACAGGCTGTTGCCGCAGCGGCTGATCTCGACCTGGCCGCCATTGGTCTGCGTCTGCCACAACCCGGTAACGTCCTGGGCGAAGGCCGGGGCGGAGATGGCCACGGCGAAGGCGGCGGCGAGGATGGGCAGTTTCATCTGGCGTCTCTCCCAAGAGCTTTGTGCTGTTCTAACGCGCGTTCGGCTGAACCGGCCATGAATTGATCGCCGGGTTCGAACACGCCTCGCCCAATTCCGCGGGCCCAATTCCGCGGACCTAGTTCCGCGCGCCTCTGCGGGCGGCGGGGCTGGAGCAGGTCGTGTAGCTGGTCGCGTTCAGGCGGCCCGCCACCATGCCCAGCTTCGCGGGAAGGTCGCGGACGTGCGCGGCCCGGGTCTCCCGCACCGCGGCCAGGGCGACGCTGGCGCAGGCGAAGGCGTCCTGCGCCGCGTCGTGGTGCTTGAACTGGACGCCCAGGAAGTCGCAGACCGCGTTCAGCTTGCCCGACGGCAGGTCCGGCCAGGTGTTGCGGGCGACCTGGACGGTGCAGAGATAGTCGAACTCCGGAAACGGCAGCCCGTAGAGCTCGCAGGTCCGCCGCATCACGCTGATGTCGAACGCCGCGTTGTGGGCGATCACCGTGGCCCGTTCGATCCGGGCCTTGAGCCGCGACAGGACGGCGGGAAACTCGTCGGCGTCCTCGACGTCGCCGGGCCGAATGCCGTGGACCGCGATGTTCCAGCCCGAAAACCGCATGTCGGCCGGGCGGATATAGTGATGCTCGACCTGGGTGATCGCGCCGTCCTCGATCCACGCCAGGCCGATGGCGCAGGGGCTCGAACGCTGCTCGTTGGCCGTCTCGAAATCGATCGCCACGACGGGCATGATGCGCCCCCTAACCGCCGACCATGGCCAGCCACTCGTCCTCGGTCATCACCTGGATCCCCAGGTCCGTCGCGGTCTTCAGCTTCGACCCCGCCCCGGGTCCCGCCACCACCAGGTCGGTCTTCTTCGACACCGACGAGGCGACCTTGGCGCCCAGGGCCTCGGCCTGGGCCTTGGCCTCGTCGCGGGTCATCTTCTCCAGCGAACCGGTGAAGACGATGGTCTTGCCGGCCACGGCGGTGTCGGTCTTGGGCTTGGCCACCGCCTGGATGTCGAGCTGGGCCACCAGATTGGCCACCTTCTCGCGATTGTGGTCCTCGGCGAAGAACCGGGCGATCGACTGGGCCGCCACGGGTCCGACGCCGTCCACGGCCGCCAGTTGCAGATAGTCGTCGCCCGGCGCGCCCTGGGCCGCCTCGACCAAGGCCCGGGCGAAGGCGTCCCAGTCGCCGTAGCGCTCGGCCAGGGCCGTCTTGGCCGGCTTGGAGAGCTTGGGCACGGCGTGGCCGATCTTGACCTCCAGGCTGTCGGCCTCGGGCCACGGATCGGCGCGCAGCCCCCCTCGCCCGGCCTCGACCAGTTCGTCACGGGCCTTGGGGCCGACCCCGGCGGCCCCGGCCAGTTCCAGATAGACCGCGCCGGGCAGTTGGCCGGCCGCCTTCTCGGCCAAGGCCTGCAAGTCCTCGAAGCGGTCGAAGTTGCGGGCCAGCACGGTCGAGGTCGTCTCGCCGATGTCGCGCATGCCCAGGCCGTAGATCACCCGGTCCAGGCCGATGGTCCGCCGCGCCTCGATGCCCTTGACCAGGTTGGCGACCGAGGTTTCGCCATAGCCGTCGCGCTCCCGCAGTTGCGCCAGCTTCTCCTCGTCCCGGGCCAGCTTGAAGATGTCGGCCGGCTCCTTGATCCAGCCGGCCTCGAAGAACGCCGCCAGCTGTTTCTCGCCCAGGCCCTCGATGTCGAAGGCCCGGCGGGAGACGAAGTGGCGCAGGTGCTCGATGCGCTGGAACGGACAGGCGAACTCGCCGCTGCATCGACGCACTACCGTCTCGGCCCCGGCCGCCGTGGTCTCGCGGACCAGCGGCGTCTTCAGCGGACAGGGACAGTGGGTCGGGAACTCGAACGGGGCCGCGTCCGCCGGGCGCTCGTCCAGCACCGGCCCGACGATCTGCGGGATGACGTCGCCGGCCCGTTGCAGGATCACCGTATCGCCGACCCGGACGTCCTTGCGGGCGATCTCATCGGCGTTGTGCAGGGTGGCGTTGGTCACCGACACCCCGCCGACCGTCACCGGCTTCAGCCGCGCCACCGGGGTGATCGCCCCGGTCCGGCCCACCTGCAGGTCGATGGCCTCCAGCAGGGTGCGGGCCTGCTGGGCCGGGAACTTGCGGGCGATGGCCCAGCGCGGCGAGCGCGACACGAAGCCCAGGCGGCGCTGCTGCTCCAGGTCGTCGACCTTGTAGACCACCCCGTCGATGTCGAAGGCCAGCTTGGGCCGCAGCACCTCGAATTCGGCATAGGCGTCGAGCAGACCCTGCGCGTCCTGGACCCGGCGGGCCGGCGGGGCGGTGGTGACGAAACCCCATTCCTCGAGCTTGCCCAGCGCCTCCCACTGGCCGGCCGCGAACGGCGCGCTGACCAGGCCCCAGGCATAGGCGAAGAACCGCAACGGCCGCTGGGCGCTGATCTTCGGATCGATCTGGCGCAGCGAGCCGGCCGCGAAGTTGCGGGGGTTGGCGTAGGTGCGCTGACCGGCCTCGAGGGCGGCGGCGTTGAAGGCGGCGAAGGCCTCCAGCTCGACATAGACCTCGCCGCGGATCTCGATGACGTCAGGCCAACCGGAACCCTTCAGGCGATGGGGGATGTCGGCGACGGTGCGCAGGTTGGCGGTGACGTCCTCGCCCACCTTGCCGTCGCCCCGCGTCGCCCCCTGGACCAGCACGCCCTTCTCGTAGCGCAGGGACGCCGACAGCCCGTCGATCTTCGGCTCGGCGGTGTAGAACACCGGCTCGTTCGTCAGTCGCAGGAACCGGCGGATCCGAGCGTCGAACTCGGTCGCCTCGTCGTTGGAGAAGGCGTTGTCGAGGCTGAGCATCGGCACGCCGTGCTCGACGGCCGAAAACTGCTCGGCCCGCGCCGCCCCGACCCGCAAGGAGGGGGAGTTGTCACGGATCAGGTGCGGGAAGCGTTCCTCGATATCGAGGTTGCGGCGCTTGAGGGCGTCGTACTCGCCGTCGGAAATGACCGGGGCGTCTTCCTGGTGATAGCGCAGGTCGTGGCCCGCCAGCTCGTCGGCCAGCCGCGTCAGCTCCTCGACGGCCTGGTCTTCAGTGAGGTCGGCGACGGCGATCTGGGACACGGGCGAATCCGGGAGGAGCTGAGAACGGCGGCAGACTAGCCGGTCCTTCGCCAGTGAGGGAGGTGTCGGCTTGGCCGACGGCGGGGAGTTCGCGGAATTCGTCGATTACTCCCCCCCACGGACCTTCGACGGGGGACATGCTCTCACGGCGAGGCGGCAACCGGGCTCGCGGGGCATGGGCCGTGAGCGCGTGTCCCCAGACGATCCGCTGAGCCCGACGTTGGAAGCGTCGTGCGGGATGAAGATTTGACGTCGCGGATGAGTTGGGGACACGCCCTCACCCCGCGCACCGGGGTCGATTGGCCGGACTTTGCCGTGAGAGCATGTCCCCCGCTGGATAAGGAAGGACCCTTAACCGCGATGGCCTAGACCTTGCTCGTGACGCCCCGAAGGAGCCCGCCGCATGTCCGAGACCGCAACGATGTCCCAGAACGGATCCCGCGACCTGGCCCGTGGCGGCGCCCTGGACCTCCTGCGGTTCGTCGCGGCCCTGTTCATCGTGCTCTACCACGTGGCTGAACGGGCCCCGGTGTCGCTGTTCGCCATCCATCCGGCCTTCGGACGCGGCTATCTGGCCACCGACTTTTTCCTGATGCTGTCGGGCTATGTGCTGGCCAAGACCTATGGCCAGCGGGTGTTGGGCCACGGGGTTGGAACCGGCGAGTTCCTCAAGCGCCGCCTCCTGCGTATCTGGCCGGCCCACCTGGTCATGCTGGCCCTGTTCGTGGCCTTCGTCCTGGCGACCGGCGCCATCGGCCTGGCCCCGCAGAACCCGCAATGGTTCCAGTGGAGCCAGCTCCTGCCGCAGGTCTTCCTGGTCCAGGCCTGGTTCGTGCCCGGCCCCTCGGGCTGGAACATGCCGACCTGGACGCTATCGGCCCTGATCGTCTGCTATGCCGGCTTCCCGACCGCCTGGCGGCTGACCGCCAAGGTCGCCTCGCCCTGGACAACCCTGGCGGTCGGCGTGGCGATCTTCCTGGCCGTCGACTACGCCGCCAAGGCCGTCACCGGCATCCCCGCCCACCAGCTGCCGCTGCGGTTTGGCCTGGTGCGCGGCATTCCGCTGTTCATCCTCGGCATGCTGATCGCGCGCCTGCCGACCACCATCGCGCCCCGCCTGGCCGACGGCCTGGCGATCTTCGCCGGGGTTGGGGTCGTGGCCCTGCAGGTCGCCGGCCGCTTCGACCATGCCAGCCTGGCCCTGCTGGGCCTGCTGATCTACGCCGCCGGGGCCTCGGGCTCCAAGGGCTGGGGCTGGGCCAGCCTGGCGGGACGGCTGTCGTTCTCGCTGTTCCTGACCAACCAGTTGGCCGCCGTGGTCTGGTTCGGCGTCACCCGCGCCGTCGGCGGCAAGCTCGATTTCGACGGCCCGCTGCTGTGGCTGACCTGGGCCATGGCCCTGCCCGCCTGTGTCCTGACCGCCTGGCTGTTCGAGCGCTTCGTCGACGCGCCGCTGCAGGTGTGGATCAAAGGCTGGTCGCGGAAGGACGCCGCACCAAAGGCGGACCCGGTGCTCGCCTAAAAACAGCTGTCATCCCGGACAAGCGCGCAGCGCGTCGGTCCGGGACCGGGGCGTGAACTCAGCGCTTCCGGCGGTCCCGGATCGGCGGCCCTTCGGGCCTTGTCCGGGATGACACCGTGAGGAATCAGCCGATCAGCGCCCGCGCCGCCGCCCGCGCCGCTTCGGTCACCTCGGCCCCCGACAGCATCCGCGCGATCTCTTCCTGGCGCTGGGCGGCCGACAGCGGCTCCACCCGGGTGCGGGTCGAGGTCTCGTCGCCGGACTTGGCGATCCGCCAGTGGGCGTCGGCCCGGGCGGCGACCTGGGCCGAGTGGGTGACCACCAGGACCTGGGCCCCGTTGCCCTGCGAACCGTCAGCCAGGCGCTTGAGGCGCAGGCCCACGGCGTCGGCCACGGCCCCGCCGACCCCCTGGTCGACTTCATCGAAGATCATCAGCGGCTGGGCGCCCTCGCCTCTTCCCGCCAGGGCGGCCTTCAGGGCCAGGGCGAAGCGGGCCAGTTCGCCGCCCGAGGCGATGGCCTCCATCGGGCCGAACGGCGCGCCGGGGTTGGTCGAGATCTCGAAGGCGACGCGGTCGACGCCCGCCGGACCCGCCCGGTCCTCGTCCAGGGCCTCGACGGCGACGCGGAACCGGGCCTTCTCCAGCTTCAGCGGGGCCAGTTCGGCCATAACCGCGGTCGCCAGGCGGTCGCCGGCCGCGCGGCGCTCGGCCGACAAGGCCTGGGCGGCGAACAGGTAGCCGTCGCGGGCGTCGGCGGCCTCCTGCTCGGCGGCCTTCAGGGCCTCGCCGGAGGTTTCGATGGCCTGGAGCTGGGCGGCGAAATCGGCGCGAACCGAGGGCAGCAGCTCGGGGGCGACGTTCAGCTTGCGGGCCATGCCGCGCAGGGCGAACAGCCGCTCCTCGGTCTTCTCCAGCTGGTCGGGCTCGAACTCGAAGCTCTCGGCGGCGGCGTCGATGGCGGCGGTGGCCTCCTGGGCCTCGACCAGGGCGCGGTCGATGGCCTCGCAGGCGGCGGCCAGCCGGGTCATGGCCGGACCGTCGGCCGGGGCGCCGGCGTGGGCGGCCCGCTCCCGGGCCCGTTCCAGGGCGCGGAAGGCGCTGGCCAGCTTGCCCGACAGCGCGTCGCCGCCCAGGGCGTCGCGAGCCGCCTCGATGTCGGCCAGGGCCTTCTCGGCCGAGCCCAGCAGGGCCCGCTCCTCGGCCAGGGCCGTCTCCTCGCCCTCGCGGGGGTCCAGGCGGTCCAGTTCGGAGAGGCGGAGGGTCAGTTCCTCGGTCTCGGCGGCGGCGCGGTCGGCCAGCTCGCGCAGGGCGGCGGCCTTCTCGCGAGCCGCCCGCCAGCCGCTCCAGGCCGAGGCGACGGCGCCGACGGCCACCGAACCGAAGGCGTCGAGCAGGGTGCGATGGGTGCGCGGGTCGAGCAGGCCGACCGTCTCGTGCTGGCCATGGACCTCGAGCAGCAGGGCGCCCAGGTCCTTGAGCACGCCGACGCTGGTGGCCTGGTCGTTGACGAAGGCTCGCGAACGGCCGTCGGCCGACAGCTGGCGGCGCAGGACGAGGTCCTCGTCGCGGCCGTAGTCCAGGCCCTTGTCGTCGAGATAGGCGAAGGCCGGGTGGTCGGCCGCCAGGGCGAACATGGCCGTGGCGCTGGCGTGGCCGACGGCCCCCCGCCGCACCAGGCCGGCGTCGGCCCGGGCCCCGGTGGCCAGGCCCAGCGCGTCGAGGATGATCGACTTGCCGGCTCCGGTTTCACCGGTCAGGGCGGTCAGGCCCGGCCCGATGGCCAGGTCCAGGCTCTCGATGAGCACGACGTCGCGGATGGAAAGGCCGATCAGCATGGGACACAGGATCGCCGGGAATCAGCATTTTTCAAAGGGGGCTTGTTCCCTGGGTGTTCTCACCGCCCGCGAACGACGAAAAACGGGCCGATCCTCGAAGGACCGGCCCGTTGAAATCACATCCCCAGGATGCCCTTGATGCCGCCCTTCTTGGGCTTTTCCGCACCGGGCGGCGCCAGGGTGGCGTCCTTGTCCTGGGTCAGACGGTCCAGGAAGTTCTTCTTGTTGCCGGCCTTCAGCGGCTCGACGGCGGGCTTGAGGCCGGCGTTGTTGAGCAGCTTGTAGGCGTCGGCGTACCAGGGGTCGCCCGGGAAGTTGTAGCCCAGCACCGCGCCGTTGCGCTTGGCCTCGTCCAGCAGGCCCAGGGTCATGTAGCTCTCGACCAGGCGGTAGAGGGCTTCGGGGGTGTGCGAGGTGGTCTGGTGGCGGTCGACCACGGTGCGGAACCGGCCGATGGCGGCCAGGGTCTGGCCGCTCTTCAGGTAATAGCGGCCGATGGTCATTTCCTTGCCGGCCAGCTGGTCGTTGACCATGTCGATCTTCAGGCGGGCGTCCTGGGCGTATTCCGAGTTGGGATAGCGCTGGACGACGTCGCGCAGCGAGGCCAGGGCCTGTTCGGTGGCGGCCTGGTCACGGTTCACGTCGACGATCTGCTCGAAATAGCAGACGGCCTTCAGATAGTAGGCGTAGGAGGCCGACGGGTTGCCCGGATACAGGCCGATGAAGCGGTCGGCGTCGGAGATCGCCTCGTTGTACTGGTTGCCCTGGTAGTGGGCGTAGCCGGTCATCAGGATCGAGCGGCGCGACCATTCCGAATAGGGATGCTGGCGCTCGACCTCGCGGAAATAGTCGACGGCTTCGTTCCAGTTGCCGCGGTCCAGGCGATTGGCGCCGGTCGAATAGAGCAGCTCCACCGGGCGCTCTTCATAGGCCAGGGAGGGCTTCTTGGACTTGCCGGCGCAGGCGTTGACCGACAGCGCGACCAGCACGGCGGCGGTGACCGTAGCGGCCTGACGTCCCGAGAAATTACGAAGCACGGACTTTTCACCCTCGAAGCAAACGTGCGCCCCTGCGCCGTGCAAGGCTTCTACACCACGCCGATGCGGGCGCAAATGGAAGCCGAGCCGTGACAAGGATACGCCCCAAGACGCATCCCCGAGGAATCCGCCCAAACGCTACTGACACCGGCTTTTTGACCAAATCAGGTCGAAGCGCCGATACCCAAGTCCAGATTGTCAGACGGCTTCGGCCAATTGCACCGAATGGGTCCGCATCCGCCAGGCGCGCGGCTTGGCCATCAGGGCCCGGACAATGGCGTTGTTCAGGCCGTGACCGGCCAGCACGCCCTCGAAACGGCCGATGACCGGCGCGCCCAGGACATAGAGGTCGCCCACCGCGTCCAGCGCCTTGTGGCGCACGAACTCGTCGGGACGGCGCAGGCCTTCCGGGTTGAGCACCCGGTCGCCGTCGACGACCACGGCGTTCTCCATCGAGCCGCCACGGGCCAGGCCGATGGCGCGCAAGGCCTCGACGTCGCGGACGAAGCCGAAGGTGCGGCAGTTGGAAAGCTCGGCGCGGAACGATTCTTCGTCAACGGTCAGGTCGACGCGCTGGCGGCCGATGGCCTTGCTGGCGAAGGCGATCTCGAACGCAACCTCGAAACGGTCCGACGGCGACAGGCTGGCCCGCTTGTCGCCGTCCTCGACCACCACGGTCTCCAGGATCTCGATATAGCGGCGCGCGGCTTCCTGCTTGCGGCGACCGGCGCGGTCGAGGATCTGGACGAAGGGCTCGGACGAGCCGTCCATGATCGGCACTTCGGGACCGTCCAGCTCGACGACGCAGTTGTCGATGGCCAGGGCGGCCAGGGCGGCCATCAGGTGTTCGATGGTGGAAACGCGCACGTCGGCGGCGTTGTTGATCACGGTGCCCAGCTGGGTCTGGCAGACGGCGTCGGGCTTCACCGGCACGCGGTTGTCGCGATCGTGGACGTCGGTCCGCACGAAGACCACGCCGGTGTCGACCGGCGCGGGGCGCACGGCGACGCGGACGTGCGAACCCGTATGCAGGCCCACTCCCGCGAAGATCACTGGTCCGGCGACCGTGTGCTGAAAATATGCCGAAGCCGACAAAACAGAGACCCTTACCTTGACCAGCGGAGCGGCTCTTTGACCGCCTCTCGCCCCGCGTACCATTTAGGGACAATGCTGCGACGCGGCAAAGCAAGTCCTGTTTCCGATTGTTACCTCCCTACAGGCTTGTTTCTAATGACCTTTTTTGCCCAATCTTGGCCATTTTTACGCCGCATTGCAGAGCTTGGGCTCGGCGCATGAGGTCGCCGCGCAATCTTGTGCCCTCCCTCTGGCCTGGCCCGCACGTCGTCGCTAGGCTCACCGCTCTTTTCCGGCGCCAACATCTCCTGGATACCGTTTCGATGACCAAGACCTTGCGCATAGCCGCGTCCGCTCTCGCCCTTTCCCTGGCCGCCTTCGCGGTCGCGCCGGCGGCCTTGGCCGCCCAGGGCCAAGGGGGCCGCGGCTTCACCGCCAAGGACATGGTCCAGCTGGAGCGGATCAGCGACCCGCGGGTGTCGCCGGACGGCCGCTACGTGCTCTACAGCGTGCGGACGATGGACTACGCGGCCAACAAGGCCTCGATGTCGCTGTGGATCGCCGACCTCAAGGCCCGCATGGCGCCGCGCCGGCTGGCGATCTCGGACGGCGGCGCGTCCAGCGGGCGCTGGTCGACGGACGGCAAGGGCGTCTATTTCATCTCTGGACGGACGGGTGGGCTGGACCAGGTCTACCGCACCGACGTCGCCGGCGAGACGGCCGTTCAGGTGACCACGGCCCCCTTCGACGTCGGGGCGTTCAAGGTCGCCCCGGACAGCAAGACCATCGTCATCGCCCAGCCGGTCTATCCCGACTGCCCGACCCTGGAATGCACCAAGGACCGGCTGGCGGCCAAGGCCGGCGTCAAGACCACCGGCGTGGTGTTCGACAAGCTGTTCATCCGCCACTGGGACACCTGGGCTGACGGCACGCAGAACCATCTTTACGCGCTCAAGCTGGACGACAAGGGCGTGGCCAGCGGCCCGGCGGTCGCCTTGATGAACGGCTTCAACGGCGACGCGCCCACCAAGCCGTTCGGCGGCGACGAGGACTTCGCCATCAGCCCCGACGGCAAGTCGGTGGTGTTCTCGGCCAAGATCGCCGGCCGCGACGAGCCCTGGACCACCAATTACGACCTGTGGCGCGCGCCGCTGGACGGTTCGTCCGCGCCGGTCAACGAGACCGAGGGCAACAAGGCCTGGGACGCCCAGCCCAGCTTCTCGCCCGACGGCAAGACCAGCGCCTGGCTGGCCATGAAGCGGCCCGGCTTCGAGGCCGACCGCTTCGGCGTCATGATCCGCGAAGGCGACAAGACCCGCGAACTGGCCCCGACCTGGGACCACTCGGCCCAGTCGATCACCTGGAGCAGCGATGGCAAGACGATCTACACGACGGCCGAGGACGTCGGTCAGACCCGCCTGTTCGCCCTCGACGTGAAGTCCGGCAAGGTCACCGCCCTGACCGGGCCCGGCCATGTCGGCGGCTTCGGCCTCGGCGGCCCCAGCATCGTCTACGCCCAGGACGATCTGAAGGGCCCGGCCCAGCTCTACGCGCTCTCGACCGCCAAGAAGACCGAGACGCCGATCAAGCTGACCAACAACAACGCCGAAGCCCTGGCCGGCGTGGCCATGGGCGAGGCCGAGCAGTTCAGCTTCCCGGGCTGGAACGGCGAGACCGTGCACGGCTACGTGGTCAAGCCGGCCAATTTCGACGCCTCCAAGAAGTACCCCGTCGCCTTCCTGATCCATGGCGGCCCGCAGGGCAGCTTCGGCAACCTGTTCCACTATCGCTGGAACGCCCAGACCTACGCCGGGGCGGGCTATGCCGTGGTGATGATCGATTTCCACGGCTCGACCGGCTACGGCCAGGCCTTCACCGACGCCATCAGCCAGCACTGGGGCGACCGCCCGCTGGAAGACCTGCAGAAGGGCTGGGCGTTCGCGACGTCGAAGTACGGCTTCCTCGACAAGGACCGCGCCTGCGCCCTGGGCGGCTCCTACGGCGGCTTCATGGTCAACTGGATCGCCAGCCAGTGGAAAGAGCCGTGGAAGTGCCTGGTGAACCACGACGGCATCTTCGACAGCCGCTTCATGGGCTATTCCACCGAGGAGCTGTGGTTCAGCGAGTGGGAGAACGGCGGCCCGCCCTTCGCGCCCGACACCACCTATGCGAAGTTCAACCCCGCCAACCACGTCGCCGACTGGAGCGTGCCGACCCTGGTCGTGCAGGGCGGCCAGGACTTCCGCGTGCCGCTGGAACAGGGCATCGCCACCTTCACCGCCCTGCAGCGCAAGGGCGTGCCCAGCAAGCTGCTCTACTATCCCAACGAAAACCACTGGGTGCTCAAGGCCCAGAACTCCGTGCAGTGGCACGGCGAGGTCCTGAACTGGCTGGACCAGTGGACCAAGGGCGAGAAGTAGAGGCTGTGAACGGGGACAGGCGCATGCGCCTGTCCCCGACCGATGTCAGACCCGGCCCGTCGCCACCGCCCAGGTGAGTCGGGCCCGGGCTTCCAACTGGCCCAGCGCCCGCGTTCCGGTCTGGGCGTCCGCCAGGGCGGCCAGGGCGGCGGCCGGGAAGGCCGCCACCGAAAGCGCTTTCAGCTCGCCCCGCGCCTTGGCCAGGGCCTCGCGCACCCGGCGCCGGAGGTCGGCCTGGGTCCAGTCGGGCGGCAGCCGGTCCACGCCGGCCAGCTTCAGCCGCCACAGCCCCGCCAGGCCATAGGCCCGCGCCGCGCTCTTCACCGCGTGGAGGTCGGCCTCGGGGTCCAGCCGCCAGGCGGCCAACATCATCACCGCCCCGGCCGTGGCGTCGACATAGGCCAGGACCTGCGCTTCGGTCGCGAACGGCGCGCCGTCCAGGTCGGCCATCCGCGCCTCGGCCATTTCGGCCAGGGCGCTCGGCGGATAGCCGGCGGCGGCGACCGCCTCGACCGTGGGATGCTTGCGCGGCGGCCGCCTCGCGGCGACCTCCTCCATGGCCTCGCGCCACCAGGTCAGGCGGATCTCGCCCATCAGGGCGTTGCTGACCCCGCCGGCCACCCGGGCCAGTTCGTAGTTGAAGGCGTACAGCGCCACCACGTCGGCCCGCGCCTTGGGGTCGGCGACGAACCGGCTGGCCAGCCAGCGATCCGGGTCCACGCGGCGGACCAGGGCGTCGAGATCGGTGTCGGGGCTGGCGTCCAGGGGCGTCGTCATGGGCGCGGCTTATGCGCCACGTCGCCCAAAAGAAAAAGGCCCGCCGGATGGGCGGGCCTTCTCCAGGACGTTGGCGGACGGATCAGCCGAACAGCGTCTGGTACATCGTCATGGTCACCAGCATCGGGATGCTGAGCAGCGTGTTGATGCGCGAGAACAGCATGGCGATCCGGGCGGACTTGGCCTTGGTGTCCGCGTCGGCCTCGACAATGCCCAAGGCGCGCTTCTGGTTCGGCCAGATCACGCCCCAGACATTGATGAACATGATCGTCGCCAGCCACATGCCCAGGCCGATGAAGGTGAAGCCCATGTCGACGCCGCGCTCGTAGCCGCCCCACAGGCCCAGCGTCGCCGCTTCGGCGAAGTAGCCCCGCGAGATGGCCAGGATCACGCCCATCACCCAGGTGGCCAGGGCCGCCCAGCGGAACCAGAACAGCGCCTCGGGCGCGATATATTTGGAGACCGCCGGCTTCAGCTCGGCCGGGATCTGCGGCATCACCCGGATCTGCACGAAGTTGAAATAGTAGAGCAGCCCGATCCACAGGATGCCGAAGAACACGTGCAGCACGCGGAAGACGGCCTGGAAGTAGGCGGCGTCGAAGCCGTGCGGGCTGTGCCCGAACCCGAACAGGATCACCAGCGCCAGGATGACGCTGACGATGATGGTGTTACGAAAATTCGAAAGTAGTCCGGCCATGGTTCAGCCCCCTGAAATTCCAACCCTGACGATCAGGTATAGGCCTGTTCGCGGAGTCGGCAAGAGCGGGCTTGGAAGGCCTCAGACGGCGATCAGCGCCGCCGCCAGCCGGCGGCCCTCGCTGGCCAGCACGTTGTAGGTGCGGGCGGCGGCCTCGGTGCTCATGAACTCCAGGCCCAGGCCCGCGGCCCTGAGGGCGTCGCGCACCGGGCGCGGCGGCAGGGCGTTGACCAGGCCGACGCCCAGCAGCACGAACTCGACCGCTGGACCGGCCGCGAAGACTTCGGCGAAGTCGCCGGGCATCAGGTCGGCCAGGGCCTTGGCGGCCCAGTCCCGCGGCTGATCGTCGAGGATCAGCAGCGAGCCCGGGCGCCATTGGCCGGAGACGCGGAAACCGCCGCCGCCCCAGGCGTCGATCGATGGCGGCTGGCGCAGCATCAGGGACGGGTGCCGGCGCCGAGCTTGATCGGCTCGGCCTCTTCGTCGCCGCGCTTGACGCCCCACACCAGGATCAGCGGCAGGGCGATATAGACCGACGAATAGGTGCCGATGATGATGCCGAAGGTCATGGTGAAGACCAGCGGGAACAGCACCGGGCCGCCGAAGAACATCGTCCCGCCCAGGGCCAGCAGGGCCGTGGTGCCGGTGATGACCGTCCGCGACAGACGCTCGTTCTCCGACAGGTCGATGATGTCGCGCAGCGGCGTGGTCTTGTACTTGCGCAGGTTCTCCTTGAGCCGGTCGAAGGTGATGACCTTCTCGTTCATGGAGTAGCCGATCACCGTCAGCAGCGCGGCGATCGAGGTCATCGAGAACTCGATGCGCATCACCGACAGCAGGCCCAGCGTCAGGATGATGTCGTGGAACACCGCGACCACGGCGCCCACCCCGAACTGCCACTGGAAGCGGAACCAGATGTAGCCGAGCATCAGCAGCAGGGCGATGCCGAGCGCCTTGAAGCCCGAGCCGAGCAGTTCGCCCGACACCTTGGGGCCGACTTCCGAGCGGTCGGTGATCTTGGCGCCCGGGAAGGTCTCCGCGACCTTGGCGGTCATCCGGTCGGCGGCGGCGCTGGGCGCCTCGCCGGGTTCGGGCAGGAAGCGCACGATGGCGGCGTTGCCGGAACCGAAGCTCTGGACCTGCGGGTCGTGCGCCCCGCCCTGTTCCAGGGTCGAGCGCAGCTTGGCCAAGGGCAGCTGCTCGGCGGTGGCGACGCGGAAGGAGACGCCTCCCTTGAAGTCGATGCCGAGGTTCAGGCCCTGGGTGAAGAACGACACGCAGGAGCCAAGGATCAGCAGGGCGGAGATCCCGGCGGCGACCGGAGCCCACTTCACGAAACGGAAGTGGGTCTGGCGGGGGATCAGGCGGATGAGAGGCCAAACCATGATGTGAACCTAAGCGATCGGCAGCTTCTTCGGCTTGGTGACCTTGAACCACCAACCGATGAGCACTTGAGTAATGATGATGGCGGTGAACACCGAGGTGAACACGCCGATCGAGAGGGTCCAGGCGAAGCCCTTGATGGGCCCCGACCCGAAGCCGAACATGATGCCGGCCGAGATCAGGCTGGTGATGTTGGCGTCCATGATCGAGACCATGGCCCGGCGGAAGCCGGTGTCGGCCGCCGACATCGGCGATCGTCCCCCCGCCGCCTCGTCCCGCATCCGTTCGTAGATCAGCACGTTGGCGTCGACCGCGACCGCCAGGGTCAGGATCAGGCCGGCGATGCCGGGGAAGGTCAGGGTGGCCTGGGTGAACGACATGATGCCGATGATCATCAGCACGTTGACCACCAGGGCGATGGCCGCGAACACCCCGAACAGGCCGTAGGCCAGGACGATGAACACGAACATGGCAGCCGCGCCGATGGCCAGCGAGATGGCGCCAGCCCGCACGGCGTCGGCGCCGAGCTCGGCCCCCACGGTGCGCTGTTCCTCGAGGTTCAGCTTGGCGGGCAGAGCGCCCGAGCGCAGCAGCAGGGCCAGCTCGTTGGCGCTTTCCGGCGTGAAGTTGCCGGTGATCTGACCCGAACCGCCGGGGATCGCGCCCTGGATGACCGGAGCCGAGATGTACCGGTTGTCGAGCACGATGGCGAAGCGCTTGCCGATGTTGCGCGCCGTGGCGTCGCCGAACTTGCGGGCGCCGGGGCCACCGAAGCGGAAAGAGACCACCGCCTCGTTGTTCTGGCCGAACGCCTGGCCGGCGTCGACCAGGTCCTCGCCGGTCACCAGGGCCCGCTTGGCCATGGCCAGCGGCGGAGCGCCCGGCTCCGTGCCGGACAGAACCATCACGCCCGGCGGGATGCGGCCGGCGGCGATGTCCTCCGGCGTGACCGTATCGTCGACCATCTGGAAAGTCAGCTTGGCCGTCTGGCCGATCACCGCGCGCAGACGGTTGGGATCGCTTTCGCCGGCCGCCTGGATGACGATCCGGTTGTAGCCCTGGCGGGTGATGATCGGTTCCTTGGTGCCCAGGGAGTCGATCCGGCGACGGATCGTCTCGATGGACTGGTCCACGGCCTTGGCGGCGTCGGCCCGCGCGGCCTCGGCCACGAAGCTGAGCTCCAGGCGTCCGTCGCCCTTGTTGCTGACCGTCACGTCGCGGCCGCTGATCGTGCCCTGCAACGGCCCGCCGACCGAGCGGCGCAGCAGGCTGAGGGCCTGGTCCACCTTGCTCGGATCGGTGACGCGCACCCTCACGATGCCGCCGGCCTCGCCCAGTTCGCTGAACGCGATCTGGTCGTTGCGCAGCGCGGTCCGCACGTCCTCGACCATGTTGGTCAGGCGTTCGGCCCGCAGGGCGTCGGTGTCGACCTCGTAGAGCAGGTACGACCCGCCCTGCAGGTCGAGGCCGAGGTTCAGCTTCTGGTGGGGAACCCAGCCAGGAAGCGCGTCGAGCGTCCTCTGCGGCAGGAGATTCGGCAGGGTGAAGACGATGCCGAAAATCACCGACAGTATGACGGCGGTGACTTTCCAGCGGGAGAGGGTCAGCATGGATTACAGGCTCTAGACGACGCCCTAGGGCGCCTCGTTGTCGGCGCGGAGGGTGATCAGCTCTTGGGGTCGTTGGCCGGGGCGGGTTCGCCCTTGGCGCGGATCTCGGCGATCATGCTCTTGACGACCTTGATGGTCACGCCCTGGGCGATCTCGACGCCGACTTCGCTGTCCTCGACCCGGACGACCTTGCCCAGGATGCCGCTCGACAGCACGACGTTGTCGCCGCGCTTGACGGCGGCGATGGCCGCGGCGTGGGCCTTGGCGCGCTGCTGCTGCGGACGGATCAGCATGAAATAGAACAGCACGACCATCAGCACGATGGGCGCGATCTGGATCAGTTGGGCTTGCAGGCCAGCGGGCATGTCGTCTCCAAGAAATTCTGGGTGGCGTCCCTCCCACATGGGGGGCCGGCCAAGTCGGCGGAAGCTATGCGTTCACCTCCCCTTTTGCAATGACGGCGCGGTGGGGCTAGGAGGCAACACATGGACGACGCCACCACAGCCTATCTCGCCCGCATCGCCGACGCCTTGGAGCGCCTCGCCCCGGCCGCCTCCGCGCCGCCGTCGTTCGACGCCGCCCGCCTTTTCCGGCATGAACCCGCCCAGGGGAAGACGGCCGGTAACTTCGTACCGGCCCCCGACTATCCGATGGCGCTGGACCTGCTGATCGGCGTCGAGCGGCAGAAGGACCGCTTCGTCGAGAACCTGCGCCGCTTCGCCGTCGGACTGCCCAGCAACCACGTGCTGCTGTGGGGCGTGCGCGGCACCGGCAAGAGCTCGCTGACCAAGTCGGCCTTCATGGTGCTGGCCGCCGAGTACCCGGACCTCAAGCTGGTCGAGGTCGATCGCGACGAGGTCACGGCGTTGCCGCCGCTCTTTGACGCGTTGCGCACCCGTGCGGAGCGCTTCGTGGTGCTGTGCGACGACCTGTCGTTCGAGGACGGGGCCGAGGCCGCCAAGGCCCTGAAGTCGGCCCTGGAGGGCGGCGTGGCCGGCCCGCCGGAGAACGTGCTGTTCGTCGCCACCTCGAACCGCCGCCACCTGATGCCGCGCGACCACACCGAAAACCAGGGTGCGATCGCCAGCGCCGAGAACGCCGAGGAGGAGATGAGCGTCTCCGACCGCTTCGGCCTGTGGATCGGCTTCCCGCCCATGGACCAGGCCACCTATCTGGCGGCGATCCAGGGCTATGCCGCCCGGTTCGGCCTGAGGGTCGAGAACCTCGACCGCCGGGCGCTGCAATGGTCGCAGCTGCGTGGGGCGCGGTCGGGCCGGGTGGCGTACCAGTTCATCCGTGACCTGGCCGGCGAGCTGGGTGTAAACCTGCCCGTGTAGAACCGTCTGGAGCCCCGCCATGGGCAAGCCCTGGTTTCGCGTCAAACGTTACGGCCTCGGGGCCGGCTTGCCGTGCAGCTGGGAAGGCTGGGTGGTGACAGCGGGGTTCGTCGCGGTCCTGTTCGGCACGGGCCTGGCCGAGCTTCCCTACGGCCCGCGCCTGGCGATCATCCTGATCGCCGCGATCGCCTTCCTCGTCGTCGCGCGACTCAAGAGCGACGCCCCGTGGAAATGGCGCTGGGGCGGGAAGTGATCTGATCCTTCTCCCCTTGCGGGAG
>NZ_AKKF01000137.1 GCF_000281955.1 Caulobacter sp. AP07 | reverse complement strand
CGGCAGGCCCCAGCCGGCGTTGACGTCGATGGCGTAGGGCGTGCCGGCCTGCGGGTCGCCCGCGCCCTCGGCGCCCGTTTTCATCGGGCCGCCGCGAGCCTCGCCGCGCGGGGCCCAGCCCTTGGCGTCGGCCTCCTTGCGGGGGACCAGGCGGTTGTAGTTGGGCATGTCGTTGTAGTTGGCGACGATCACGCCGCGGCTGGAATCGATGGCGATCCCGCCCCAGTCCGAACCGCCGTTGTAGCCGGGATACTGGATGTAGCGGCGGTCGGCGACGGGCGGGGTGTAGAAGCCGTCATACTTGGCGCGCCGGAACTGGATGCGGCAGACCATCTGGTCGATCGGCGACATGCCCCACATCTGGCGCTCGGTCAGGTCGGGCTTGCGCAGGGTGTGGTAGAGCGAGACCGGCTGGGTCGGCGAGCGTTGCCCGGGCTCCAGCCCGCCTTGGGGCACGGCCCGCTCCCGCACCCCGGCCAAGGGTTGGCCGGTGCGGCGGTCGAGCACGTAGATGTCGCCCTGCTTGCTGGGCAGCACCACGGCCGGGACCGGGCCGGCGGCGGTCGGGAAGTCGACCAGGGAGCCCTGTGAGCCGAGGTCATAGTCCCAGACGTCGTTGTGCACGGTCTGGAAGCTCCAGCGCGGCTTGCCGGTGGTCACGTCCAGCGCCACCAGCGAGGTCGAATACTGCTTCTCCAGCGGCGAGCGGCTGCTGCTCCAGTAGTCGGCGGCCGAGACGCCCAGCGGCAGGTAGACCAGGCCCAGGGCCTCGTCGCCGGTCGCCGTGGTCCACATGTTGGGCGTGCCCTTGGTGTAGGTCTCGCCGGGCGGCGGCCGGTCGGGGCGATCGGGGCGGGCCATGTCCCAGGCCCAGCGCAGGGCGCCGGTCATGGCGTCGAAGCCCTGGATCACGCCGGACGGCGCGTCGCGCCGCTGACCGTCCAGCACCTGGTGGCCGACGACGATCACCCCGCGCACGATGGTCGGGGCCGAGGTGATCGACAGCATGCCGGGCGCGCTGGGGCCCATGCCGTCTGCGGTCAGGATCTGGCCGTCCTGACCGAAGTCGGCGCAGGGGACGCCGGTGCGGGCGTCGACGGCGATCAGCCGGGCGTCCAGCGTGCCCTCGATGATCCGCGTCGCGCAGGCCTGGCCGGGCTTGGCGTCGGGCGCGGCGTAGTAGCTCACGCCCCGGCAGGCGGCGGTATAGGGGATGGCGTCGTCCAGGACCTTGGGGTCGTGACGCCAGCGGGTCTGGCCGGTGGCCGCGTCGATGGCGATCATGATGTTCTTGGGCGTGCAGACATAGAGGGTGTCGCCGACCTTCAACGGGGTGTTCTCGGCCCCGTACTTGCCGTCGGCGGCGGCGCTGGGCATGTCGCCGGTGCGGATCATCCACACCCGCTGCAGCTTGCGGACATTGATCGGGTTGAGCTGGCCGAGCGGCGAATAGCGCTGGCCGGCATAGGTGCCGCCATAGGCCGGCCAGTCGGCGCCGACCCGCAGCAGGGAGGGGTCGTTGTCGGTCATGGCGGCGACGGCCGGCAGGGGGCCGTCGACCTTGGCCTGGTTGGCCTTGGCCACCGCCACGCCGCCGACCAGCAGGACCGCCAGCAGGCCCGCCAAGCCGCCCAGGGCCTTGCGCCGTCCGGCCGGGCCGGGGTCGAGCAGGGGCAGGGCGGCCAGCACCAGGACCAGCAGCACGGTGGGGGCGACGACCCGCGGCACGAGGGCCCAGCCGTTCAGCCCGACCTCCCACAGCGCCCACGGCAGGGTGGCGACATAGACGCCGACATAGATCCAGGCGCCCAGCGCCCTGCGTCGGACCAGCATTGCCCCGGAAGCCAGCAGGCCCAGGCCCGCCAGGACGTAGTAGGGCGAGCCGCCCAGCACCGCCAGCCAGGCGCCGCCGAGGGTCAGGGTCAGGCCGATCAGGGCCAGGACGACGCCCAGGAGCCCGACGACCCAGCCGCCCGCGCCCCTTCTGGGTGATGCCACGGACGCCATGCGGTGCTCCAAGCTGAACGGCCTTCGAGGGCAGAACAGGCTGGCGCGGCCGTTAGTTCCTCGACCGGCGAGCCCGCGCTCTGTCGACAGGCTTTCGGCCTGCCCGCGAGGGGATGTCGGGTCGGCCCGAACGCTCTGCTTGACAGAGTATCGAATTCACATACTCTGAAGTACAGAGTGCTCTGACATGAGCGCAAAAGGAGAGCGTCATGGTCATTTCCCGGACCGAGGCCGCGTCGGCGCTGACCGACATCGAACAGACCGCCGGCCGCAGCCGGGTGCTGAAGAGCTACCAGATCGCCGGACCGATCCTGATGGTCTGGGGCGTGGTCTGGGCCATCGGCTACAGCGCCATGGGACTGCTGCCGGCCGAGCGATGGGGCATGATCTGGCTGGCGCTCGACGTGGCCGGCGCCGTGGCGACCGTCCTGCTGTCGCGGCGACCCAAGGCGGCCGGCAAGGCCGGCGCGGGCTGGCGGATCGGTGTCGGCGTCCTGGCGATCATGGCCTTCTTCGTCGCCAGCTACGCGGTGTTCCAGCCGACCACCATCGCGCCGGCCATCGTCTATCCGGGCCTGGTCACCGGCCTGGTCTATGTGGGCGTCGGCATCGTCTTCATGCCGCGCTTTCTGTGGATCGGCGCGGCGGTGTTCGCGGCCAGCCTGATCGGCTATTTCCTGTTCCAGCCCTGGCTCGCCTTCTGGATGGCGGCGGTCGGGGGCGGCGGCCTGTTGCTGGGCGGCCTGTGGCTGCGGAGGGCGTGAGCGTGGCGCAATTGGACGAGCTGATCCATCAGCCCCTGCGGCTGAAGATCATGGCCGCGCTCCATGCCGAGCCGGGCGGCGAACCGGTGGAGTTCTCGCGCCTGAAGGCCGTGACCCAGGCCACCGACGGCAATCTCGGCAGCCACCTGACCACCCTGGAAAAGGCCGGCTATGTCGAGATCGCCAAGGATTTCGTCGGCAAGAAGCCCCGTACGCGGGTGGCCATGACCCTGGCGGGGCGCAAGGCGTTTCGCCGTCACGTCGACTATCTGCGCGAGGTGGTCGAAGGGGTGAGCGGGGACTGAGGTCCCGTCCAAAAAGTTGTCATCCCGGAAGCCTCGCAGAGGCTGTCCGGGACCCAGGGGCCGGCGCATCGCGGCTGCCCCTGGGTCCCGGGTCTTCGCTTCGCTACGCCCGGGATGACAACGGTTTGAGTTGAAGAGAAGGGGCGCTAGACCGCCTTCACCGCCGAGACGATCGACTTCACCACCTTCTTGACCAGGGCCAGGTCGTCGCCCTCGGCCATGATGCGGATCAGCGGCTCGGTGCCCGACGGGCGCACGACGATGCGGCCCGTGCCGTTCAGCTGGGCCTCGCCGTCGGCGATGGCTTCCTTGACCGTCTTGTGCTCCAGCGGCTTGCCGCCGGCGAAGCGGACGTTTTCCAGCAGTTGCGGCAGGGGCTCGAACTGGCGGCCCAGGGCGCTCATCGGTTTGCCCGACTGGATCATCACCGCCAGCACCTGCAGGGCCGCGATCAGGCCGTCGCCCGTGGTCGAGAAGTCCGACAGGATCACGTGGCCCGACTGTTCGCCGCCGATGTTGAAACCGCCTTCGCGCATGCGGGCCATCACATAGCGGTCGCCGACGCTGGTGCGCTCCAGCTTCAGGCCATTGTCGGTCATCAGCCGCTCGAGGCCGAGGTTGGACATCACCGTGGCGACCAGGCCGCCGGCGTTCAGCCGGCCGGCCTTGGCGAAGGCCAGGGCGATGATCGCCATGATCTGGTCGCCGTCGACCACCACGCCCTTCTCGTCGCAGATCACCAGCCGGTCGGCGTCGCCGTCCAGGGCGATGCCGATATCGGCCCGGTAGTCGCGCACCAGCTTGGCCATGGCCTCGGGATGGGTCGATCCGCACTCGGCGTTGATGTTGGTGCCGTTCGGGGCGACGCCGACGGTGATCACCTCCGCGCCCAGCTCGTAGAGCGCCGTGGGCGCCACCTTGTAGGCCGCGCCGTGCGCGCAATCGATGACGATGCGCAGGCCCGACAGGCTCAGATGGCGCGGGAAGGTCGCCTTGGCGATCTCGACATAGCGGGCCTGGGCGTCGTCGATGCGGGTGACGCGGCCCAGCCCCTCCGGCGGCGCCAGGCCCTCCTGCAGGCCCTCGTCCATCAGGGCCTCGATCTTCAGTTCCTGCTCGTCCGACAGCTTGTAGCCGTCGGGGCCGAACAGCTTGATGCCGTTGTCGGCAAAGTCGTTGTGCGAGGCGCTGATCATCACGCCGAGGTCGGCGCGCATCGAACGGGTCATCATCGCCACGGCGGGCGTGGGCAGCGGGCCGAACAGGCGCACGTCCATGCCGACGCTGGCGAAACCGGCCACCAGGGCGGGCTCGATCATGTAGCCCGACAGCCGGGTGTCCTTGCCGATCACCACCAGGTGGCGGCGGTCGTCCTGCGAGCGGAACAGCTTGCCGGCCGCCAGGCCGACGCGCAGGGCGACCTCGGCGGTCATCGGATGCTTGTTGGCCTGACCGCGGATGCCGTCGGTGCCGAAATAGGCGCGCTTGCTCATGGTCTTGTTCTGGTCTCGTTTAGGCCTCGGTCGAACCGCGAAACGATCCGAAATGCAGATTTATGAGGGCCGGGTCCTCACGAATGCTAAAGCCCGGCCTCGAAATATCCGCTTCGACAGCAATAGTCCGGTCGGAGCGTTCTACAAAGGATCATGGCCCATGTGCGGCATCATCGGCATCGTCGGCACCAAACCCGTCACGGAGCGCCTGATCGACAGCCTCAAGCGGCTGGAATATCGCGGCTACGACTCGGCCGGCGTCGCGGCCGTCGTGGACGGCAAGGTCGAGCGCCGGCGGGCCCAGGGCAAGATCAAGAACCTGGAGACGGTGCTGGTCGAACAGCCCCTGGCCGCCCAGAACGGCATCGGCCACGTGCGCTGGGCCACCCACGGCGCGCCCAACGTCGGCAACGCCCACCCCCACACCGCCGGCCGCGTCACCCTGGTGCACAACGGCATCATCGAGAACTTCGCCGAGCTGAAGGCCGAGCTGAAGGCCGCCGGCCGCGTCTTCGAGAGCGACACCGACACCGAGGTCATCGCCCACCTGATCGACGCCGAGCTGGCCACCGGCCTGACGCCGCTGGAGGCCTTCAAGGTCACGCTCGACCGCCTGACCGGGGCCTACGCCCTGGCGGTGCTGGTCGAGGGCGCCGACAACCTGATCCTCGGCGCCCGGCGCGGCAGCCCACTGGTGGTCGGCGAGGGCCAGGGCGAGATGTTCCTGGGCTCCGACGCCCTGGCCGTCGGCCCGTTCACCAACCGGGTGATCTATCTGGAGGAGGGCGACTTCGTGGCCCTCGACCACGGCGGCGCCCAGATCTTCGACGTCTCGGGCGCGCCGGTCGAGCGCCCCGTGAAGGTCGTCCCCGCCTCGGCCGTGATGATGGAGAAGGGCAACTACCGCCACTTCATGGAAAAGGAGATCCATGACCAGCCGGACGGCTGCCAGCGGACCATCGCGGCCTATGTCGACGCCCTGACCGCCCGCACCGCCATGCCCGGCGGTCTCGACTTCAAGACCCTGGAGCGCATCCAGATCGTCGCCTGCGGCACCTCCTACATCGCCGGGGTGATCGGCAAGTACCTGATCGAGCAGCTGGCCGACCTGCCGGTCGACGTCGAGATCGCCTCGGAATTCCGCTACCGCCAGCCGGCCCTGCGCCCGGGCTCGCTGGTGATCGCCATGTCGCAGTCGGGCGAGACCGCCGACACCCTGGCCGCCCTGCGCTACTGCAAGGCCAAGGGCATGAAGAGCGCCGTGGTGGTCAACGCCCAGGAGTCCACCATGGCCCGCGAGGTCGACGTGGTCTGGCCGATCCATTGCGGACCGGAGATCGGCGTGGCCTCGACCAAGGCCTTCACCGCCCAGGTCAGCGTGATGATCGCCCTGGCCGTCGCCGCCGCCAAGGCGCGCGGGACGATCGACGCCGCCGAGGAGCAGCGCCTGGTCAGGGTGATGCTGGAGGCCCCGCGCCTGATCGCCGAGGCCATCGGCCTGGAGGACAGCCTCAAGGAGATCGCCGCCGAGATCGCCAAGGCCCGCGACGTGCTCTATCTGGGCCGCGGCCCGATGTCGGCCCTGGCCCTGGAAGGCGCGCTGAAGCTCAAGGAGATCAGCTACATCCACGCCGAGGGTTACGCGGCCGGCGAGCTGAAGCACGGTCCGATCGCCCTGGTCGACGACCAGACCCCGATCATCATTCTCGCGCCCTACGACTCTTGGTTTGAAAAGTCGGCCTCGAACATGAGCGAGGTGATGGCGCGCGGCGGCCAGGTGGTGTTCATCACCGACCCCGAGGGCGCCAAGCACGCCCCGGCCGGCGCCAAGGTGGTGGTCACCGCCCCGGCCAGCGACCCGCTGGTCTCGGCCCTGGTGATGTCGGCCCCGATCCAGCTGCTGGCCTACCACGTCGCGGTGCTGAAGGGCGCGGACGTGGATCAGCCGCGGAATTTGGCGAAGTCGGTGACGGTGGAGTAGGGGGCGCCCAGCCATCGTTGGATGGACGCTTCAGGTTCAGTCCTCGATAGCCTCGACGCCAAGCTGCTCGAGATGGGCCAGGTGGTCATTCATGGCCTTGAGCTGTTCTGGCGAATGCCCCTTCCAATCGCTCACCTCGCCGATGATCCGGAGCGGATCACGTGTGCGGTATGACTTCGTCGGATTGCCTGGGAACTTCCTGTCCGTCAGGTTGGGATCGTCTTCGAAGGGGCCGGTCGGCTCCACGATGTAGATCCTGCCTGGCCCTTCGCCCAAGGCCAGCTCCGCCCCCCAGGTGGCCGCGTCCAGCGTGGCGCTCAGATAGACATAGGCGGCCTTCTTCTTCTTGCCGTAGTTGGAGGCGTAGCCGGGTCCGATCAGATCGCCCGTTTTCAGATCTGCTTTCGTGCCGTGGTAGAGCGGCTGCGCGCCTGGCGTGGCTATGGCTGTCATCGATCAACGGCCTTTCCGAAAATTGGGAACAACGGTCCCCTGCGTCGCGGGCGCTATAAACTGCGCATAAATCACCGGCCGCCAATTCTTGAACTCGAATTTTTCGGCCCCAAATCCCTATCCAGCCGACGGAGCGGGGCACTGCGCTGGGGCGGAGTCCCCCATCGGTGCGCCATGCGCTTGTCCGGAACGACGGCTTGGCGAGGTTCAGCCTCGCGCCAGCTTCGAATTGCGCGCCGAATAGCCGAAGTACAGCACGCAGGCCGCAGCCACCCACAGGCCGAACAGGATCCAGGTGTCGAGCGGCAGGCCGATGATCAGGTAGCCGCAGAAGGCGACGCTCAGCGCCGGGACTACCGGATAGAACGGCACGCGGTAGCCGCGCGGCAGGTCCGGCTGGGTTCGCCGCAGGATGATCACCCCCAGCGAGACGATGGCGAAGGCGATCAGGGTGCCCATGCTGGTCAGGTTGACCAGGGTGTCGAGCGGCACGAAGGCGGCCAGCACGGCGATGAAGGCCGCGACGATGTAGGTGTTGAGGTCCGGGGTCTGGGTCCTGGGGTCGACCCGCTGGAACAGCTTGGGCAGCAGGCCGTCGCGGCTCATGGCGTAGAGGATGCGGGTCTGGCCGTACATCACCACCAGGGTGATGCTGAAGATCGAGACGATGGCCCCGACGCAGAGGATCAGCGAGGTCCAGCTGGCGCCGGTCAGGTTGCGCAGGATCACCGCCAGCCCGGCTTCCTGGCCGGCGAAGGCGGTCCAGGGCTGGGCCCCGACGGCCGCCAGGGCGACCAGGATATAGACCGCCGTGACGATCAGCAGGCTGAGGATGATGCCCAGCGGCAGGGTGCGGCGCGGGTCCTTGACCTCGTCGCCGGCCGTCGAGACCGCGTCGATGCCGATGTAGGAGAAGAAGATCGACGAGGCCGCCGCGCCGATCCCGGCCACGCCCATCGGCGCGAACGGCTTGAGGTTCTCGGCGTGGAAGCCGCTGAAGGCGATGACCACGAAGAACAGCAGCACCAGCAGCTTGAGCACCACCAGCACGGCGTTGACCGTCACCGACTCCTTCACCCCGCGCAGCAGCAGCACCATGCACGCCCCGACCAGCACCACGGCCGGCAGGTTGAACACCCCGCCCGCGCCGGGAGCCTTGGCGATGGCGTCGGGCATCCGCCAGCCGATCAGGTCGGAGAACATCTCGTTCAGGTACTGGCCCCAGCCGACGGCGATGGCCGAGGCCGACACCGCGTACTCCAGCAGCAGGCAGGCCCCGACGATGAAGGCCACGAACTCGCCCAGGGTGGCGTAGGCGTAGGAATAGGACGAGCCCGACACCGGAATGGTCGAGGCCAGCTCGGCGTAGCACAGGGCGGTCAGGGCGGCGGTGATCCCGGCGATCACGAACGACACCACCACCGCCGGGCCGGCGGCGGGCACGGCGGTGGTCAGGGCCACGAAGATGCCGGTGCCGATGGTGGCCCCGACCCCGAGCATGGTCAGCTGGAACAGGCCGATCGAGCGGTGCAGCCCCTCTTCGGGCAAGTGCTCGCCGCCCTCGGCGATGACCCGCCCGACCGGCTTGCGCCGAAACAGGTCGGCCGCGCGAAACTGACCCATGGATGCCGGCCCCAGCCTTGGGGTCCCAGGATGCGACCGCCCTTGCGGCGGCTAACTACCCCCGGGCGGCGTCGGACATCAACCGTGCAGGCCGTCCTTGATCGCCTGCTTGACCCTCAAGCCCGGAACCTCGGTGAACACCAGGTCGTCGCGGCCGAAATAGCCCTTCTGCCGCTTGGCGCACCAGTCGGTGGTGACGATCACGTAGCGGCCCTTGGCGGCAGGCCTCGTCGGGGCGCCGTAGACGAAGTCGCCGGTGCGGCGGGCCAGCGGCAGGTCGCCGTCCTGGTTGGCGCGCGACAGGATGTCGGCCAGCACCTGGGCGCTGACTTCGGCCCTCATCATCGCGCCGTCGAAACGGACCACGGCGTCGTAGGCGTACTGGGTCAGGTCGCCGGCCGGCAGGCCCGTGCCCAGGGTGGTGTGGCCCATGAAGCCGACGTCGGCGCCGGCCGCCCGGGCCATGATCGCCGCCACCGCCCGGCCGGTGTCGCCCAGCGACAGGGCCTTGGGGATGCGCGCGACCACCGCGGTCTCGGCCGGGGTCAGCTGGGCCTTCAGGGTCGCGGCGACCAGGGCGGCCAGGGCCGGGTCGGCCGGTCCGGCCGGATCGACATGGACGCGCGCGACGCGGATCGGCGCGGCCTTGTCGGCCAGGTCGATGGTCGCCACGCTCAGCGGTTCGCCCCAGGCGCCGGTGTGGACATAGCGGGTGCGGCCCTGGGCGTGGTCGAAGGCCAGGTGGTCGTGGCCGCCCAGGACCAGGGTCCCGTCGGGGATGGTCGGCAGGATCAGCTTGTCGGCCGGCAGGCCCGCATGGCTCATGACGATCAGCAGGCCGTCGTCGGGGGCGGTCTTGGGCAGGTTGGCCGCCGCCCAGGCGGCCGGGTCCGGAACGGACAGGGTCGGGCGGATGTCCTTGGGATAGGTGTCGAGCGAATTGGTGGCCAGGCCGACCAGGTGGACCGGGAAGCCGAGGTCCAGGGTGGCCCGCGACGCAGCGGCCGGGCGGCCGGTGCGGGCGTCGACGATGTTGCTGAGCACGGTGATGCCCAGGGCCCGGGCCCGGTCGATGGTCTTGGCCTGGTCATCGACCAGGTCGGCGTCGTGGTTGCCCAGGTTGAGGACCACCGGCGCCAGCTGGGTCAGGGCCTCCAGGAACGCCCAGTCCAGCGATCCGCCGGTGCGCTGGGCCACGACGTTGCCGTGCTCGAACAGGTCGCCGTCCAGCAGGATCAGGCTGGGCGCGCGGTCGCGGCGGACCACCCGGCGCATGGTTTCCAGCAGCGGCGCCAGGCGGGCGTAGGCCGAGTGCAGGTCCGACAGCATCAGCACCTTGGCCCGGCCGCGCGACGGCGCCGCCAGGGCCGGCCCGCCCGCCAGGCCCGCCAGGCCGACCCCCATCGACGCCGCCAGCAGGGTCCGCCGAGACATCGCGTTCGAACCGTTCATCTCATGCTCCCGCATCACGCCGTCCGGCCTGCCTAGCCCGCTTGGCCGCCGTCGCCAACCGGCGCGCCGACGTCTAGGCTGGCCGGATCAACGAAAAGGGGGCGAACGCGATGTCCATCACCATGACGCCGATCGGAACCGTGCATGGCGGCCGTGACGCGCCGGAGGACGATGACTGGGGCCGGAGCCGGGCGCGGATCGACCTGGACCCCGCCCGGTTCGACGCCGAGGCCCTGGCCGGCCTGGACGCCTTCAGCCATGTCGAGGTGATCTATGTCTTCGACCGGGTCGGCGACGACCAGATCGTCAGCGGCGCGCGGCATCCGCGCGGCAATACGGCCTGGCCGAAGGTCGGCATCTTCGCCCAGCGCGGCAAGAACCGGCCCAACCGTATCGGGGTGACGGTCTGCGACATCGTCTCGGTCGAGGGCCTGTCGCTGGAGGTCCAGGGCCTGGACGCCATCGACGGCACGCCGGTGCTCTACCTCAAGCCGGTGATGGCCGGCTTCGCCCCCCGCGGCGCGCACCGCGAACCCGACTGGGCGCGGGAGATCATGAAGAACTACTGGTAGGCGTAGGGGCTAAGACCCATCGAACACCAGCGTCCTGGCGAAGAACGGCAGCAGGTCGGTATAGATGCGGCCTGTCTCGCCCCAGGTGCGGTCGCCCCAGCCGCCGACATATTCCTCGGCCTCGTGCGGCACGCCGTACTCGGTCAGCTGGCGCGAGAAGGCCTGGTTGGAGATCACGTGGTCGGGGTTGGGATCGTTGCGACCCCAGTCGAACTTCAGCCCGCGCAGGGTCTTCAGGTTGTCGGCGTAGCGCGGCAGGGCGTGGTCGAGCAGGAAGCCGTCCTGTAGTTTCGCGGTCAGGGCCGTGTCGATCACCAGCCGCCCGTTCACCTTGCGGGCCGGCAGGTCGGCATACAGCGGCGGCTTGTCAGGGTTGGGCAGGTGGGCCTGGTAGATGGCGGTGAAGATCCGCGAGAACGGGTCGTCCTTCAGGTCGTCCAGCGACCTGGCGTTCTGCAGGCGATCGAGGTCGGGACGCGACGACATGGTCTGCAGGCCCAGCCCCGTGCCCACGGGGTGCAGGGCGTAGACCGCGCCGAACACGTCCGGATGGCGCATGCCGAAGGCGATCGCGCCATGGCCGCCCATCCGGTCCCCGGCCAGGCCCCGCGAGGCGCGGTCGGGCAGGGTGCGGAAATGGCCATCGACCCAGGGGACCAGTTCCTGAACCATGAAGTCGCGCCAGCGGCCGGTGACCGGCGAATTGGCGTAGATCGAACCGCCGAGCGGCGTGCCGAAATCGGCGCTGACCACGATCACCGGGCCGATGACCCTGGCCGCGATCGCCCGGTCGAACAGGCCCTGGGCGTCATGCTCGGCATAGAGCGTGCGCTGGTCCTCGAACAGGTTGTGCAGGAAGTAGATCACCGGATAGCGGCGGCCCGAGGTCGCGTAGCCGTCGGGCAGATAGACCGTCACCCGCCGTCGCGGGCTGACGTCGATCTTGACGCCCTCGAACTGGCGCGAGGCGACCTCCAGGTCGCGCACTTCGCTGGCCGCCCGCGCGGCGAGCGGCGTCGACAGCAGCAACAGCGTCGGAACGAGCAGGGACAGCCAGCGACGGGTCATCTCGACCTCTCCATGTCACACTGGGGAGAACGCCACGCCACTCAACCTTGATGAGAAAGAAACACCCGCCAGTGAGGCTTAATTGCGACCCTGCCGCTCGCCGTCGACCATGTAGTCGCGGGTCATCGGCAGGGCGCCGACCTTCCTGGCGACCTGGATCTGGAAGACCATGTGACCGCCGTAGCGGAAGCCCAACTCGGCCCCGCACAGGTAGAACTCCCACATCCGCCGGAACCGCGCGTCGAACATCGTCGGGATGTCCGGATCGGCCAGGAACCGCATCCGCCAGTGCTTGCAGGTCTCGGCATAGTGCAGGCGCAGGATCTCGATGTCGGTGATCCACAGGCCGGCCTCCTCGACCGCCTTGACGATCTCCGACAGGCCCGGGATGTAGCCGCCGGGGAAGATGTACTTCTGGGTGAAGGCGTTGGTCGCGCCGGGGCCGGACATCCGGCCGATCGAATGGATCACCGCCGAGCCGTCGTCGGCCAGCAGCTTCTTGACCGTCTCGAAATAGGTCCGGAAGTTCGGCGCCCCGACGTGCTCCAGCATGCCGACCGAGACGATGCGGTCGAAGGTCTCGTTCAGGTCGCGATAGTCGGTCAGCCGGAACTCGACCTGGTCGGACAGGCCGGCCTGCTCCGCCCGCTCCGTGGCCAGGGCCAGTTGTTCGGTGGACAGGGTGACCCCGGTCATCTTCGCCCCGTGGTCGGCCGCCAGGGTCAGGGCCATGCCGCCCCAGCCCGAGCCGATGTCGAGCACCTTCATGCCGGGTGTGATATTCAGCTTGGCGCCGATATGGGCCTTCTTGGCGGCCTGGGCCTCTTCCAGCGTCATGTCGGGCCGGGCGAAATAGGCGCAGCTGTACTGCATGTCCTTGTCGAGGAAGCGCCGGTAGAGCTCGTTCGACACGTCGTAGTGGTGGGCGACGTTGCGGCGCGAGGCGATGCGGTCGTTGATCGACTGCACGGTGCGCTTGACCGTCTTTCGGGTGCGGGTCAGCCACGAGCCGCGCTTGGGCGTGCGGCCGCCGCTCTTGCCGACGATCTCCAGCAGGTCCCACAGCGTGCCCTGGTCCAGCGTCAGGTCGCCGTCCATATAGGCCTCGCCGAGGCCGAGACTGGGATTGGAGACCAGGCGGCGCAGGCCCTTGCCGGTGATGCGCATGACCACCGGCGGGCCCGAGCCGTCGCCGGCCGTCTTCACGGAACCGCCAGGGAGGTGGACGGTCAGGTTGCCCACCTTGACCATCTTGTTCAGCAGAGCTTCGATCATGGCCGCGACCCTAGCGCGAGGGTCGCGGCCAAGAACAGGCCGAAATTTTCGTCCGCGTCCCCTTGCAAAGCGACGCTCGCGAACCAGTCAGCGCTCGCTGTCGAGGTGGGCCATCTGGGCCTCGGCGTAGCGCGTGCCGGCCGCTGCGTCCCTGGGCACGGCCCGTTCGATGGCGGCCAGGTCGTCGGCCGACAGGGTGACGTCCAGCGCGCCGAGCGACTCGGTGAGGCGCGAGCGGGTGCGCGCCCCGACCAGCGGCACGATGTCGTCGCCCTGGGCCGCGACCCAGGCGATGGCGATCTGGGCGACACTGACGCCCTTGGCCGCCGCGATGGTCCGCAGGGCCTCGACCAGGGCCAGGTTCCTGTCGACATTGTCGCCCTGGAAGCGCGGCGTGTGGGCGCGGTAGTCGCCCTTTTCCTGGCCCTTGCTCTTGTCCCAATGGCCGCTGATCAGGCCGCGCGACAGCACGCCATAGGCGGTCATGCCGACGCCCAGCTCACGCAGCACCGGCAGGATCTTGTCCTCGAGGCTCCGCGAGATCAGCGAATATTCGATCTGCAGGTCGACGATCGGGTGGACGGCGGCGGCCTTGCGGATCGTCTCGGCGCCCACTTCCGACAGGCCGATGTGGCGGACGTAGCCGGCCTTGACCATGTCGGCGATGGCCCCGACCGTGTCCTCGATCGGCACGACGGGGTCGAGGCGGGCCGGGCGATAGATGTCGATATGGTCGACGCCCAGGCGCTGCAGCGTATAGGCCAGGGAGGTCTTCACCGCCGCCGGACGGCCGTCGAAGCCGATCCAGCCGCCCGAGGGGTCGCGCTGGGCGCCGAACTTGACGCTGAGGATCGCCTGGTCGCGCTTGTGGCCTTTCAGGGCCTCGCCGATCAGCATCTCGTTGTGGCCCATGCCGTAGAAGTCGCCGGTGTCGATCAGGGTGATCCCGGCCTCCAGGGCGACGTCGATCGTGGCCAGGCTCTCGGCCCGGTCCGAGGGGCCGTACATCCCCGACATGCCCATGGCGCCCAGGCCCAGGGCCGAGACGGTGGGGCCGGTGTTTCCGAGTTTGCGCGTTTGCATGGGGAGGCTCCTGGAAAACGAGGAGGGGACTATGCGCCGCCGTCTCGCGTGCGATAATCCATTCAATCCCGCACGGGCTGTTTGGAATTTCGCACAATGCCAGCGCCCGACCTCGCCGACTTGGACGCCTTCACCGCCGTCGCCCGAGCGCGCAGCTTCCGCGGCGCGGCCGCCCTGCGCGGGGTGTCGCCGTCGTCGCTGTCGGAAGCCCTGCGCCGGCTGGAGGCCGACCTCGGCGTGCGCCTGCTCAACCGCACCACCCGCAGCGTCACCCCCACCGAGGCCGGCGAGCGGTTGCTGGCCCGGCTGACCCCGGCCCTGGCCGACGTGACCCTGGCCCTGGACGAGGTCAACGCCTTCCGCGACAGCCCGACCGGGGTGCTGAAGCTCAACGTGCCCGGCGCCGTGGCCCGCATCGTCTTCCCCGACCTGATCCCGCGCTTCCTGGCCGCCCATCCGGGCATCCGCGTCGAGGTCACCGCCGAGGACAGCTTCGTCGACGTGCTGGCCGCCGGCTTCGACGCCGGGGCGCGCTACGACGAGCGGCTGGAGAAGGACATGATCGCCGTGCCCCTGGCCGGGCCGCAGCGCTTCGTGGTGGTCGGCTCGCCGGCCTATTTCGCCAGGCACGGGCGGCCCACCCACCCGCGCGAGGTGCTCAATCACCCCTGCATCCGTCACCGGTTCCCGAGCGGGACCAGCTACGCCTGGGAGTTCGAGAAGGACGGCGAGGTGATCCGCGTCTCGCCCGAGGGGCCGCTGACCACCACCAGCGGCGACCTGGAACTGGCCGCGGCGGCGGCCGGGGTCGGCCTGCTGGCCACCTTCGAGGGCTTCGCGGCGGAGCTTATCGCGGCGGGCAAGCTGGAGACCGTGCTGGACGACTGGCTGCCGCCGTTCAGCGGGCCGTATCTCTACTATCCGAGCCGGAGGCACATGCCGGCGCCGTTGCGGGCGTTCGTGGATTTCGTGAAGGCGGAGCGGGCGGGACGCTGATGGGGACACACACTCGCCCCACTGCTCCCGCAGATTTGCAGAGTCGTTGCAGCGAGTGTGTGTCCCCGGCCGCATTCCGGTGAAATCTTCCCCCAACCCGCTGCGCTGAGCGCCGCATTAGAAACCCTGTTCTTGCTTCCGGGCGTTCCGGGGCGTAACGGGTCCGCTCCCGCTGCTGCAGGCGTGGAAACAATCGAATTGGAGGCTGCGATGGGTTACCGGGTCGCCGTGGTCGGCGCCACGGGCAATGTGGGCCGTGAGATGTTCAATATCCTCGAGGAACTGAAGTTCCCCGTCGAGAAAATGCATGCCATCGCCTCGCGTAAATCCATCGGCGTGGAAGTCTCGTTCGGCAGCCAGATCCTGCACTGCGAGGACCTGGAGCAGTTCGACTTCTCCAAGGTCGACATCGTGTTGATGAGCGCCGGCGGAGCGATCTCCAAGGCCTGGGGCGAGAAGATCGGCGCGGCCGGTCCGATCGTCATCGACAATTCCAGCCACTTCCGGATGGATCCGGACGTGCCGCTGGTGGTGCCGGAAGTGAACCCCGACGCCGTCAACTCCCTGCCCAAGAACATCATCGCCAACCCCAACTGCTCCACGGCGCAGCTGGTGGTGGTGCTCAAGCCCCTGCACGACGAGGCGAAGATCAAGCGCGTCGTCGTCTCGACCTACCAGTCGGTGTCGGGCGCGGGCAAGGAAGGCATGGACGAGCTGTGGGAGCAGACCAAGGGCGTGTTCGTCCTGGGCGCCCCGGCTCCGAAGAAGTTCACCAAGCAGATCGCCTTCAACGTCATCCCCCACATCGACTCCTTCATGGAGGACGGCTTCACCAAGGAAGAGTGGAAGATGATGATGGAGACCAAGAAGATCTTGGATCCGTCCATCAAGCTGGTCGCCACCTGCGTGCGGGTGCCGGTCATGGTTGGCCACGCCGAGGCGGTCAACATCGAGTTCGAGACCCCGCTGGACGAGGACGATGTCCGCGAGATCCTGCGCGACGCCGACGGCGTGTCCGTCGTCGATAAGCGCGAGGACGGCGGCTACATGACGCCCAAGGAAAGCGCCGGCGAGTTCCCGGTCTATGTGTCGCGCATCCGCACCGACCCCACGGTCGAGAACGGCATCGTACTCTGGTGCGTGGCCGACAACCTGCGCAAGGGCGCGGCGCTGAACGCCGTGCAGATCGCCCAGCTCCTGCATGAGCGCGGCCTGATCAAGCAGAAGACGCCGGCTTAAGACGACCCTCGTCGTCCCCGCCCGCGGCGGGGACGACGAAACCACCCTCTTCGGGACTGGAATTCGCCCCCGCCGCAACAAGCGGAATGACGGCGAAGCCTCCATCTGTCATTCGACCCCGAAAGGCGACGCCCATGGTTCCCAGCACCGTTCCGGACAGCAAGCCGGCCTATCTCGCCGGCGTGGCCTGCTATGGCCTCTGGGGCTTCCTGCCGCTCTATTTCCACCTGCTGCATCAACTGGGCGTCGGCTCGTGGGAGATGATCGCCCACCGCACGATGTGGTCGGTGCTGTGGGCCGGCGGCCTGGTGCTGCTGGCCCGGCAGGGCGGCCAGGTGGCGGCGGTGCTGCGCCAGCCCAGGACCCTGGCCATGCTGGCCCTGTCGACCCTGGCGATCTTCGGCAACTGGACGATCTACGTGTTCGCGGTCAACGCCGGCCACGTGATCGAGGCCAGCCTCGGCTATTACATCAACCCGCTGATGAACATGGCGGCCGGGGCGCTGCTGTTCCGTGAGCGGATGAGCTTCGAGGGCAAGGTCGCCATCGGCCTGGCCGCGGTCGGCGTCGCCATCCAGACCCTGGCCCTGGGTCACCTGCCCGTCGTCTCGCTGGGCCTGGCCCTGACCTTCTGCGTCTACGCCATCCTGCGCAAGCAGGTGAAGGCCGACGCCCAGACCGGACTGTTCATCGAGTGCGCCTACCTGGCCCTGCCGGGCCTGGCTTATGTCTGGTACCTGCAATCGAGCGGCGCCGGGCACTTCGGTTCGGGCGTCCCGGTGTCGACCCTGCTGATGCTGGCCGGCCCGGCCACCGTCGTGCCGCTGGCCCTGTTCGCCTGGTCGGCCCGCCGCCTGCCGCTCAGCGCCGTCGGCTTCCTGCAGTTCATCGCCCCGACCATCCAGTTCCTGCTCGGCGTCGCCCTGGGCGAGGCCTTCACGCCGCTGCGGGCCCTGTCGTTCGTGTTCATCTGGCTGGGCGTGGCGGTGTTCGCCTATGGGGCGTGGAAGCGGACGCGGGTGGTGGCGGCGGTTTGACGAATTGAGGTGTGCGGAGGGCGGACTCGGCAAATCCTCGCCGCTGATCCATCCTCCGCCGATGACCAGCGCCCTGCATCCTCCGTGCGACGAAGGCGTCATCCGCGCCAGCCCTTGTCCCGACCAGCCCGCGCCGCGCAAGCGCCTGGCCCTGGCGGCCACCGTGCTGGGCTCGAGCATGGCCTTCATCGACGGCTCGGTGGTCAATGTCGCCCTGCCGGCCATGCGGACCGCCCTGAAGGCCGATGCGGGGGAGGTGCAGTGGATCGTCAACGCCTACCTGCTGCTGCTGGGGGCGCTGGTCCTGATCGGCGGTTCGGCCGGCGACCGCTATGGCCGGCGCCGGGTGTTCGTCCTCGGCGTCGTGCTGTTCGGTCTGGCCTCGCTGGGCTGCGCCCTGGCCCCGGACGCCGGCTGGCTGATCGCCGCCCGGGCCGGGCAGGGGATCGCCGCGGCCCTGCTGGTCCCGGCCAGCCTGGCCATCCTCGGCGCGACCTTCAGCGACGCCGAGCGCGGCGGGGCGATCGGGGCCTGGGCCGGGTTCGGGGCGGTGACGGCGGCGATCGGGCCGGTGCTGGGCGGCTGGCTGGTCGACCACGTGTCGTGGCGGGCGATCTTCCTGATCAACCTGCCGCTGGCGGCCGCCACCGTCTGGCTGGCCCTGGCCGCCGTGCGCGAGAGCCGCGACCCGGACGTCGACCGCCTGGACTGGCTGGGCGCGGGCCTGGCCGCCACCGGCCTGGGCGCGGTGACCTGGGGCCTGACCGCGATCGGCGAGCGCGGCTGGGGCAGCCTCGCGGTCTGGGCCGCCCTGGCGGTCGGCGCCGCGCTGCTGGCCGCCTTCGTGGTCAGCCAGGCGCGCGAGAAACATCCGATGATGCCGCTGTCGCTGTATCGCTCCCGGACCTTCAGCGGCGCCAACCTGCTGACCCTGGCGCTGTATTTCGGCCTGACCGGCGCGCTGTTCTTCCTGCCATTCGAGCTGATCGCCCGCCATGGCTATTCGGCGGCCGGGGCCGGCGCGACCCTGCTGCCACTGTCGCTGGTGATGGGGACGCTGTCGGGCGTGGCCGGCAAGGCGGCCGACCGGTTCGGGGCCCGGCCGATGCTGACCATCGGCCCGATCGTGGCGGGCGTCGGCTTCGCCCTGCTGGGCGCGCCCTGGCTGGGCGGCGGTTACTGGACCGGCGTGCTGCCGGCCATGCTGGTGCTGGCGGTCGGCATGACCATCAGCGTCGCGCCGCTGACCAGCACGGTAATGGGGGCGGTCGCCGCCAGCCATGCCGGCGTCGCCTCGGGCGTCAACAACGCGGTGGCGCGGATCGCCGGCCTGCTGGCCGTGGCCGTGCTGGGGCTGGTCTATTTCGCGCCCGGACCCCAGGGCTATCCGTGGGTGATGGGGATCAGCGCGGCGGCGGCGGTGGCGGCGGGGATCGTCGGCGCGCTGATGATCGAGGCCAAGCAGGCGACCAGGGCCGGCTAGAACCGCTTGGCGACGCCCACCACCAGTTCCAGGTCCGGCGTGTCGCGGTTGAGCCCCAGATAGGCCGAGGCGTCGATCTGCAGGTCCGGGACCGAGGCCGGGGTCCAGCCGGCGGTCAGGTCGAAGCTGGCCGAGGTGACCCGGCCGGCGGGGTCGTCATCGACGTCGGCCCACAATTCGACGCCCAGGGACACCGGACCGAACGACCGGCCGACGCCGACGGCTCCCGCGAAGCCCGCATGGCGGCCCGAACCGTCGGCGTCGGGGCGCACGTCCGCTTCCGGCGACAGGGCCAGCGACCAGTCGCCGTTCAGCGGCACGGAGATCGGCGCGATCACCCCGCCCTGCCATGTCCCACCGCCGATCCCGTCGGCCCCGGTCGGCGCGGTCACGAACGGCTGCAGCGCGACGGAAAAGCCGTCGCCACCGGGATTGCGCAGCGACCAGCGCAGGGCCAGCCCCAGGTCGCCGGTCCCGTCGACGATGGACGTGGCCCCGGTGGCTCGGTCCTTCTGGCGCACCCGTTGGTGGGCGGTCCAGCTGAGCTGGCCCTCGACCGTCGGCGTCAGGCCCAGGCGCAGTTCCAGCGACCCGAAGGCGGTGTCGTCGGTCGAGGTCCCGCCGCCCCGGCTATAGGCGGCGTCGGCCAGGCCCAGCTCGGCCTGGAAGCGGCCGGCGTCCAGCACGCAGGGCGGCGAGCCCTTGCCGGGCCGGTCGGGACAGAAGTCGCGCGACGCGGCCTGGGCCAGGGCCGCGCCGCCCGCCGGCAGGGTCATGGCGGCCGCCAGTCCC
>NZ_AKKF01000136.1 GCF_000281955.1 Caulobacter sp. AP07 | reverse complement strand
GGCGGGGGCCTGGCTGGTTTAGAACCGCCACGATCGCCGGGACCTGCAGGCCACGCCGTTCCGGGCCCCCGGCTCGGGATTTCGGGATTGAGCCGCAAACGGCGTGATCCCTCACCCTCCCAACGCTTCGCGTCGGGCCCCTTCCTCTCCCGCTGGGAGAGGGTGCAAACCGCGCCCAGGGGCGGTGCGCACCGCCCCTGGGTCCCGGCCCGACGCTCGGCGTCGTCCGGGATGACAGGCCCCCCTGCCCTGCCAAGGTCATTGCCCTAGCCGTTGTCGCTCGCGCCGCGATCGCGCGACGCCGTGGTCCGCCGGCTCTCGCGGGTCTTCTGCTGCGACCAGTAGGTCGCGCCGTCGTCGGGCTTGAACATGGTGCGTGGGGCCCCGGCCTTGGTGACCACCGCGAAGACATTGCCCTTGGGGTCGTAGATCAGGGTGTCGCCGTTGGGTCGCGTCAGCGTCTCGGCCTCGGACGGCGGGTGGGCGACGAAGGCGTGGGCCTTGCGCACATAGTCGTCGACATCGGCGGCGGCGAACTCGGACCCGTAGCGCTCGAAGCCGCGCTGGGCGTTCTCCTCGGCGGTGCGGGTGCGGTTGGCCGCCCACATCGGCTTGCCCGCGACCTTGGGCACGGGCGCGTCGCGCGGATCGCTCCGCGTCGTCCGGCTCTCGAAGGATGGCGCGTCACGGTCGGACGCCGGCTCGACCGAAGCCACGTCGCCCGCCTTGGGCGCCTTCACCGCCGAGGCGCCGCCGTCGCAGGCCGCGACCGCCAGGGCCACGCCCGCGATGGCCAAGGGGGTGGCCAGGACAGAAAACCAGGACGCCAACCGTACCGTCATGATCGATCTCCATCTTATTGCTCTACCTGTGCGATTAGTGAACGAAGGCGGAACGCCTGTCGAGTCCCCGTTAAGGATTTTGCCGAAGGGGGCTTACGCTTTGCGCCGCGTCGCTCTATGCGCCTGGGGGCAAGGCGCGAACCGGAGACCACCACGTGAGCGACAAGCGGGTTCTTCTGATCGTCGGCGGCGGCGTGGCCGCATACAAGGCGCTGGAGCTGGTGCGGCTGCTGCGCAAGGCCGGCGTCGGCGTGCGGCCGATCCTGACCAAGGCGGGCGCCGAGTTCGTCACCGCCCTGTCGCTGTCGTCCCTGGCCGAGGACAAGGTCTATGGCGACCTGTTCTCGCTGACCGACGAGGCCGAGATGGGCCACATCCAGCTGTCGCGCTCGGCCGACCTGGTGGTGGTGGCGCCGGCGACCGCCGACCTGATCGCCAAGGCGGCGCACGGCCTGGCCGGCGACCTGGCCTCGACCGCCCTGCTGGCCACCGACAAGCCGGTGCTGATGGCCCCGGCCATGAACGTGCGGATGTGGCTGCACCCGGCGACCCAGCGCAATATCGCCACCCTCAAGGCCGACGGCGTGAGCTTCGTCGGACCCGACGACGGGGCCATGGCCTGCGGCGAGTTCGGCCCCGGCCGCCTGGCCGAGCCGCCGGTGATCTTCGACGCCATCATGGAAGCGCTCGCGGGGCCCGCCGCTCGGCCTTTGCTCGGCAAGCACGCCCTGGTCACCGCCGGCCCGACCTTCGAGCCGATCGACCCGGTGCGCGGCATCACCAACCGCTCCAGCGGCCGGCAGGGCTACGCCATCGCCGGCGCCCTGGCCAAACTGGGCGCGCGGGTCACCCTGGTCAGCGGCCCGGTCGCCCTGCCCACCCCGTTCGGCGTCGACCGCATCGACGTCGAGACCGCCCGCGACATGCTGGCCGCCAGCCAGGCCGCCCTGCCCGCCGACGTCGGGGTGTTCGTCGCCGCCGTCGCCGACTGGCGGATCGACGAGGTGTTCGGGACCAAGCTGAAGAAGGACAAGAACGGCCCACCGGCCCTGGTCTTCGTCGAGAACCCGGACATCCTGGCCACGCTGTCGGCCTCCGGGCCGCGGCGCCCGAAACTGGTCATCGGCTTCGCGGCCGAGACCAACGACGTCGAGGCCCACGCCCGCGCCAAGCTGGCGCGCAAGGGCTGCGACTGGATCATCGCCAACGACGTCACCGAGCCCGGCGTGATGGGCGGCGACGAGAACGCCGTCCTGCTGATCTCCAAGGACAAGACCGAACGCTGGGACCGGGCGGCCAAGGACGCCGTGGCCCACGACCTCGCCCAACGCATAGCCGAGAGCCTTTCATGACCACCCCGCGCATCCCCGTCGTCCAACTGGCCCACGCCCACGGCCTGCCCCTGCCCGCCTACGAGACCGTCGGCGCGGCCGGCATGGACCTGCGGGCGGCGGTCGAGGAGGATGCGCCGATCGTGCTGAAGCCCGGCGCGCGGACCATGGCTCCCACGGGCCTGGCGTTCGCCGTGCCGCCCGGCTTCGAGGCCCAGGTGCGGCCGCGCTCGGGCCTGGCCGCCAAGGCCGGCGTCACCTGCCTCAACACCCCCGGCACCATCGACAGCGACTATCGCGGCGAAGTGAAGGTAATCCTGATCAACCTGGGGGAAGAGGACTTCACCATCCGCCGCGGCGACCGCATCGCCCAGCTGGTGATCGCGCCGGTGACCCAGGCGTCGTGGGGCCTGGTGGCCAGCCTGGACGAAACGACGCGCGGGGCCGGCGGCTTCGGTTCGACCGGCGCCAAATAGGCCTATGACGGAAGGGGTCGCGGCGGCGTCAGCCGCCGTGGCCGCCCGAGGCCATTACCAGATAGCCGCCGAACCCGGCGGCGAAGGCGGCGGCGGCCAGCCACAACACGGGGCGCAGCATCGAGAGCGGGTCGTCGGCGTTCATCGGCGCGTCCTTTGGCGCGGGTGAGCCACCCGCTACTGGAAATACGCGTTCCCCCGCCGCGCGGTTGCACGGACGCGACGGGAAATGTGCCGCGATTCGCCGTTCACGCGAAATTCTCCAAAACCAACCCTGCGGCGCATACACGCCTGTAAATAACGTCGTACACAGATGTATTACGGCCCAAATGCTGTTTCGAGATCTTCGTGTGACAATTCGCCACACGCCCCAAATCCTGTCGGGAACATGGAGATTTCTCGAAACGATTCAGGAATTGTTTGGAGCGCCTAGACTCCAAAACTCAGAATAACGAGTTTGTTAAGAACGTTGCAGCGAGAAGATCGTCAAATGACACTCTTCCGGACTGGCGACATGCTGAACAATCTCAAGGTAGCGCGTAAACTCCTGGTTGCTTTCGCGATCCTGGTGGTGGCGGTGGCCGCCGCCGGCGCCCTGGTGTGGAACAGCCTGTCGACGATCCGCCAGGTCACCGCCCTCAACGAGCACAGCTACGCCTATATCGGCACGGTCGACGAGACGCTGATGGCCCTGGTCGAGCAGCAGAACGCCGCGCGCGGCTACGTCGCCAGCCTCGATCCGTCGTTCGTCGAAAAGTACGAGAAGCAGCAGGCCGCCTACGACGCCCACTTCAAGACCCTGGCCGAAGGCGTCGAGAACGACGACGAGAAAGCGCGCACCACCGCCCTGGCCGGCGCCGTGGACATCTTTCGCGCCGAGACCCGCAAGCAGATCGCCGACGTCAATGACCCGGCCCTGCGCGACGCGACCCGCGCCGACGTCGCCAAGGCCGGCCGCCTGACCGCCATTCGCGAAGTGCTCAAGAGCGTCAACGACAACGAACACGCCCAGCTGGTCGAGCGTTCGGCCAGCCAGGCCAAGGCCTTCACCGCCGCCGGCGCGACCCTGGCGATCGGCGGCGCCCTGGCCGTCGGCATCGCGGTGCTGATGGGCTGGCTGCTGTCGGGCGCGATCGCCGCGCCGATCGCGGCCATGACCGCCGCCATGCGCCGGCTGGCCGACGGCGACAACACCGTCGCCGTGCCGGCCGTGGGCCGCCGGGACGAGATCGGGGCCATGGCCGCCGCCGTCCTGACCTTCAAGGACGCCGCGATCGAGAAGCTGCGGGTCGAGGCCGAGGCCGCCGACCAGCGGCGCCAAGCCGAGGACGAGCGCCAGACCAACGAAAGCGGCCGCGCCACCTCGGCGCGCGAACAGTCGGGCGTCGTCCAGAACCTGGGCGAGGCGCTGGAGCACCTGGCGCGGGGCGACCTGACCTATCGTCTGAACCAGACCTTCCCCGCCAGCTATCGCAAGCTGCAGGACGACTTCAACGCCGCCATGGGCCAGCTTCACGAGACCATGACGGTGATCACCGGCGCGGTCCAGGGCATCCGCTCGGGCTCGGGCGAGATCAGCCACGCGGCCGACGACCTGTCGCGTCGCACCGAACAGCAGGCCGCCGGGCTGGAAGAGACCGCCGCGGCCCTGGACGAGATCGTCGCCACCGTCCGCCGCACCGCCGAGGGGGCCGGCGAGGCCGACCGCACGGTGCAGACGGCCCGCCGCGACGCCGAGACCGGCGGCCAGGTGGTCGAACGCGCCATCCAGGCGATGACCCAGATCGAGACCTCGTCGCAGCAGGTGGCCCAGATCATCGGCGTGATCGACGAGATCGCCTTCCAGACCAACCTGCTGGCCCTCAACGCCGGCGTCGAAGCCGCTCGAGCCGGTGACGCCGGTCGCGGCTTCGCCGTCGTCGCCCAAGAGGTGCGGGCCCTGGCCCAGCGCTCGGCCGACGCCGCCAAGGAAATCAAGACCCTGATCTCGACCTCGTCGCAACAGGTCGGGACCGGCGTGGCGCTGGTCGGCGAGACCGGCGAGGCCCTGCGACGGATCACCGCCGGCGTCGTGGCGATCAACCGCACCGTCGCCGAGATCGCCGCCTCGGCCCAGGAACAGGCGACCGGCCTGCAGCAGATCAACACCGCCGTGAACCAGATGGACCAGGCCACCCAGCAGAACGCGGCGATGGTCGAGCAGTCGACCGCCGCCAGCCATTCGCTGTCCAACGAGGCCTCGGAGCTTCAACGCCTGGTCGGCCGCTTCCGCATCGATGGCGTTCCCGGTCAGGCCGCGCGGGCCGCCTGAGGCTCGCCGCGACGCCAAGCATGATCATCGTTCACCCAATCGCTTGATTTTTGGACGGGTGCGTCCATTTATCCCTTGCCGAGGCCGATGGACCGATATATCGCCGCCTCGATCCATCGGGTTGTTTGGGGATTTCGCACCATGGCCGCCGCGTCGAACAAGAAGCTCATTCCCATGGTCGTCGGCGGAATCGCCGTCGTGGCCCTGCTGGTCGGCGGCGGACTGTGGTTCGTCGACAAGCAACGCTACGAGACCACCGACAACGCCTTCGTCCAGGCCGACACCGTCCAGGTCAGCCCGCAGGTGTCGGGCTATGTCGCCGAGGTGCTGGTGGCCGACAACCAGCGGGTCGAGGCCGGCCAGGTCGTGGCCCGCATCGACGAAGCCACCCTGAAGGCCAAGCTCGACCAGGCGATCGCCAACGCCGAGGCCCTGGAGGCCGCCGTGCGCGGCGTCGACGACAAGGCCGTGCTGGAACAGGCGATGATCGCCCAGCGCGCCGCGGGCGTCGCCAGCGCCGAGGCCGACGCCGGCCGCGCCAAGGCCGACCTCGACAGATATAACACCCTGGCCGGGCAAGGCTGGGTGTCCACCCAGAAGGTTCAGACAACCCAGGCCGGGGCCACCCAGGCCCGCGCCGCCGTCCAGAGCGCCCAGGCCGCCCTGGAGGCCGAGCGCCGCGCCGCCCAATCGCTGGGCTCGGCCCGCGCCCAGACTGTGGCCCAGGCCGTGGCGGCCCGCGCCGCCGTCGATCAGGCCCGTATCGACCTGGACCGCACGGTGATCCGCGCCCCGGTGGCCGGCGTCGTCGGCGCCCGTTCGGTGCGCCCCGGCCAGCTGGTCCAGCCGGGCGTGGCCCTGATGTCGATCGTGCCGGTCGGCGAGGGCTATATCGTCGCCAACTTCAAGGAAACCCAGGTCGGCCGCCTGCGGGTCGGCCAGCCGGTCGAGATCCACGCCGACGCCTTCGGCAAGTCGGTGATCCGCGGCAAGCTGGACAGCTTCGCCCCGGCCACCGGCCAGGAGTTCGCCCTGATCCCGGTCGAGAACGCGGTGGGCAACTTCACCAAGATCACCCAGCGCCTGCCGGTGAAGATCATCGTCGACCGCTCGACGATCGGCGCGGCCCTGCGCCCCGGCCTGTCGGTGGACGTCAAGGTCGACGTCCGCGACCGCTCGGGCCAGTCCTTCGCCGAGGCCGGCCAGCCGGCCGCGCACCTGGCCCAGCAAGGCGTCTCGCGCTAGGCGCCCGGTCGAGGATCGAAGCCATGACCGACGCCGCCCTCCCCGCGCCGTCTTCCGCGCCGCCGGCCGCCACGTCGGCGCCCGAGGTCGACTGGGGCAAGCTGTTCCTGGGCTTCGGGGCCATGGTCATCGGCCAGTTCATGGCCATCCTCGACATCCAGATCGTCGCGGCCTCGCTGCCGCAGATCCAGGCCGGGGTGGGCGCCAGCGCCGACCAGGTCAGCTGGATCCAGACCGCCTACCTGATCCCCGAGGTCGTGATGATCCCGCTGTCGGGGTACCTGTCACGGCTCTGGGGGACGCAACGCGTCTACCTGATGTCGTGCCTGGGCTTCATCGTCATGAGCGTGCTGACGGGCCTCAGCTCGTCGATCGACATGATGATCATCACCCGGGCCCTGCAGGGCTTCATCGGCGGGGCGATGATCCCGACGGTGTTCGCGGTGGCCTTCACCGCCTTCCCGCCCGAACGGCGGGTGACGGCCAGCGTGATCATGGGTCTGATCGTCACCCTGGCCCCCACGGTCGGCCCGACCCTGGGCGGCCACCTGACCGAGTGGCTCAGCTGGCGCTGGCTGTTCTTCATCAACGTGCCGACCGGCCTGGTCGTGCTGTTCGGCGTCGCCCGCTGGGGCCAGTTCGACAAGGGCGATCCCAGCCTGGCCAAGGGCTTCGACTGGTTCGGCCTGGCGGTGATGGCCACCTTCCTGATGAGCATGCAGTTCGTGCTCGAGGAGGGCTCGAAGGACGGCTGGTTCGAGGATAGCGGCATCCTGGCCCTGACCGTGGTCGCGGTGGTCGCCGGCGTGACCTTCGTCTGGCGGTCGCTGACCTATCGCAACCCGATCGTCGAGCTGAAGGCCTTCGCCAACCGCAACTTCACGATCGGCGTGGCCATGACGGCGGTGTCGGGGGCCAGCCTGTTCGGCGGCACCTTCCTGCTGCCGCAGTTCCTGGGCCGGGTGCGGCACTATTCGGCCTCGGAAGTGGGCACCACCATGGTGGTCTCGGGCCTGTCGATGTTCGCCACCGGCCCGATCGCCGGCCGCCTGGTGCGCCAGATGGACCCGCGCATCCCGATGTTCATCGGCTTCATGCTGGCCGGCTGGGGCATGTACATGGCCCACGGCGTGACCAAGGACTGGGGGTTCTGGGAATTCGCCGGCGTCCAGGCCTGTCGCGGCGTGGGGGTGATGATCGCCATGATCGCCACCCAGCAGATCACCATGAGCACCCTGCCCCAGAACATGGTCAAGAACGCCTCGGGCCTGGTGAACCTGTCGCGCAACACCGGCGGGGCCGTCGGCCTGGCCCTGCTGGCCACCAGCATCACCAACCAGACGGCGCTCTACTACATGGGCCTGACCTCGGAGGTCGGCCAGGGCGACGCCCGGGTCCAGGGCATGATGCAGGGCCTGGCCGCCCGCATGGCCCAGCTGGGCCTGGCCGATCCGGACGGCGCGGCCCGCAAGGCGATCAGCGGCATGATGCAGCAGCAGGCCACCGTCCTGGCGTTCGGCGACAGCTTCACCCTGCTGGCCTATGGCTGTTTCATCGCCGCGGTGGTGTCCTTGCTGGCCAGGCCAGCCAAGAACGCGCCGCCCCCGCCGTCGGACGCGCACTGATGCCCAGGGTTGCCGGACAGATCGACGTCGCCAAGACCGAAGCCATCCTCGACGCCGCCGTCGAGGTGATCGGCCAGCGCGGCCTCGGCGCCCCGATGGAGGCCATCGCCAAGCGGGCCGGGGTCTCCAAGCAGACGGTCTACAACCACTATGGCTCGAAGGCCGAGCTGGTGCGGGCGCTGATGGCCCGGCGGGTGGCGGTGATCACCGCCCCGCTGCGCGATCCCGGCGCGATCGACAATCCGTGCGAAGCGCTGGAGGCCTATGCCCGTTCGATGCTGGAGACCGTGGTCACCACCAAGGGCTATTCGGTGATGCGCGTGATCATCCAGGGCGCGGGCGAGATGCCGGACGTGGCCCAGGAAGTGTTCGAGGCCGGACCGCGTCATGCGCGCCGCCAGCTGGCCGCGTTCCTGGAGATGGAAACCCAGATCGGCCGCCTGAAGGTCGACAACTTCGATCAGGCGGCCGAGTTCTTCTCAGGCATGGTCATGGGCCACAGCCAACTGCGGGCCCTGCTCCGCCTGCCGTCCGACAAGACGCCGGCGGAGTTCGACAGCCTCGCGCGCGAGGCCGCCGAACGGTTCATGCGGGCCTACGCGCCGTAGACGGCGTTTCCCCGAACGGCGAACCGATCCGGAGCCGACGAGCGCCCGGAGGCCGGACCGCCGCGTCCGGAATTCGGGCCTCGAGATTCCATTAAAAGTTGCCGATTGACTCCAAATCCACCCGGGAGATTAATATACCTGGGGTGGAGCTTGACCATAAAGCTCAATTTTTAGCGTAGTCAGAGCGTCGATCTCCAGGCCCCGCCACACCCCTTCAGGGAAGGATCGTCAAATGGCTGTTGTATCGGAACTGGATCGCCCGTCAGCGACGAAGAAATTGAACCTGGCGCAGGCCATCAAGGTCGGCCTGCCGCGCTTCGTCGCCGCGAACACGACCTATCAGACCAATGTCTGCGTCGTGAACACCTACGTGAACAACGTCATGAACTCCACGCTGCCGACGGTGCCGGTGCAGCCGACGGACTGGTCGAGCTACGTCACCGCCTGGGAACAGGCGAACACGATCGCCCTGCAGTGGGTCAACACCTGCATGGCCCGGCTCCTGGAAGTGCCGCAGGACGTCCAGAACTACAATCCCGCCATCACCGCGCTCCTACAGGACGCGGTCACCCAGACCAACGCGCTGATCGCCAATCCGAACAACGTCGCGGCCAAGGTCGCCCTGCAGAACGACCTGACCGTGTTGCCCCAGCAGCTGCAACTGGTCGAGAACTTCGTGTCGGGCGCGATCAACGCCTTGCAGGGCTTCCAGGACCAGCTGCCGACCATGGCCGCGGACCTGACCCAGATCTCGAACCTGGCGATCGCCGACAACAACGCCGACCAGGCGCAAATCCAGGACCTGCAGAAGAAGATCCAGCAACTGCAGGCGGACGTCGACTCCCTGACCGCCGCCATCATCGGCCTTTCGATCGCCGACGGCGCGGCCCTGACCCTGGGGATCGTTGCGTCGATCGCCGCGTTCCCGGTGGGCCTGGTCACCTGGTTCGCGCTCGGCCCGGCAATCGCCGTGGCCACGACCTACATCGCGCTCGACGCCATCCAGCTGGAAGCTGACAAGAAGCTGATCGACCAGGACCAGCAGAACATGAGCCAACTGACGGCGTCCTGCTCGGTGCTGGCCACCCTGTCGACGACCTACAGCAACCTCGCCAGCCAGTCGCAGACCATCCAGACGGCGCTGCAGGCGGTGCTGGCCGAATGGCAGACCCTGTCCAGCGATATCGCCGTGGCGATCACCGACATCCAGACCGCGCTGGCCGACGACAACGCCACCAACTACCAGGCGGTGCTCGTTGATCTCCAGGGCGCCCAGACCGAATGGACCGCCGCCTACAGCCAGGCCGGCTCCCTGGTCCTGAACCTGCAGGTCAATACGGCCTCGCTGCAGATCGGCATGTCGCAGAGCCAGATCCAGTCCGCGATGGCCGGCGGAAAGACCCTCGACCTGATCACCTACTTCAACCAGGTCGCCGCCTAGAGCATTTTCGAGCGAAGCGGATACCGGTTCGCGTGAAGAAAATGCGCCAAACAAAAACCTAGGGCGCTTCCCGGCCTGACGCCGTCAGGCCGGGAAGCGCCCTAGATCGACCCCTGGCGATCAGGTCAGAAGAGGATTTTCGCGAGTAAGGCGAAGTCCTTCGTCCGACCTGGTCGCTCTTGTCGCCGTGGTCATCCCCCACCTGTCGAGGAATGACGGCGTCTGGCGGCTTAGGCCTCGACCTCGTCGGGCATGCCCATCATGTGGAAGCCCGCATCGACGTGGACGACCTCGCCGGTCGTCGAGCGGCCCAGGTCCGAGACCAGCCACAGCGCCGCGCCGGCGACGCCTTCCATCGAGGTGTCTTCCTTCATGGCGCTGAACGCCCGGCCCTGGGCGATCATCCCGCGGCCGCCGGCGATGCCGGCCAGGGCCAGGGTGCGCATGGCGCCGGCCGAAATGGCGTTGCAGCGGATGCCCTTGGGACCCAGGTCGCGGGCGATGTAGCGGGTCGCCGCCTCCAGGGCGGCCTTGGCCACGCCCATGGTGTTGTAGTTCGGGATGGTCCGCTCCGACCCCAGATAGGTCATGGTGATCAGCGAGCCGCCGTTCGGCATGATCCTGGCCGCCCGCTTGGCCACGTCCACGAAGCTGAAGGCCGAGATGTTCATGGCCAGCAGGAAGCCGTCGCGGGTGGTGTTGTCGACGAACGAGCCCTTCAGCTCGTCCTTGTTGGCGAAGGCCACCGAGTGGACGACGAAGTCGAGCGCGCCGAACTTCTCCTCGATGGCGGCGAAGGCCGCGTCCATCGAGGCGTCGTCGGTGACGTCGGCCGGGATCAGGGTGGTGACGCCGATGCTCTCGGCCAGCGGCCGCACGCGGCGCTCCAGCGCTTCGCCCTGGTAGGTGAAGATCATTTCGGCGCCCTGGGCGGCCAGCTGCGAGGCGATGCCCCAGGCGATGGAATTGTGGTTGGCCACACCCATCACGAGGCCCTTCTTGCCCCGCATCAGCTCGCCCTTGGGGAATGCGTATTCGTCGGCCATCGGTTGGCTCTCCTGGAATCCTTGCCCGCTAGCTAGCAGGACGTACCAGGCTTCGAAACCCCGTCCGCGAGGCCGGGCGTCGACCTCAGGCGACGTGAACCGCGCGCCTGACCGCTTCCTTGATCGCGCTGATCACGATCTTCGGTCGCAATTTCACCCGCTTGCCCTGGTGGCGCGGCCAGACCCACCCGCCCGTGCGCACGTTCGCGGGAAGCCGCAGATGGTACCGCCCCTTCTCGGGGTCGGAATACATCGGCGTGTAGTACAGGCAGTTCTCGAAATAGTAGTGGGTCACCAGCGAACGCCGGGTCGCGCCGTCGCGGGCGATCGCCACACCGCCGTGGGCCAGATTGGCCGCCCAGACCAGCGCCTGGCCCTTCTTCAGCAAGGCGACGCGCGGCTGGCTTTCGAGCTGACGCGCGAAGGCCGGCACATAGAAGGCCTCGTAGTCGCCCGGCGTCGGCGCGCGGCCGACCACGCCCGCGTCCGCCATGCCGAACACCGGCCGCTTGTGGCTGCCCGGATGATAGAACAGCGGGCCCGCGTCGATCTCGACGTCCTCCAGCGCGAACCAGACCCCGCACATGAAGCGCGGCGGCTCGCTGTGAAAATGGACGGCGTCGGCGTGGGCGTGCTGCTCGCTGCCGTGCAGAAAATTCAAGGTCTGGAACGCAAACGGCTGACGTCCGTAGGCCAGGGCCAGCATCGACTCCACGAGCGGCAGGGTCGACAGGGCCCGCACGGACGCCGATCGTCGCCAGGTGTCCTGCGCCCGGCGGGCTCCCGCGCCGAAATAGCGCTCGGTTTCGGCGATCGCCCGGTCGCAGAGAGCATGCCCCTCCGGACCAAGATCGATCACGGCCACGCCGTCCCGGTGAAGATCCAGGACAAATCGCCGTTGTTCCTCGCTGGCTTCGACGGCGCCGAGGTACGCGTCGACCTCATCGGTTTCCACCCACGGCGTGGGAGGTTGCTCGTGAAAACTCATGGTCGAACGCGCTCACCGGTCACAATGGCCCAGCTTGATGTCTTAGCTTGCCGGCTCGCGACCAATCAACCTCAGGATGGCGACGGTCGGCCCGACGCTCAGAACCGCGGCGTCCGGCGCAGGGCGGTGTAGGCGATGGTCGCCGCCAGCTGCTTGAGCGACACCGGAACCCGCCGGCCCGCGCGCCGCGGCCACACCCAGCCGCCCGTGGCGATATTGGCCGGCAGCCGCACATAGGCCCGCTCCGGCGTCGACAGCATCGGCGTATAGTAGAGGCAATCCTCGAAATAGTAGTGCACGACCAGCGACTGGCGGGTGGAGCCAGGATCAAGGATCGGCGAGCCGCCGTGGGCGAGGTTGGCCGCCCAGACCGCGATCTGGCCCTTCTTGAGCAAGGCGTGTCGCGCCTCGAACCCGCCCTGCGCCAGGCGCGCCAGCATGGCGGGACCGTAGGTGTCGTTGTAGTTGGCGGACGTGACCCTGTGCGGCGCCGCGCCCATCACGGCGCCGGCCTCCTGCATGGTCAGGACCGGCAGGCGGTGGCTGCCCGGATAGTAGCGCAGCGGCCCCGCCCCGGGCTTGACGTCCTCCAGGGCCAGCCAGACGCCGCACATGAACAGCGCCGGCTCGGCGTGGAAATGCAGGGCGTCGGCATGGGTGTCCTGCTGGCTGCCGCGCATGAAGTTCAGGCTCTGGAACGGGAACGGCGCGCGGCCATAGGCCAGGGCCAGGCATTCGAGCAGAACGGGGTGGGTGGCCAGGGCGCGGATCGCCGGCGAGCGCCGCCAGGCGTCGTGCACGCGGGTGACGCCGGGGCGGGCGAAATGGCCAGCGGTCTCGGCGGCGATCTCGTCGCACAGGGCGGGCATGTCGTCGCCCAGGTCGAGGATCGCCAGGCCGTCGCGCGCCAGGTCACGGGCGAAGGCCTTGGCCCGCTCGCTTGCCCCGCTCCGCGCCAGGCGGGCCTCCAGATCGTCGGATTCGACCCACGGGGTCTGGGGAAGGTCGCCGGAGCGTGTCTTGAGGGTCATGCCGATCTCGAATTGCCGGGCGATCCTTCAGGCAGTCGCCAAAGCCGGTCAACCACCTGAGGGCGAACCGCGTGAAAATCCAGGTGGTGATCGGTCCCGGCCTGCGGACCCAGCCAACGCGGATCGACCACCCCGTCCGGTCCCAGCAGCGCCGTGAAATCGTCGGTGACGGCGAACCCCTCGGCCCGCGCCGCCGCGGCCAGGGCGGCGTTGAACGCCGCGTGCTGCGCCGTCCGGGCGGCGAGGTCCGGAATCTCCAGCTTCGCCAGTCGCCCGGCCAGGCCCTCCCGGTCGGCCGGCCCGTGCAGGTCGACGAGGTGGGCGTTGACATAGCCGGTCCGCCAGGCCGCGTCGGACAGCGCGGGCGGAAACAGCGAGCAGACGTGCGCCCGGGCGCGGTCGGCGGGAACCACCGCATCGACCAGGAAGGCCACATAGCGGCCGATGGTCTCGTCGGCGAAGGCCCGGAAGACGGCGGGATCGAAGGCCGGCCGATCCGCCTCCAGGCGCTTGAACATCTGGACGAACTCGACGTCGACCTGGCCGAACTTGAGCAGGATCGGCGCCCCGGAAAGCCCCAAGGCCTGTTGGACCGCCGCCCGCACGCGGCCGCCGGCCCCGGAGCGGGCCTCGGCCTGGCCCAGGCCGCGCGCCGAAGCGCCGCTCTCCAGCCACCAGAGCGGGGCCAGCCACCGGTCGCGGGCGTCCCGGGACCGTCGAACCAGCAGGCGGCCGTGACTGTCGCCGATCACGGCGTAGGGCTGGGCGCCGTCCGACCTCAGGTCCCGCAGCCGTTCGAGATTGCCCGATTGGGCGGCCGTGAGGGCCAGTTCGGCCCAGGCTTTCTCGAGCAAGGAGGCGGCGTCGCGGCGTCCGGCGTCGAAACCCGCGCCCAAGGCCCGGATCGTCGCCCGGGCCGCCGGATCGGAGGTTCGCGGCGACCACAGCGTCCGGCCGGCGCGCCGAACCAGGTCCAGCCCCAGCGGGGCGCCCGCCAAAGCCTAGTCCGCCTTGCTGATGATCAGCGTGCCGTTGGTGCCGCCGAACCCGAAGCTGTTGGACATCACGGTGGTCAGCGGCTTGTCCGAGCGCTCGAGCAGGATCGGCAGGTCGGCGAACTCGGGGTCGAGGGTCTCGATGTTGGCGCTCTGGGCGGCGAAGCCGTTGTCGAGCATCAGGATCGAGTAGATCGCCTCCTGCGCCCCGGCCGCGCCCAGGCTGTGGCCGGTCAGCGACTTGGTCGACGAGATCAGCGGGGCCTTGTCGCCGAACACCTCGCGGACCGCGCCCATCTCCTTGCTGTCGCCGACCGGCGTCGAGGTGCCGTGCGGGTTCAGATAGTCGATGGTCCGGCCGCCGGCTTCCGCCATGGCGATCTTCATGCAGCGCGCCGCGCCCTCGCCGGACGGGGCGACCATGTCGAAACCATCCGAATTGGCCGCGTAGCCGACCACTTCGCCATAGATCCTGGCCCCGCGCGCCTTGGCGTGCTCGTACTCCTCCAGCACCACGATCCCGGCCCCGCCGGCGATCACGAAGCCGTCGCGGTCCTTGTCATAGGCGCGGCTGGCCACGGCCGGGCGGTCGTTGAAGTTGCTGCTCATCGCGCCCATGGCGTCGAACAGGTTGGACAGCGTCCAGTCCAGCTCCTCGCAGCCGCCGGCGAACACGATGTCCTGCTTGCCCATCTGGATCTGCTCGGCGCCCGCGCCGATGCAGTGGGCGCTGGTCGCGCAGGCCGAGCTGATCGAATAGTTGATCCCGCGGATCTTGAACCAGGTCGACAGCACCGCCGACGGGCCCGAACTCATCGCCTTGGGCACCGCGAACGGGCCGATGCGCTTGGGGCCCTTTTCCCGGGTGGTGGCCGCCGCCTCGACGATCACCCGCGTGGACGGGCCGCCCGAACCGACGATCAGGCCGGTGCGCTCGTTGGAGATGTCCGACTCTTCGAGACCGGAATCCGCGATCGCCTGCTCCATGGCGATGTGGGCGTAGGCCGTGCCGGGCGCCAGGAAGCGGGCGGCGCGGCGATCGACCAGCGCTTCCCACGAGTCGAGCTTGACCGTGGCGTGGACCTGGCAGCGGAACCCCAGTTCCGCGTATTCCGGCGCGGCGACCACGCCGGACTTGGCTTCACGCAGTGAGGCGAGCACCTCATTGGCGTTGTTGCCGATGGACGAGACGATCCCCAATCCGGTGACGACGACGCGACGCATGAAAATTCCTCTTTCTCCCCATGATCCAAAAGGGGCCGGCTCTTACGCGGCCACCCTACAGTCGGATCACGACGCCATTTGTTCCGCGGTGAACAGACCGACCTTGAGATCCTTGGCTTCGTAGATCGGCAGGCCGTCGGCCTCCATCACGCCGTCGCCGATGCCCATGACCAGCTTGCGGATGATCACCCGCTTCAGATCGATCTTGTAGGTGACTTTCTTGACCACCGGCGTGACCTGGCCGGTGAACTTGACCTCGCCGACGCCCAGGGCGCGGCCGCGGCCGGGAGCCCCGGACCAGCCCAGGAAGAAGCCGACCAGCTGCCACATGGCGTCCAGGCCCAGGCAGCCCGGCATGACCGGGTCGCCGATGAAGTGACAGCCGAAAAACCAGAGGTCGGGATTGATGTCGAACTCGGCCTCGACATAGCCCTTGCCGTACTTGCCGCCGTCCGACTCGATGCGAACGATGCGGTCGAACATCAGCATCGGCGGCACGGGCAGCTGGGCGTTGCCGGGGCCGAACATCTCGCCCCGGCCGCAGGCCAGGAGCTCGTCGAAGGTGTAGGAACTTTGTTGCATGATCCCGCCCTAGCACGACGGCGGGCCGCGCCTCAATCTTACTTTCGGTAACGCCCGTGAACGCCGGACGCTCCGCGAGGGCCTCGATGAGCGCCTATTCCTTGCACTGGACCCGCGGAGAAGCCCCCCAGATCTCGCTTTCCGGGGCCCATCCGGACTCGCCGCCGGCCTTCAGGCGGCACCAGCCCTTCTCGCACTTGTCGAGGTTGGCGGTCGCGCGGCCGGCCAGGTAGGCGGTCACCCGCGCCCCGGCCTTGGGCTGGGCGCGCAGCGGCAAGGGCGAGGCCTGAACCCGCATGGCGGTGCGGCGACCGTCGGTGGTGCGCTTGTGGACCCAGGCCACGCCGCCCTCCGGGTCGCAGATCCGCCGCCACTCCCGGGTTTCGGCCACCACCTGCACCGGCAGGCCCTTGGCCTGGTAGATCCACAGCAGCCGGTGTTCCTCGTCCGGTCCGACCCGGGCGTTCACCTGGCCATACTTCAGCGAGACGTAGCGCGGCACATCCATGCCCGATGGCGTGACCCTGGGGGTCTGGGCCTGTGCTATTCCAGCCGTGACGGCCGACGCCCCAACGAGCGTCAAGGCGATCAGGGCCAGACGGCCGAGCGAACGATGTTGGCGATTCGTCGGCATGTTGCTTGGCCGCATCCGGCCCCTTTGCTACAGATTCCAAACACCCGCCTGGGAAACGCCCAATTGGGGAAGGCTTTTCGAACCGCTCATGTCAGCTCGCAAGCTCAAAGTCATCGTCACCCGCAAACTCCCGGACGCCGTGGAGACGCGGATGTGCGAGCTGTTCGACACGCAACTCAACGTCACCGACAAACCCTTGACGGCCGATGAACTGGCCGAGGCCATGGGCCAGTGCGACGTCCTGGTGCCCACCATCACCGACCGGATCGATTCCCGTCTTCTGTCGCGATCCGGCGACCGGCTCAAGCTGATCGCCAATTTCGGGGCCGGGGTCGACAATATCGACGTCGCCACCGCCAACGCCCGGGGCATCATCGTCACCAACACCCCCGGCGTGCTGACCGAGGACACCGCCGACCTGACCATGACCCTGATCATGGCCACCTCGCGCCGGGTCGTCGAAGGCGCCGAGGTGGTCAAGGCCGGCGGCTTCCACGGCTGGTCGCCGACCTGGATGCTGGGCCGCCGCCTGTGGGGCAAGCGCCTGGGCATCATCGGCATGGGCCGCATCGGCCAGGCCGTGGCCCGCCGCGCCAAGGCCTTCGGCATGCAGGTGCACTACCACAACCGCAAGCCGGTCAGCCCGCGCATCGCCGAGGAGGTCGGGGCCACCTACTGGGAGAGCCTGGACCAGATGCTGGCCCGGATGGACTTCATCTCGGTCAACTGCCCGCACACCCCGGCCACCTACCACCTGCTGTCGGCCCGCCGCCTGAAGCTGCTGCGGCCGCAGAGCATCATCGTCAACACCGCCCGCGGCGAGGTGATCGACGAGGGCGCCCTGGCCAACATGCTGGCGCGCGGCGAGATCGCCGGGGCGGGCCTGGACGTCTACGAGCACGAGCCGGCCATCAATCCCAAGCTGCTGAAGCTGCCCAATGTCGTGCTGCTGCCCCACATGGGCTCGGCCACCGTCGAGGGCCGCATCGACATGGGCGAGAAGGTCATCGTCAACGTGAAGACCTTCATGGACGGGCATCGGCCGCCGGATAGGGTGATCCCGTCGATGCTGTGACGGCGCAAGCTTGACCGGAGCGCGATAAGCCGTTCCTTTCGGCAAGGTTGCACCGGGGGCTTTCATGATTTCCAGACGTCACCTCATCGCTGGGGCGACGGTCGCGCCTTCGTTTCTGGCCTGCTCAGCCAGCGCCGCCGTCACGCCGCCCTCGTTGGACGAGATTCTCGCGCCACCCAGTCTGCTCAACGCGGCGCTCTCGCCGAACGGCCAGCAACTGGCCTGCTTGTGGGTGGAGCGGCACGGCGAACAGCTCAAGGCCTTCGTCCTGCTACAGCCCGCCGATCGCCCCCGCGATCCGCCCACGGTCGTGCTGATCGGCGACTACGACGTTCAGCGCCTGGAATGGGCCAGCGACGAGCGCCTGTTGATCTGGGTCAACGTCCACAAGGATCTCGACGGAAAGGTCACGGGCATGCGCGCCGGCGATCTGTTCTTCGAGGTCCCCCTGAACCGCGTGCTGTCCATGAACCTCGACGGTTCTCAATCGGCCGTACTGTTCGGCGGTCAGGACAGTAAGACCATGCGGCAGGAATTCGACCTCTCGACCGTCATCGACTTCCTGAGCGACGATCCGGATCACATCCTGATGCAGGCCTGGGACAGCAACAAAGGTTGCCTGGCCCTCTACAAGGTCAACACCAGCACCGGTGAAGCGGCGTTCTTCGAGCGTGGCGCGCAGGGCACCTACAGCTGGTTCACCCAGAACGGCGTGCCGATGGTCCGTTTGGACGCAAACCGACGCGGCACGGTGGTGTCGATGTTCACGCGGGCGCCGGGCGACGCGGATTGGAAGCTGTATCGAAAGCTGCGGCGCGACGAATTGGAGAAGTTCGCCGATATCGCGGTGGTCGGCGGCACATCGGAGAGCGGCGTGCTGCTGGTGTCCGTCCAACGCGACGACGACGACACGCGCGTGATCCGGCGCTTCAATCTGAAAAGCTGGGAAATGGGCGAGATCGTCGCGTCCCACGCCGGACGGGACATCGACACGGTCTTCATCGACGAGCGCTCGAACCTGGTGGCCGCCGCGTTCACCGAGGATCGCCTCGACTACACCTTCTTCGACCCGGCCCTGAAAGCGCACTACCGCAGCCTGGCGAAGTTCTTCAAGAACGATGCGAACGTGGTGCTCTACGACGCCAGCCTCGACCACCATCGCCTGATCCTGTGGGTCACCAGCCCCACGCAGCCTGGATCGTTCTGGTTCTTCGATACGGCGACCGGCGCCCTGACCCCGCTGGGCGAAACGCGACCCTGGCTCCGAGATCGGCTGGCGCCCATGAGCATCGTCAAGGTCAAGGCCCGCGATGGGCTCGACCTGCCTGCCTATCTGACCACGCCCGTCGGTGAGCTACCCGGCCCGCGTCCGCTGGTGGTCTTTCCCCACGGCGGTCCCGAAGCCCGCGACAGCTATGGCTACAACAACTTCATCCAGGCCTTCGCGGCCAAGGGCTGGATGGTCCTTCAGGTCAACTTCCGCGGCTCAGGCGGCTATGGCCGGGCGTTCGCTGACGCGGGCCGTAAACGGTGGGGCGTGGAGATGCAGAACGATGTCGAGGACGCCCTCGCCGCCGTCCTGGCCACGGGAAAGGTCGATCCCAATCGCGTCGCCATCTGCGGCGCCAGCTACGGTGGCTACGCGGCCCTGATGGGGGCGGTGAAGACGCCCGCCGCCTACAAGGCCGTGGTCGCCATCGCCGGTGTCACCCACCTGGACGACTTCGTCGCCAACGCGCGGCGCGAGGACGGCCCGGATTCGCCGGTCTACGAATATTGGGTCAAGACTATCGGCGATCCCGTCGCCGACAAGGCGCTGCTGGCCAGCAACTCGCCCGCGCTACGGGCAAGAGAAATCCAGGCGCCTGTCCTGCTGATCCACGGAAATCGGGACGGAATCGTACCGGTCGAGCAATCGCAAACGATGTCCAAGGCCCTGAAGAACGCCCGCCGCCCGGTCAAGTACGTCGAGCTTAAATGGGTTGGCCATCGGGACTGGGACCGCGTGACGACCAAGACCATTCTCACCGAGACGATCGCCCATATCGAGAAGGCGTTCGCCTAACGTCCGCCGCAGCTCGGGCACGCCGGATCCGCCCCGATCCGCACCGTGCGGGTCTCGGCGGCCAGGGCGTCGTAGATCAACAGGCGGCCGGTGAGCGGCTCGCCGGCCCCGGTGATCACCTTCACCGCCTCCAGGGCCATCATCGAGCCGATCACCCCGGCCAGGGCCCCGACCACGCCGACCAGGGCGCAGGTCTCGGCGTCGGGCGGGATTTCCGGCACCAGGCAGCGGTAGCAGGGTCGGCCGGCGAACACCCCGACCTGGCCGGTCCAGCGGCCCAGGGCCCCGCTGACCAGGGTCTTGCCCTCGGCCAGGCAGGCGTCGCTGACGGCGAAGCGGGTGGCGAAGTCGTCCGTGCCGTCCAGCACCAGGTCATACCGGGAGATGACCGCCCGGGCGTTGGCTTCACCCAGCCATACCGGATGGGTCTCGACGGTCAGGTGCGGGTTGAGGGCGGTCAGGTGTTCGGCGGCCGCCTCGACCTTGGGCCGGCCGACATCGGCCGCGTTGAACAGCACCTGGCGCTGCAGGTTCGACAGCGACACCGTGTCGGCGTCGACCAGGCCCAGGGTCCCGACCCCGGCTGCGGCCAGGTAGAGCGCGGCCGGCGCCCCCAGCCCCCCCGCCCCGACCACCAGGACCCGGGCGGCCTTCAGCTTCTGCTGGCCCGGGCCGCCGATCTCGCGCAGCACCAGATGGCGGGCGTAGCGTTCGACTTCGGCCGGTGAAAACCCCATCGCGCTTGATCTCCACGCCAAGCCTCGCCACATGCGAAGCCATGCAAAGCAGCAATTCCTTCCCCGACTGGCACGGCACGACCATTCTGGCGGTGCGCAAGAACGGACAGACCGTGATCGCCGGCGACGGACAGGTCTCCATGGGCCCAACCGTCGTCAAGGGCAACGCCCGCAAGGTCCGTCGTTTGGCCGGCGGCAAGGTGGTGGCCGGTTTCGCCGGCGCCACGGCCGACGCCTTCACCCTGATCGAGCGGCTCGAGGCCAAGCTCGAGCAGTATCCCGACCAGTTGGCCCGGGCCTGCGTCGACCTGGCCAAGGACTGGCGCACCGACCGCTACCTGCGCCGGCTGGAGGCCATGCTGCTGGTGGCCGACGCGGAGTCGATCTACACCGTGACTGGCGTGGGCGACGTCCTGGAGCCGGGCGAAAGCGCCGGCGGCGGCTCGATCGCGGCCATCGGCTCGGGCGGCAACTACGCCCTGGCCGCCGCCAAGGCCCTGATCGATCAAGACCTGACGGCCGAGGACATCGCCCGCCGCGCCATGGCCATCGCCGCCGAGATCTGCGTCTACACCAACGGCAATCTGACGGTGGAGAGCCTGTAGCGACGCGGTTGACGCGCCTGGCGCTCTGGGGTCCGACTGGCTGGCCCAGCCTCGGCCCGGAGACCGCCATGCGTTCGCTGCTCGCCGCTCTCGTCCTCGCCGGTCTCGCGACCCCGGCCCTGGCGGCCCAGCCGTCCGCCGCGTCGGTCGAGGCCGCCGAGCGCGCCTTCGCCGCCGACGGTCTGGCGCTGGGAATCCGGGATTCCTTCCTCAAGCACATGGCCGACGACGCCATCGTCTTCCGGCCCGGGCCAGTGAACGCCAAGGCGCTCTACGAAAAGCGGCCGTCCAGCAAGACGCCGAGGCTCGAATGGTGGCCGCAGCGGGTGGTGATCGCTCGCTCCGGCGACCTGGGCCTGTCGGTCGGGCCCTGGGCGATCGACGGCAAGCGGGGCGGCTACTACGCCACCATCTGGCGCAAGGGCGCGGGCGGGCCCTGGAAATGGGTCTATGACGGCGGCGCCGAGGCCGACGCTTCGAGGGCTCCGGGTCCCGAAACGCCGGCGACGCAGGGCAGGCTGTCCGCCAAGGGCGCCGGTTCGGCGGCGGCCGGTTTCGCCCAGGCCCGCGCGGCCGAGGACCGGCTGGCCGCCGCCGCCAGGCGCGACGCCCCCACGGCCTATGACGCGGCCCTGAGCGCCGACGCCCTGCTGACCGGTCCGGCGGGGACCGACGCCCTGGCGGTCGATGACCTGGTCGGTCGCCGCGTCGCCCGTCCCGCGCTGATGGCGCTCACGCCCAGGGGCGGCGGCGTTTCGGCGGCCGGCGACTTGGTCTGGATCCATGGCGAGGCCGTTTGGCGCGCCGACGATCCAAAAGCGGTCTCCGCGCACTATATGCATGTCTGGCAGAGGCGACCCGACGGCTGGCGCCTGATTTTCGAGACCCTGAACACCGACCCATGACCGAATTCTCCCCCCGCGAAATCGTCTCCGAGCTCGACCGCTACATCGTCGGCCACACCGACGCGAAGAAGGCCGTCGCCGTCGCCCTGCGCAACCGCTGGCGGCGGCGCCGCGTGCCGGCCGACCTGCGCGACGAGGTCATGCCCAAGAACATCCTGCTGATCGGCCCCACCGGCGTCGGCAAGACCGAGATCGCCCGCCGGCTGGCCAGACTGGCCCAGGCCCCGTTCCTCAAGGTGGAAGCCACCAAGTTCACCGAGGTCGGCTATGTCGGCCGCGACGTCGACCAGATCGTCCGCGACCTGGTCGAGAGCGCCCTGAGCATGGTCCGCGACCGGCGCCGGGCCGGGGTCAGGGCCAAGGCCGAGGCGGCGGCCGAGGAGCGCATCCTCGACGCCCTGACCGGCCCCGGCGCCACCGCCGCCCGCGACAGCTTCCGCAAGAAGCTGCGGGCCGGCGAACTGGACGACAAGGAAGTGGAGTTGCAGCTGGCCGACACCGGCGGCGGCGGCATGTTCGAGATCCCCGGCCAGCCGGGCGCCTCGGTGCTGAACCTGTCGGAGATGATGAAGTCGCTGGGCGGCGGCCGCACCAAGACCCACAAGACCACCGTCACCGGCGCCTGGGCCCCGCTGATCGCCGAGGAGAGCGACAAGCTGCTCGACCAGGAGGCCCTGACGCAAGAGGCCCTGGAGCTGGCCGAGAACGACGGCATCGTCTTCCTCGACGAGATCGACAAGGTCGCTTCCTCCAGCCAGCGCGGCGGGGCCGACGTGTCGCGCGAAGGCGTGCAGCGCGACCTGCTGCCGCTGATCGAGGGCACGACGGTTTCGACCAAGTACGGGCCGGTGAAGACCGACCACATCCTGTTCATCGCCTCGGGCGCCTTCCATGTGGCCAAGCCCAGTGACCTGCTGCCCGAGCTGCAGGGCCGCCTGCCGATCCGCGTCGAGCTGAAGGGCCTGACCCGCGACGACCTGCGCCGCATCCTCACCGAGCCGGAAGCCAACCTGATCCGCCAGCACCAGGCCCTGTTGCTGACCGAAGGCGTAACTCTGGTGTTCACCGAGGAGGCCATCGACGCCGTGGCCGACGCGGCGGTGGCGGTCAACGCCTCGGTCGAGAACATCGGCGCGCGGCGGCTGCAGACCATCCTGGAAAAGGTGGTCGAGGAGATCAGCTTCACGGCGGCCGACCGCTCCGGCGAGACGGTGACGGTGGACGCGGCCTATGTGCAGATGCGCATCGGGACCCTGGCGGCCAACGCCGACCTCAGCCGGTTTATTCTGTAGATTTCAGGTCCTCCCCCTGTGGGGGAGGCGATCGCGAAGCGATCGGTGGGGGGATAATGGGTGAGGTGGGATCACTCCCCCCTCCGGCCCATTCGGGCCGCCTCCCCCACGGGGGGAGGACCTAAAGCGTCAGGCCTCGCTCGGAAGCTCCCACCGCCTCCATGCCCAGCATCGCCGCTTTCCGCCCCAACCCCCAGTGATAGCCCGTCAACCGGCCGTCCTTGGCGATCGCCCGGTGGCAGGGGATCAGCAGCGAGATCGGGTTGGCGCCGATCGCGCCGCCGGTGGCCTGGTAGGCGCGTGGCTTGCCGGCCCAGCCGGCGATCTCGCCATAGGTGCTGGTCCGTCCCGGCGGGATGCGCAGCAGGGCCTTCCAGACCTGGACGTTGAACGGCGAGCCGATCAGCACCACCGGTAGGGGCTGGTCGCCGCCGGCGAAGGCGTGGATCGCCATGCGGGCCGCCGCCGCGTCGTCGCGGCGCCAGTCGGCGGCGGGAAACCGCCGGTGCATGTCGTCGAAGGTGGCTTCGTCGTCGCCGTCGGAGAAGGCCAGGCCCGCCAGCCCGCGCGGGGCCATGACGAACAGGCCCTTGCCGTAGGGGGTCGGGGCCCAGCCCCAGGCGAGGTTGATGCCCTCGCCCCGCCGGCGCACCTCGCCGGGGGTGACGGCCTCCTGGGCGATGAACAGGTCGTGCAGGCGCGAGGGGCCCGACAGGCCGGCGTCATAGGCCGCGTCGAGCACGCTGGCCCCCTCCTCCAGCGACCGCCGCGCCTCGGCATGAGCGATGGCGGCGACGAAGGTCTTGGGGCTGACCCCGGCCCAGCGGCTGAACACCCGCTGGAAGTGGAACGGCGACAGGCCGACGGCCTCGGCGGCCTCGTCCAGGGACGGGCGCTCCTGCCAGCGATCGGCCAGCCAGGCCAGGGCCTTGGCCATGCGGTCGTAGTCCGCCGACTGTTCGGTCAGGTGGGCGAAGGCTTGCGAGGGGGAAACATCGAGGGCCATGGGGGAAAGATAGTGCGGACGGGCCGCCGCGTCCGCCCGGTTCTTGCGCCTTTCAGGAGGTCCGCTCGGCCCGGGCCCGCAGGATCGCCCGCTCCAGCGCCCGGGCGAAATCCAACCGCTCCGGCGGGCTGAGGGCCCGGCCCAGGGTCAGGCGCCGGCGCGACATCATCAGCCGCACCCGCGTCTCGTGCTCGCCCGGCTGGTCGATCCCGACCCGGGTGAAGGCGGTGGGCGAGGTCCAGACCAGGCGCGCGCCCTTCTCGTCCTCGCGGCTGACGGTCACCGCCTCGGCCGTGACCCGCACATGCTCGGCCCGCTCGGAGGCCCGGAAGCTGGCGCGCAGGGCCAGGCCCATGGCCAGGATGTCCAGGCCCAGGAACGGCAGCACCGGCGGCGCGCCCACCACCAACAGGAAGGTCGCCACCATCAGGTTGCAGGCGACCAGCACGCCGAGCAGCACGTAGAGCCCCCGCCGGTTCATCGACCGGTTGGGCTTGATCACGGCGTCCATGTACAGCGGCGCGGCCATCGTCCTGATTTAATGCCGCGCCCCCCGCTTGGCGAGGCTCCGGCTTGGCGGAACGGGCGCATCACGGCATGGTCGCCGCCCATGGCCAAGCCCGCTCCCCCCAAGCTCAAGAAACGTCCCGCCGCTCCGAAAGCCGCCAAGCGCGTCTCGCCCGCCGAGCGCGAGCGGGTCGAGGTGCTGTTCTCGCGCTTCGAGAGCCTGGAGGACCACCCCAAGACCGAGCTGAACTATTCCAACCCCTACACCCTGGTGACCGCCGTCGCCCTGTCGGCCCAGGCCACCGACGTCCAGGTCAACAAGTCCACCGGCCCGCTGTTCCAGATCGCCGACAGCCCGGCCAAGATGCTGGAGCTGGGGGAGGACGAGCTGACGCGCTACATCGCCTCGATCGGCCTCTACCGCACCAAGGCCAAGAACGTCATCGCCTCGGCCCGCATCCTGATGGATCGCCACGGCGGCGAGGTGCCGCTGAACCGCGCGGCGCTGGAAAGCCTGCCCGGCGTCGGCCGCAAGACCGCCAGCGTCGTGCTCAACGAGCTGGACATCGAACCGGCCATCGCCGTCGACACCCACGTGTTCCGCGTCGCGCACCGGCTGAAGCTGTCGGCCGGCAAGACGCCCGACGCGGTCGAGGACGACCTGATGCGGATCGTGCCGGACCGCTACAAGACCCGGGCGCACCACTGGCTGATCCTTCACGGGCGGTATGTGTGCGTGGCGCGCAAGCCCAAGTGCGAGGTGTGCCGGATTTCGGATCTGTGTCCGTCGCGGGAATTGTTTCTCGGCGGCTGATCCCCCTCCGGCCCTCTGGGCCACCTCCCCCAGAGGGGGAGGATTTGCGCCGCGCTGGATGCTCCCCCTCCGGGGGAGCTGTCGCGAAGCGACTGAGGGGGTTCTACAGCGCCCGAACCACCGCCGCCGCGAACGCCGCCCCGCCATCATGCGCGTGGCCCAGGAACAGGTCCGGCTCGATGACCTCCAGCTCCATCAGCTGCGGCGTGCCGTCCAGGCCGCGGATCAGGTCGACACGGGCATAGGTCAGGGGCGTCCCCGCCGCCTTCAGCACCATTTCGGCCGCGTGCAGGGCCTCAGGCTCCGGCGCGACGCCGCTGATCTGGCCGCCGAACTGCGGCTGGACGCGGAAGTCGCCGCCGGTCGCCACCTTGGTCACCGCGTGGCTGAAGACGCCATCGAAATAGAACAGCGACAGTTCGCCTTCCTCGCCCACCGCCGGCAGGAACGGCTGGATCAGGGCCGGACCGGTCGGGCAACCCGCCAGGCCGTCGGCATGGCGCAGCTTGACGGTGTCCTGCGAGCCGCCGGAGATCTGCGGCTTGGCCACCAGCACATCGACGCCGAAATGGTCACGCGCCCGGTCCATGTCCTCCAGCGTCAGGCGGTCCAGGGCGATGGTCGGCACCACCGGCGCGCCCTTGGCCGCCAGCTGCGCCAGATAGGTCTTGGTGGTGTTCCAGCGCAGCACCGACACCGGATTGGCCAGGCGCGCGCCGGCCGCCTCCAGGGCGTCGAGCCGGGCGAACCAGGCGGCGGGCCGCAGGTGGTAGCCCCAGCTCAGCAGCGGCAGCACCACCCGGGCCGAACCGGGGTCGAACGGCGCGTCCCAGGCGAGGTCCGAGACCGTCAGGTCGTGGGCCCGCAACGGCGCGGCCAGGCGGTCGAACAGCGGCCGCCAGGCGTGCGCGTACAGCGTCTCGTCGGCGGCCGGGGTGAGGATGAGAACGTCGGTCATGGCCTTGGCGGTAGAACGACAGCGGCTCTCCGGCAAGGCTCGCGTTGCCTTGGCCGCCCCGATCCGGTACTTCGCGCGCGTCGCCCCTTTCGGAAAAGGCCTTTCATGACCGCCCTCTACGACGTCGCCGCCATCGGCAACGCCATCGTCGATGTCATCGCCCAGTGCGACGACGCCTTCCTGGAGCGCGAAGGCCTGGTGAAGGGCTCGATGGCCCTGATCGACGTCGATCGGGCCAGCAGCCTCTATGACGTGATGGCTTCGGGCATCGAAGCTTCGGGCGGTTCGGCCGGCAACACGGTGGCCGGCGTCGCCAGCTTCGGCGGCAAGGCCGCCTTCATCGGCAAGGTCGCCGACGACCAGCTGGGCCGGGTGTTCACCCACGACATGCGCGCCATCGGCGCCACCTTCGACACCTCGCCCCTGACGGAAGGCCCGGCGACCGCCCAGAGCCTGATCAACGTCACCGCCGACGCCCAGCGCACCATGTCGACCTATCTGGGCGCCTGCGTCGAGCTGACCGCCGCCGACGTCGACCCGGCGGTCATCGAGGCCGCTCGGTACGCCTATCTGGAAGGCTACCTGTTCGACCCGCTGGAAGCGCGCCGCGCCTTCGCCAAGGCCGCCGCCCTGAGCCACGGCGCCGGGCGCAAGATCGCCATCACCCTGTCGGACAGCTTCGTGGTCGAGCGTCACCGCGACGCCCTGCTGGGCTTCATCGAGACCCAGTGCGACATCGTCTTCGCCAACGCCTCGGAAGTCTGCGCCCTGTTCCAGACCACCGACTTCGACGCCGCCGTCCGGGCCCTGGCCGGCAAGGTCGAGATCGCCGCCGTGACCCGCAGCGAACACGGCTCGATCGTGGCTTCCAACGGGGCATTGCACGAAATCTCGGCCTACCCCGTGGAAAAAGTCATGGACACCACCGGCGCCGGCGACCAATACGCGGCGGGTTTCCTCTACGGCCTCTCCCAGGGCCGCGCCCTGCCCGTCTGCGGACAGCTGGGCTCCCTGGCCGCCGCCGAGGTCATCGCGCACTATGGTCCGCGCCCGCAGGTCAGCCTGCGGGATCTCGCGGCCCAGAACGGACTGTAAGGACACCATGGCCCGCACCGCTGAAGTGGTCCGCGAGACGAAGGAGACCCAGATCCGGGTCTGGATCGATCTCGACGGGACCGGCGCCTCGACGATCTCCACCGGCATCGGGTTCTACGACCATATGCTCGAGAGCTTCGCGCGCCATGGCGGCTTCGACCTCAAGGTCGAGACCAAGGGCGACCTGCACATCGACATGCACCACACGGTCGAGGACACCGGCATCGTGCTGGGCCAGGCGATCAACAAGGCGCTGGACGGGTTCAAGGGCATCCGCCGGTTCGGTCACGCCTATATCCCGATGGACGAGACCCTGACGCGCTGCGCCATCGACCTGTCCAACCGGCCCTACCTGATCTGGAAGGTCGATTTCAAGCGACCCAAGGTCGGCGAGATGGACACCGAGCTCTTCAAGGAGTTCCACCACGCGTTCGCCATGAACGTCGGGGCGTGCGTCCATCTGGAAACCCTCTACGGCGACAACACCCACCACGTCGCCGAGAGCGGCTTCAAGGCCCTGGCCCGGGCGCTGCGTCAGGCGGTCGAGATCGACCCCAAGACCGGCGGCCATGCCCCCTCCACCAAGGGCGTGCTGTAGGAACCTGATTTCATGCAGACCGTCGCCCTGATCGATTACGGGTCGGGCAACCTGCGCTCGGCCGAAAAGGCCCTGCGCGAGGCGGCCCGCCGTCACGCGATCGACGCTGACATCGTTGTCACCGCCGATCCCGAGCGCGTGGCCGCCGCCGACCGCGTGGTGCTGCCCGGCGTGGGAGCCTTCGCCTCCTGCCGCGCGGGCCTGGACGCCTCGGGCGTCTACGAGGCCATGAACGAAGCCGTGCACGGCAAGGGCGCGCCGTTCCTGGGCATCTGCGTCGGCCATCAGCTTCTGGCCACCCGCGGCCTGGAGTTCGGGGTCACCCCCGGCCTCGACTGGATCGCCGGCGAGGTGAAGAAGCTCGCGCCCGCCGATCCCGCCCTGACCATCCCGCACATGGGCTGGAACGCCGTCGACCAGGTGCGCGCGCATCCGCTGTTCAAGGGCGTCGAAAGCGGCGCCCACATGTATTTCGCCAACTCCTTCGCCCTGACGGCGGCCGATCCGGCCGACCTGCTGGCGACCACCGACCACGGCGGCCCGTTCACGGCGGCTGTGGCCAAGGGCAACGTGGCCGGCGTACAGTTCCACCCCGAAAAATCCCAAGCCGCGGGGCTCGCCCTGCTCGCCAACTTCCTGGAATGGCGCCCATGATCCTCTATCCCGCCATCGACCTGAAGGACGGCCAGTGCGTGCGTCTGCTGCACGGCGACATGGAGAAGGCCACGGTCTTCAACACCTCCCCCGCCGACCAGGCCCAGCGCTTCGTCAAGGACGGCTTCTCGTGGCTGCACGTGGTCGACCTGAACGGCGCCATCGAGGGCAAGTCGATCAACACCGCCGCCGTGCAGTCGATCCTGGAAGCGGTCTCGATCCCCGTGCAGCTGGGCGGCGGCATCCGCACCCTGGAGGGCGTCGAGGCCTGGATCGAGGCGGGCGTGTCCCGCGTGATCCTCGGCACCGTCGCCGTCCACGACCCTGACCTGGTCCGCAAGGCCGCGCGCCTGTGGCCCGAGCAGATCGCCGTCGCCGTCGACGTGCGCGACGGCAAGGTGGCGATCGACGGCTGGACCGGCCTGTCCGACCTGGACGCCATCACCCTGGGCAAGCGCTTCGAGGACGTCGGGGTCGCGGCCCTGATCGTCACCGACATCAGCCGCGACGGCGCCCTGACCGGCGTCAATGTCGAGGGCGTGGGCGAACTGGCCGACGCCGTGTCGATCCCGGTCATCGCCTCGGGCGGCGTGGCCTCGGTGGCCGACATCGAACGCCTGAAGGCCCGCGTGGGCGTCGAGATCGCCGGCGCCATCCTGGGCCGCTCGCTCTATGCAGGCACGATCAAGCCGGCCGAAGCCCTGACCATAGCGGCCGCCTGATGCTGAAGACCCGGATCATTCCCTGTCTCGACGTCAAGGACGGCCGGGTGGTCAAGGGCGTCAACTTCGTGGCCCTGCGCGACGCCGGCGACCCGGTGGAGCAGGCCCGCGCCTATGACGCGGCCGGGGCCGACGAACTGATGTTCCTCGACATCACCGCCTCCAGCGAGGGCCGGGGCCTGCTGCTCGACGTCATCGCCCGCACGGCCGAGGTCTGCTTCATGCCGGTCTCGGTCGGCGGCGGGGTGCGCGAGGTGGCCGACATGCGCCGCCTGTTGCTGGCCGGGGCCGACAAGGTGTCGATCAACACCGCCGCCGTGGAAAACCCCGGCCTGGTGGCCGCCGGGGCCGACGCCTTCGGCGCCCAGTGCGTGGTGGTGGCCATCGACGCCAAGGCGCGCGCCGACGGCTCGGGCTGGAACGTCTGGACCTATGGCGGCCGCAAGGACACCGGCCTGGACGTGGTCGAATACGCCGCCCTGAGCGTGGCGCGGGGGGCCGGCGAGATCCTGCTGACCTCGATGGACCGCGACGGGGCCAAGATCGGCTACGACATCCCGCTGCTGCAGGCCGTGACCGGCGCGGTGACCGTGCCGGTGATCGCCTCGGGCGGGGCCGGCAAGACCGAGCACCTGGTCGAGGCCGCCCGCGACGGCCACGCCGCCGCCGTGCTGGCCGCCTCGATCTTCCACTTCGGCGAAATCAGCATCGGCGAGGCCAAGCGGGCCATGGCCGCCGCCGGCATCCCGGTGCGCCTGGACGAGCTGAAGGGGGCCGCATGAGCCGGCTGTTCGAGACCCTGGAACGCCTGGCGGCGACCATCGAGGCCCGCAAGGGCGCCGATCCGGCTGCGTCCTACACCGCCAAGCTGCTGGCCGACCCGGCCCTGGCCGCCAAGAAGCTAGGCGAGGAAGCCGTCGAGACGGTGATCGCCGCCGTGGCTCAGGGTCCCGACGCCTTGGCCTCGGAGAGCGCCGACCTGCTGTACCACTGGCTGGTGCTGCTGGCGGCCTCGGGCGTGTCGCTCGACGCGGTGGCCGACAAGCTGGCGGCGCGCGAGGGGACCTCGGGTCACGCCGAAAAGGCGTCGCGGTCGGTTCAGTAGCCGGGGACATGCACTTGTGCGTGTCCCCCGAGGGCGCGGGCGAGATTGGGGACACGCACAAGTGCATGTCCCCGAACGGGGATTAGCCCAGCAGTCGGCTGAGCAAGGCCGAGTGCAGGCTCCAGCCCAGGAAGCCCGCCAGGCCCATGACGATCCCCAGCGCGCCGAACGCCCAGGACGCCCAGAGCGCCGCGGGAACCTCCACCAGCGCCGCCACCGCGGCGATCGACACCGCGATGGAGTTCAGGGCGTCGGCGGCGTCGAACTGGTCGTCGTGGACGTTGAGCGCGTCGTACTGGGCTTGAAAGCCCTGGGCCCGGGATTTCAGCGCAGGGGCCTCGGCTTGATACTTGGCGATCTCGCCGTCGAGGCGGACCGTCTCCGCCGCCACGGCCGCCGCCGTCCGGTCGCCACCCGTCAGCGCCAGGAGGCGGGCCTGGGCCAACGCCGTCCCGTCGATATGCAGCTTGGTCTTGGTGGCCTGGTATTCGTTCCAGGCGTCGACCCCGCTCGACTGCGCCTGCTGCATGGCCTGGACGATGTTGCCGTCCTTCACCCCGCACAGGCCCATGAAGATCGACAGGGCCACCACGGTGATCGCCACCCGCCGGTTGAAGCTCTTGTCCTTGGCCTCGGCCCCGATCTCGATGTCCATTCGCCGCTCCTGAAGCTCGCCAAGCTTGGCGCTTCAATCGTGGCGAGGCCTGGGCGACGAAGGGGCGGCTTTAGACCTTCGGCGGCCGGCGCTTCAGCGCCACGTAGAGCGCCCCGTCGCCGCCGTGCCGCTTATCGGCCGGCGACACCCCCGCCACGATGTCGCGCAGGGCCGGGCCGGCCAGCCATTCGGGAGTGCGCGTGCGCAGCACGCCCATCCCCACCTTGCCCTTGCCGGTGATCACCAGGGCGGCGCGGTGGCCGTCCTCCCAGGCGCGGCGCAGGAAGGCCTCCAGCACCGGCCTGGCGCGGTCCTGGTCCAGGCCGTGCAGGTCGAGGCGGGCCTCCAGCGGCGTATGCTCGCGGGCGATCTTGCGCTTGCGGTTGGGCTCGATGCCCTCCAGCGGGCCGGGCACGCGCGGCTTGCCCGCCGGCTTGAGGCTCTTGGGGTCGACCAGCAGCGGAGCCATCGGCTGCAGGGTCGTCGGCGACTCCAGGCTCTTCTGCGCCTTGGGCGTCCAGCCCACCGCCTTCTGGGTCGGCTTGGCACGCACCGTGGCGGTGACCATGCCCCACAGACGCATCTCGTCCTGGCGCGGGGGGCGTTTCATGGTCTCAGGACTGGGGTTGCGGGACGAGCCGGTAGAGGCGCAGGTCGTGGCGCACGCGCCCCGCCTCGGCCCCCGCCGCCGCGCCCGTGCCGGTGTAGAGGTCGGCCCGGGCGTCGCCCTTGATGGCGCCGCCGACGTCCAGGGCCACCGCCAGGCGGCGATAGGCCGGGAAGGCCCCGGCCAGCTTCGGCGCGCTGGCGTCCAGCCAATAGAGCTCGCCCATCGCGTGCTTGCTGGGGTCGACGGCGATGGCGCGACCGGCCGGCAGCGGAATCCCCGCCGCGCCCACCGCCTGCTTGCCGTCGTCCGGCAGGGTCTGGAAGAACACGTAGCGCGGGTTCAGTTGCATGATGGCGTCGGCTTCCGGGCCGCGATGATCGGCCAGCCAGGTGCGGATCGCGTCGCCGGAGGTGTTGTTGTCGGGCAGCAGGCCGCGATCGCGCATGGCGGTGGCGATGCCGACGAACGGCCGGCCGTTGTGCCCGGCGAAGGCGGCGCGCACCCGGCGACCGTCCGGCAGGACGAGAATGCCCGAGCCCTGGATCTGCAGGAAGAACAGCTCTTCCGGACGCATCCAGGCCAGGGGCCGGTCGACGGGCGAGGCCTCGATGGCGGCGCGGTCGAGATAGGGCACGAACTGGCCGCCCTCGACCTCGCCGGTGACCTTCTTGCCGGCCAGGGCGGGTTCGAACTGGCTGAGGTCCAGCGTCACCAGGTCGGCCGGCTTGCCGCGCATCGGGGCGCTGAACTCGGCCGAGCGCGACATCCGCGCCTCGTATTCCGGGGCGAAATAGGCGGTCAGCAGGCCCTGGCCGGCGACGGGTTCGGGCCGGAAATTGGCTTCCAGGAAGCGGCGGGCCCCGGCGTCGTCGACCGTGCGGTCGGCGCGGGCCTTGCGGCAGACCGCGGCCAGGTCCGGCGCCTTGGCGACACCGCAGCCCTGGCGGAAGGCGTCCAGCGCGCCGAGGTGGTCTTCCTGTGACCAGCCGGCCAGTTCGCTGAACGACAGGGCGGTCGCGGCGCCCGGCGTGGTCGTGACCGGTCCGGGCCCGGTCGGCCTGAGCGGCGCGGTCGTACAGGCCGCCAACGCCAGGACGGCAAACGCGGCGACAAAACCCAGGCGCGGCATCACGCCTCCGCGACGTCGACGCGGACCAGGGTCCAGTTCGGGTTCCTGCTCTTCAGGTCGCGCTCGAAGGTCCACAGGTCGGCGGTGCGGCGATCGTCGACCGCCTCGCCGGCGGCGCTGGTCGAGCGGGTGCGGACCTCGGCCAGGATGCGGACCACCGCCTTGGCCACATCGCCTTCGACGGTGATGGAATCCAGGTCGGTGCGCGGGGGAACCATGAATTCGGCCTTCTCGGTGCGGCCCTCGGCCTCGCGGGCGGCGATGGCCGTCTCGAAATTGGCCATGACGTCGGGCGCCAGCAGCGGCTTGAGGGTGTCGCGGTCCCCCGCCGCGAAGGCCTTGACGATCATCTCGTAGGCCTGGCGGGCGCCGCCCAGGAAGTGGCCGACGTCGAAATCGGCCTGGCGGGCGCGCAGGGCGGCCAGACCGCTCAAGGCGTCGCTGGCCAGTTCAGGCGCCTTCACGTCGAGCGCCGGCGCGTTGGCCGGCACGGCGGCGGGCGCGTCCTCGGGCTGACGCCCGACCCGGCGACCCAGGGTGGCGTAGAGCTGGTAGAGGATGACCGCGGCCAGAACCGCGAGGATAATCCATTCAAACACGACAGTTTCCGCTCGTTCAGCCAGGACGGACGCCAAGGCGAGACATCATGCCTATATAGGCTAGGCCCCATCCATAGGCGAGAAGGGGCTCGCGCGTCAGGCGCCTGGCGTTGCGCGCCAGCCGCCCCCGTGTTAGCAGCCCCGCTCTCTCCTAGCGGCCAATTTCGACGCCGAATACGGATTTATCGCTCATGACCGACACGAACGCCGCTCCTCCCGCCGCTCTCGAAGACGGCGCGGCCGCCGAAACCGGCATCCGCATCATCGCCCAGTTCGTCCGCGACTTCTCGTTCGAGAGCCCGCACGCTCCGGATTCCCTGCGCGCCGGCGGCGCCGCGCCGGCCATCGACATGGGTGTCGAAATGAACGCCCGCGGTCGTCCCGACGGCCTGTTCGAAGTGGACCTGAAGCTGTCGGCCCGCGCCACGCGCGACGACCAGCCGGTGTTCCACGTCGAGGTCATGTATGGCGGCCTGTTCCACATCGGCGGCGTGCCCGAAGCCGACCTGGAGCCGGTGCTGCTGATCGAGTGCCCGCGCTTCCTGTTCCCGTTCGCCCGCCGCTTGATCGCCGACGTCACCACCGAAGGCGGCTTCCCGCCCTTCCTGATCGACCCGATCGACTTCGCTGGCGTCTATGCGGCCCGCAAGGCCCAGGCCGACGGCGCGACGGTCGGCAACGCCTGATCGCACTCAGAGCGTAAAAGAAAAAGCCCCGGCCGCTCGAAGCGGCCGGGGCTTTTTCTTTGCCTGGACGGGGATCAAGGCTGGAGCCGATATCCGCCCATCTCGGTGATCAGGATCCTCGCCACCGTCGGGTCCGGCTCGATCTTCTGGCGCAGGCGGTAGACGTGGGTCTCGAGCGTGTGGGTGGTGACCCCGGCGTTGTAGCCCCAGACCTCGGTCAGCAGCTCCTCGCGCGACACCGGCTTGGAGCCGGCGCGGTAGAGGTATTTGAGGATGTTGGTTTCCTTCTCGGTCAGCCGGACCTTCTTCTGCTTTTCGTCGATCAGCAGCTTGGCCGACGGCCGGAACTCGTACGGACCGATGCGGAACAAGGCATCTTCGGAAGCTTCGTAGCTGCGCAGCTGGGCGCGGATGCGGGCCAGCAGCACCCCGAAGCGGAAAGGCTTGGTGACGTAGTCGTTGGCCCCGGACTCCAGGCCCAGGATGGTGTCGCTGTCGCTGGCCGCCGCCGTCAGCATGATCACCGGGGCGGTGACGCCGTTCTTGCGCATCAGCCGGCAGGCCTCGCGGCCGTCCATGTCGGGCAGGTCGACGTCCAGCAGGACCAGGTCCGGCTTGATTTCCCGGGCCATCCGCACGCCCTCGCCGGCCGTGGGAGCCTCGGCGACCGCGAACTCCTCGTGGAGGGCGAGCTGCTCGGCGAGCGCGCCGCGCAGATCCTCGTCGTCATCGACCAGCAATAGGGTTTTGCGTTGCGCCATAGGGCGGAACATGCACCGCTGCGGCCCCCGGCGCCAAGCGCGCTTTGATGAGAACGCCGCCTCGATGATCTTTCGCGCCCACGCCAAAGGCCAGATCGCATGGGATGGGCGCGTGGCGCGCTGCGCGCTGGGCAAGGCCGGGATCATCGCCGCCGCCGACAAGCGCGAGGGCGACAACAGGAGCCCGCTGGGCCTCTGGCCGATCCGCCACGTGCTCTACCGGCCCGACGTCTATCCGCACGGCCCCACCACCCACCTGCCCGCCAAACCGATCGCGGCCGACGATGGCTGGTGCGACGCCCCGGGCGACTCCGCCTACAACCAGCCGGTCAAGCTGCCCTACCCGGCCAGCGCCGAGCGGCTGTGGCGCGACGACCCCGTCTACGACCTGGTGGTGGTGCTGGGTCACAATGACGACCCGCCCGTCCCCGGCCTGGGCTCGGCGATCTTCCTGCACCTGGCGCGGGACGGCTATCCCGGCACCGAGGGCTGCGTGGCCCTGGCGCGAGACGACGTCGAGGCCCTGCTGGCGGTGGCGAAACCAGGGGATGCGGTCGAGATCGTCGCCTAGGTCCGGCTTCCGAACAGCGCCGACCCCACCCGCACCGAGGTGGCGCCGCAGGCGATGGCGGTCTCGAAATCGTCGCTCATGCCCATCGACAGCTTGGCCAGGTCGTTGCGGGCCGCGATCTGGCCCAGCAGGCGGAAATGCGGCGCGGGGTCACCCTGGGCCGGCGGAATGCACATCAGGCCCTCCACGGGCAGGTCCAGGCCCCGGCAAAGGGCGATGAAGGCGTCGGCCTGGCCCGGGACCACGCCAGCCTTCTGCGGCTCCTCGCCGGTGTTGACCTGCACGAACAGCCGCGGCGCCTTGCCCTGGGCCTGGATTTCCCCGGCCAGGACATGGGCCAGCTTCTCGCGGTCGAGACTTTCGATGACGTCGAAGAAACCCACGGCCTCGTGCGCCTTGTTGCTCTGCAACGGTCCGATCAGTCGCAGTTCGACCTGCGCGCGGCGCTCGCTCCAGCGGCCCATGGCCTCCTGGACGCGATTTTCGCCGAACACCCGCTGGCCGGCGGCCAGAATGGGGGCGATATGGTCCCAGGGCTGCAGCTTGGACACCGCCACCAGGGTGACGGCGTCGGCCGGACGCCCGGAAGCGACGGCGGCGGCCCGGATACGGGACTGGATGGAGGCGTAGACGTCGGACATGGATTCTTCAGGCGTGGGCGCCGGGGGCGCGATCGACGAGATGGACGCCCTGTCTAGAACGGCCGCGCGCCTTCGCCCATGGCTGGTGCGCGGAAAACCCCTGCCCAGCCTGCTGTTCTTCACCGACCCGGACCGGACCCCCGACCCCGAACGCGTCGCCGAGCGCCTGCCGGCCGGCGCGGCCGTGGTGTTCCGGGCGTTCGGCGCGCTCGACGCCGAGGTCCGGGGCCGCGGATTGCGGGACATCACCCGGCGGCGCGGCCTGCTGCTGCTGGTCGGGGCGGACGAGGCCCTGGCGGTGGCCGTCGAGGCCGACGGCCTGCATCTGCCGCAACGGCTGTCAGCGCACCTGCCCGCGATCCGCGCCCGTCATCCGGAATGGCTGATCACCGTGGCAGCCCATGACGCCGCCGCCGCCAGGGCGGGCCAGGCGGCGGGCGCCGACGCGCTGGTGGTTTCACCGGTCTTTCCCAGCGCCAGCCCGTCGGCGGGAACGCCGCTGGGCGTGGATGGCCTGAAGAGGATCGTCGGAGCGGTCGAAACGCCGGTCTACGCCCTGGGCGGCGTACGGGCGGACACGGTCGAGCAGCTGCTGGGCAGCGGAATCGTCGGAATAGCGGCGGTGGAGGCGCTAAACGCCTAGAACTTGAACGCGGTTTCCAGCTTCACCCGTGGCGCGGGCTCCTGGATCTCGTTCTTGCGGGCGGCCAGGGCGGGGTTGTTGTCGCCCAGCGCCACGGCGCCGCCGACCCGGATCGACGGGGTGACGCTGTAATAGGCCCCGGCCTGGACGTCCCGGCCTTCGAGTTCGCGGTTGGCCGGCTGGTCGAGGTCGAGCTTGAGGCCCCACTTGCCCTTCTTGTTGTCCCACTGCAGGGACTTCTTCGGGCCTTGCTGCGGGTTGAACGGCATCATCTGGGCGGGATTGCTGAAATCGTTCTTCACGGTGAAATCGGCGGCGCCCGTACGCGTCTTGCTCTGAGCATAGGCCATCGAAGTCGATCCCAAAAGGATCAACGCCGTGGCCCCTGCCATGAAATACCGTGCCGCGAACATCGCTACTGAACCCAATCCCCAACCCGAACCTAATAGTAGGCCAACCTACATATAGGAGCGGGCTCCCTGAAAATCGATTAAAGGCCTGAGTACAGCGCGGTCAACCGCACTTGGGTCGGGCTAAGCGTCGCAGGGAGCGATTCAAGCGGCGCCTGTGGCGGTCCTGCCACGCGATTCCTGTTTTGACGCAGCGCGACCATGCTATAGACCGCTTCCGGCTGCGGGGGCGCGCCAGCTCGCGCGACGCGCCGGCGATACATTTGGAGCGAGGTACTATGGCGTTTGAGCGTGGGTCGGTGTTGCGCGGCGTCGCCGCTGGCGTTCTGACGCTGTCGGTCCTGGTTGGTGTGTCTGCTTGCAGCAGCAGCCCCCCCAAAACCTTCAGCACCCAAAGCGACGAGCCGGGTTTCAACCCGTTCAAGTTCGGCCGCGGCGGCAAGCAGGCCGCGCCGTCCAGCGGCTCGATCGGCGTCAACGGCTTCCTGTGGCGCGCCAGCCTCGACACCCTGGCCTTCATGCCGCTGGCCTCGGCCGACCCCTACGGCGGCGTGATCGTCACCGACTGGTACACCAATCCCGAGAAGCCGGACGAGCGCTTCAAGGCGACGGTCTACATCCTCGACACCCGCCTGCGGGCCGACGGCCTGAACGTCACGATCTTCAAGCAGGTCAAGGACGCCGCTGGCGGCTGGACCGACACGGCCGCCACCGATCAGACGGCGACCGATATCGAGAACGCCATCCTGACCCGCGCCCGTCAGCTGCGACTTTCCAACATCAAGAACTAGGCTTCCGGCCGAGTTCTTCGCGGGAGCCCTTTGTCCTGGCGACAAAAGGCTCCCGTTCGCACTTTTAGAAGCACGTCGAGGCCGCGAAACCGCTTAAGACTTCCGCGGAACGCGCCCCCAAGGCGTAGTCCCGCACGAACAGTCTGGTTTCATGGCCCGCTACAATCCCAAAGACACCGAGCCGAAGTGGCGCGCCGCCTGGGCGACCGCCAACACCTTCCTGACGCCGATCACCCCCGACGGCCGTCCGAAGTACTACGTGCTTGAGATGTTCCCCTATCCGTCGGGGCGCATCCACATGGGCCATGTGCGCAACTACGCCATGGGCGACGTCGTGGCCCGCTACAAGCGCGCCCAGGGCTTCAACGTCCTGCACCCGATGGGCTGGGACGCCTTCGGCATGCCGGCCGAGAACGCCGCCATGGAGCGCGGCGTCCACCCCAAGGGCTGGACCTACGACAACATCGCCGCCATGCGCGAACAGCTGAAGGCCCTGGGCCTGTCGGTTGACTGGTCGCGCGAGTTCGCCACCTGCGACCCGGAATATTACGGCCAGCAGCAGGCCTGGTTCCTGCGCCTGCTGAAGCGCGGCCTGGTCTATCGCAAGGAAGCCTCGGTCAACTGGGACCCGGTCGACATGACCGTCCTGGCCAACGAGCAGGTCATCGACGGCAAGGGCTGGCGCTCGGGCGCGACCGTGGAGAAGCGCAAGCTGACCCAGTGGTTCCTGCGCATCACCGACTATGCCGACGCCCTGATCGACGGCCTGAAGACCCTGGACCGCTGGCCCGAGAAGGTCCGGATCATGCAGGAGAACTGGATCGGCCGGTCCAAGGGGCTGCGGTTCACGTTCAAGTTCGACGGCAAGGCGCCGGCGGGCCATGACGCCGGCCTGGAGGTCTACACCACCCGCCCCGACACCCTGTTCGGCGCCAGCTTCGTCGGCATCGCGCCCGAGCATCCGCTGGCCGAGCAATTGGGAGCGGCTGATCCGAGCATGGCCGCCTTCATCGCCGAGTGCCGCAAGGGCGGCACCTCGGAGGCCGATATCGAAGGGGCCGAGAAGCTGGGCCGCGACACCGGCCTGCGGGTCGTCCACCCGCTGGACCCGTCGATCACCCTGCCCGTCTGGATCGCCAACTTCATCCTGATGGACTACGGCACGGGCGCGATCTTCGCCTGCCCGGCCCACGACCAGCGCGACCTGGACTTCGCCCGCAAATACGCCCTGCCCGTCCTGCCGGTGGTGCTGCCGCCCGGCGAGGTCGCCGCGACGTTCGAGGTCGGCAAGGAGGCCTATGTCGGCCCCGGCGCGATCTTCAATTCCGAGTTCCTGGACGGCCTGGACATCGAGGCCGCCAAGACCGAGGCCGTGAACCGCATCGAGGCCCAGGGCCAGGGCCAGGGCGCCACGGTCTATCGCCTGCGCGACTGGGGCGTGTCGCGCCAGCGCTACTGGGGCTGCCCGATCCCGGTCATCCACTGCGAGGCCTGCGGCCCCGTCGGCGTGCCCGAGAACCAGCTGCCGGTGGTGCTGCCCGACGACGTCAGCTTCGACAAGCCGGGCAACCCGCTGCTGCGCCACCCGACCTGGCGCCACACCACCTGCCCCGCCTGCGGCGGCAAGGCCGAACGCGAGACCGACACGCTGGACACCTTCGTCGACAGCTCGTGGTACTTCGCCCGCTTCACCGACCCGACCGCCGCCGAGCCGATCAGCAAGGACGCCGCCGACCACTGGATGGCGGTCGACCAGTATATCGGCGGCGTCGAGCATGCGGTGCTGCACCTGCTCTACGCCCGCTTCGTCACCCGCGCCCTGAAGGACGAGGGCCTGCTGTCGGTCGAGGAGCCGTTCGCCGGCCTGTTCACCCAGGGCATGGTCACTCACGAGGCCTACAAGAACGCGGCCGGCGAGTGGGTCGAACCATCCGACATCCGCATCACTGTCGAGGGCAACGAGCGCTCCGCGACCCACGCCGCGACCGGCGAGCCGATCACCATCGGCGACATCGAAAAGATGTCGAAGTCCAAGAAGAACGTCGTCGCCCCCGAGGACATCTTCGACGCCTACGGCGTCGACGCCGCGCGCCTGTTCGTGATGAGCGACAGCCCGCCCGAGCGCGACGTGCAATGGACCAACAGCGGCGTCGAAGGCTCCTGGCGCTTCACCCACCGGGTGTGGAACGAGTTCGACGGCCAACCGGCCGGCGACTTCGCCCACGACGAGGCGGACGCCGCGGCCCTGGCCCTGCGCAAGGGCGCCCACCGGCTGATCGGCTTCGTGACGGACTCCATCGAAGGCTTCCGCTTCAACAGCGGCGTGGCGCGCCTGTACGAGTTCCTCAACATGCTGAAGGCCGCGCCGGCCACCCTCGCTGACGGAAGCGCCGCCTCCCAGGGCGTCCTGGCCGCTCGCGCCGAGGCGCTGGAGATCCTGGCCCGCCTGATCTCGCCCTTCACCCCCCACCTGGCCGAGGAAGCCTGGGCCAGCCTGGGCAAGAGCGGCATGGTCGTCGACGCGCCCTGGCCCAAGCCCGACCCGGTGCTGGCGGCCGACGACGAGCGCGTGCTGCCGATCCAGATCAACGGCAAGCGTCGCGGCGAGATCAAGGTCAAGGCCGGCACGGCCGAGGCCGAGGTCGAGAAAATCGCTCTGGCGGATCACGCCGTCCTGGCCCACCTTGAGGGCCTGACCGTTCGCAAGGTGATCGTGGTGAAAGACCGTATCGTCAACATCGTGGCCGGCTGATCCATGAAGCGCGCAATGCTCCCCAGACTGCTTCCCACGGCCCTGATCGCCGGCTTCGCCCTGCTGCTCTCGGCCTGCGGCTTCACCCCCCTCTACGGCCCCCAGTCGGTCACCAAGGGCCTCGGCGCCATCGAGGTGGTCGCCCCCGAGGGCCGGGCCGGCTATCTGCTGCGCGAGAAGCTGGAGGACGCCCTGGCGCGCGACGTCAATGTCCTGCCGTCCCATCGGCTGGTCTACACCGTCAAGGAACAGCGCTACGCCCGGGGCGTCCGCGTCGACAATGTCGCCAACCGCTACGAGCTGAACCTCACCGCCGACTGGCGTCTTCTCGACGCCAAGACCGGCCAGCAGGTGCGGGCCGGTTCCGCCGCCGCCGCGGTCACCTACGACTCCGCCGACCAACCCTACGCCTCCATCGCGGCCCAGCAGGACAGCCAGGAGCGCGCAGCGGCCGAGGTCGCCCGCAAGATCCAGCTGGACCTCGCCGCCTGGCTCGCGGGCAAGGCCGCCTAGAGACCCGACCTTGTTCTCGCGCGTTCTCTTCACGCGAACCGACATCCATTTCGCTCGAGTACGCTGGCCATGATCCTGTCGAAACGCCAGGACGTCGAACGCTTCCTGAAGGACCCGACGCCGGAGATCCGCGCCGTGGTCATCTACGGCCGCGATCGCGGGGTGGTGCGTGATCGCGCCGACCAGCTGGCCAAGCGGCTGTTCGAGCGGCCCGACGATCCCTTCGACACCGCCCAGCTGACCGAGAGCGACCTCGACGCCCAGGCCGGCAAGCTGGAGGACGAACTCTCGGCCCTGTCGATGATGGGCGGACGGCGGCTGGTGCGCCTGCGCCTGACCGGCGAGAAGGCCGGGCCCGACAAGCAGGCCGCCGAGGCCCTGGTCCGCCATGTCGAGGGCCAGTTGAACCCCGAGGCGCTGTTCCTGGTCGAGGCCGGGGCCCTGGATCGCAACTCGGCCCTGCGCAAGGCCGGCGAGAAGGCCGCCGGCGCCGCCGTGATCCCCTGCTACGAGGACGAGGCCGGCGACCTGGCCCGGCTGACCCGCGAGACCCTGGCCAAGGACAAGGTCAGCCTGAACGGCGAAGCGCTGGACCTGTTCGTCTCGCGCCTGCCCAAGGAGCGCGGCGTGGCCCGCGCCGAGATCGAGCGCCTGGCCCTGTTCCTGGGCCCTGGCAGCGGCGCCGGCGCCACCCCAGCCGACCTGACCGACTTCCTGGGCGTCGAGCCCGAGGCTTCGCTGGGTGACGCCGCCGTCGATGCGTTCGGCGGCCGCCTGGGCCCCGCCCAGGCCGGTCTTAGGCGCGCCGCGGCCGAGGGCGAAGGCGGACCGGCCGCCGTGCGAGCCATGGGCTATCACCTGGGCCGCCTGCGCCGCACCCTGACCCTGCACAAGAACGGCGTCGACCTGGCGGCCGCCGCCAAGGCTTCCGGCGTGTTCTGGAAGAGCGAGCGCGAGTTCCTGCGCCAGGCCCGCGCCTGGACCCTGGACCAGCTGCTGCTGGTGCAGGCCGAGGTGCTGGCCGCCGACAAGGCCTGCAAGACTTCCGGCTCACCAGACCAGCTGATCTCCGAGCGGTTGGCCCTGCAGATCGCCGGCAAGGCGCGACGGCTGGGACTGTGAACGGCGCCGCCTGACCCGGACGGCGATCACTCCCCTGCCCCAGGCGTCTGGACGATCGCGGGATCGCTGAGTCGGCCCGGCCGTCAAACCCAGAACGCGAAAGATCGCGATTTCCTGTGGATTATGATCCGGGAACCCCCTGACCAAACCCTCGGTGAAAAGCGATACTTCACCTTATAATTCAAAGGCTTGATCGTAAAAACGGGACCTCCCCGCGTCGTTTCTCGCCGATCGTGCGTCCCGATGTGCGGACAAGCCTTGTTCCGTGCGCGACAGACGACCCTTTTCCGGAGCCTCAGAGGCCCCGGGTCAAGCGGTTGCAGAGGTCATCCAACTGCTCGAGCTTGGCGTAGCGGATGGTGATGGCGCCGGCGTCGCCGCGATGGTCGATCTCGACGTCGAGGCCGAGCACCGACGACAGGTCGGACTCGAGGGCCTGGGTGTCGGTGTCCTTGGTCCGCGGCGGCCGACCGCC
>NZ_AKKF01000135.1 GCF_000281955.1 Caulobacter sp. AP07 | reverse complement strand
GGGGGGGGGGGTCAGCGCGGCGGCACCCCCTCCGGCCCTACGGGCCACCTCCCCCAGAGGGGGAGGATCAAGCCATCTCGTGCTTGTCGCTGAGACACTCGCCGATCGCGCGGGCGCAGCCCGGAAGGCCCAGGGCGCCGATGAACGACATGGCCACGGCGCAGACCAGCATCACGGGTTGGAAGAAACGCATGCGATATTCTCCACCGGCCAAATCACCTGCCAAAGCCACCTAGGGGGCGTCATCAACCCCAGATAAGGCTGAAGCTTGACGTTTGTTCCTGCCCCACATCGGAAAAGCTCAGCATGCGGCAGATTTGTCTCACCCGTATGTCAGTGGCCTAACGCATAGGCGACACGCGCCGCCTCCAGACAACCAAGCTTGGCATGAAGCGGCGACCAGTCGTCGGCCTGGGCGATCGGCGCCCACAGGGCCTCGACCTCGTCGATCAGCATCTCCTCGGGCTCGGACCGGGCGAAGACCGGGCTGTCCAGCCGCTCAGGGCGATCGGTCTCGAAGGCCGCGAACTGCCGGCGCAGGTCGAGGAAGGCGTCCTGGCCGTAGAGCTCGGCGCGCGGACCTGCCAGGGCGCGGGCCTCCGAGGCCCGGCCGCCGAACCAGTCGAAGAAGAACGGCTCCCAGCGCAGCGCCTCGCCGCCGGAAGCCAGGGCGGTGAACGCCGCCTGGACCAGGGCGATGTCGGCCTCGGGCGAGCGGCTCTTCAGGCCCAGTCGGTCGAGCATCGCCGCGCGCAGGGCGTCGCGATAGAGGTCGGAAAAGCCGTTGAGCGCCGCGATCAGTCCGGCGTCGTCGGTGACCAGGGCCAGGCAGCCGGCCAGCTGCTGCAGGTTCCAGAACACCGTCTCGGGCTGGCGGCCGAAACTGTAGAGCCCCGAATGGTCGAAATAGGCGGCGGTGAAGTTCGGATCGTTGCGCGGCAGGAACCGCCAGGGGCCGTAGTCGAAGCTCTCGCCGGTGACGACCATGTTGTCGGTGTTGAGCACGCCGTGCACGAAACCGGCCGCCATCCAGCGGGCGCACAATCGGGCGCTGGCGGCGACCACCTGCTCCAACAGCGCCTTCGGGCGGTCGGGTTCGTCGGCGACCTGAGGGAAATAGGTCTCGACCGCGTGGTCGACCAGCACGGTGATCAGGTCCGGGCGCTCGGCGAAGGCCTGACGCTGGAAGGTCCCGAACCGGATGTGGCTGTGCGACAGCCGGGTCAGCACCGCCGAACGCGTGGGGCTGGGCTCGTCGCCGCGCTGCAGGTCCTCGCCGGTCTCGACCAGCGAGAAGGCCCGCGAGGTCGGGACGCCCAGGGTCTCCAGCATGGTGGCCGCCAGGATCTCGCGCACCCCGCCCTTCAGGGTCAGCCGCCCGTCGCCGGCCCGCGACCACGGCGTCTGGCCCGAGCCCTTGGTGGCCAGGTCCAGGAGCCGCCCCCCTCGCTCCGAAGAGGAGCCGGTCTCGCGCAGCTGGGCGAACAGGAAGCCCCGCCCGTCGCCGAGGTCGGGGTTGTAGCTGCGGAACTGGTGGCCGTGATAGCGCATGGCCAGCGGCCCGGGCTGGTTGTCCGGCAGGGGCGCAAATCTCGCGAAATGGTTGAGCCACTCGGCGTCGCTCAGCCCCTCCAGCCCCACCGTGGCGGCGGCGCGGTCGTTGCGGAAGCGCAGGATCGTCTGGGGGAAGTCCGCCGGAAGCACGGGATCGGCGAAGTCGGGCCCCAGGCGCATGAAGATCGGATCGGGGCGATAGGCGGCGGAGATCGGCATTCTCCGGACATGAGCCGCCGCGCTTCTCGACGCAAGCCTGGAGGCGGCTTTCGGGGTCAGCGGAAGATCGGGGATGGTGGGCGACCATTGTCGCATCCGCGCAACAGATGTCCGCCAACCGTTAAGCCATAAGGTTTTTCCTTGCCGAGGTCACAGCACGGCCATAACCCTTGCATGTCAGTTCGAACGAACGTTCGGGTTAAGACCAAATCAAAAGGCGGGGGCGTTGCAAGCGTCCGCGTCATAAAACGAACCGAGGTAGGAAATGCGCTTCACTCAGGTGCTTTGCGGCACGGCGTCCGCCGTCGTGCTCGCCGGTCTGACCCCGCTGACGGCCCAGGCCCAGCAGACAGACATCCCCACCGTCGACAGCATCGTCGTCACCGCCCAAAAGCGTGAGCAGAACCTGCAGGACGTGCCGGTTGTGGTGACCGCGATCGGCGCCAAGCTGCTGCAAGACACCGGCGTCAAGGACATCAAGGATCTGACGATCCTGACCCCTGGCCTGACCGTGACCTCGACCTCGTCGGAAGCCTCGACCACCGCCCGTATCCGCGGCGTCGGCACGGTCGGCGACAACCCCGGCCTGGAAAGCTCGGTCGGCGTCGTGATCGACGGCGTCTACCGTCCGCGCAACGGCGTGTCGTTCGGCGACCTGGGCGAAATGGAACGCATCGAGGTCCTGAAGGGCCCGCAAGGCACGCTGTTCGGCAAGAACACCTCGGCCGGCGTCATCAACATCGTCACCAAGGAGCCGGAATTCGGCTTCGGCGCCACCGCCGAGGCGACGCTCGGCAACTTCAACGCCCACGGCGTCTCCGCCTCGGTCACCGGCCCGCTGTTCGGCACCGAGACCCTGGCCGCCCGCCTCTATGTCGCCGCCCGCGAGCGCGACGGCTACAACGACGTGATCACCGGCAAGGGCCCCAGCAAGCGCGACCAGGACGCCGACCAGGGCTTCTACACCGTGCGCGGCCAGCTGCTGTTCGTGCCGGACGACAAGTCGACCTTCAAGCTGATCGGCGACTACACCAGGCGCGATGAGAACTGCTGCGGCGCGGTGCAGATCCGCACCGGTCCGACCGCCGGCATCCTGGCTCTGGTCAACGGCGGAGCCGCCCTGGCCACGACCGCCGATCCCTATGCCCGCGTCGCCTATTCGAACCGCGGCGCGCCGTCCTCGATCGAGGACAAGGGCGTCTCGCTGGAAGGCAAGATCGACACGCCGTTCGGCGAGCTGACCTCGATCTCGGCCATCCGCCAGTGGCGCACCGACAACGGCCAGGACTCCGACTTCTCCACCGCCGACCTCGTCTATCGCAACAAGGACGGCACCAACTACAGCGAATTCACGACCTACACCCAGGAACTGCGCCTGGCGGGTCAGACCGACAAGTTCGACTGGCTGGTCGGCGCGTTCCTGGCCGATGAGCGACTGAAGACCGAAGCCAACTTCCTCTATGGCAACGACTATGAGCAGTATCTGGGCCGCTTGCTGTCGCGTTCGGCCGCCAACCCGGCCGGCGTTCCCAACTTCATCGCCGCGCTGCTGGGCCGCGCGCCCAACACCAGCTATGTCGGCGGCCAAGGCCTGCACGACCAGTACAAGCAACGCGCCACCACCGTCGCGCTGTTCACCAACGACACCTGGCACGTCACCGACGCCTTCGACATCACGGCGGGCCTGCGCTACACCTCCGAGGAGAAGACCCTCAACACCTATCAGACCACCAGCGACGGCGGCCTGGGTTGCCGCACCGCCCTGGGCCGGGCCGGAGCGATCGCCGGGATCGTCGGCGCGGCCAATGTCGGCACGGTGATCGCCAACCTCTGCCTGCCCTGGTCCAACCCGGCGTTCAACGGCCGCGGCACCACCCAGAACCGTTCGGACAAGGAATGGAGCGGCACCATCAAGGCGTCGTACCGCTTCTCGCCCGAGGTGTTCACCTACGCCTCGTTCGCGCGCGGCTACAAGGGCGGCGGCTACAACCTGGACCGCACCCAGTCGAGCGACGGTACGCAGGCCGGCACGGCGGTCGCCCTGCCGATCGTGCCGATCTTCGACACGTCGTTCCCGGCCGAATTCGTCGACAGCTACGAAATCGGCATGAAGAACACCCTGTTCAACCGCTCGGTCCTGCTGAACGTCACCGGCTTCTACCAGAAGTACACCGACTTCCAGCTGAACACCTTCCTGGGCACGTCGTTCGTGGTGCGCTCGATCCCGGAAGTGACCTCGCAGGGCATCGACGCCGACTTCCTGTGGTTCACGCCCGTGCGTGGCCTGGCGGTGCAGGCCGGCCTCACCTACGCCGACACCAAGTACGGCAAGCAGAAGATCCCCAACGATCCGGGCAACGCCCTGGCCCTGCTCCCGGGCAACCGCCTGTCGCTGGCGCCGAAATACTCGGCCTCGGCCTCGCTCACCTATGAGCATCCGGTCGGCGACAGCCTGAAGGCCCGCTTCAACATCGGCGGCAAGTACTCGTCGGCCTACAACACCGGTTCCGACCTGTTCCCGCCGAAGGTGCAGAAGGCCTTCACCGTGGCGAACGCCCGCGTGGGCATCGGCGCGGCGGACGACAAGTGGACCGTGGAACTGTGGGGCCAGAACCTGTTCGACCAGGAATACAAGCAGGTCGCCTTCAACGGCACCCTGCAGGGTTCGTCGGGCCTGGACGCCACGCACAACACCTATGACCCGACCCGTGACACCATCACCTACGACGCCTTCCTCGGCGCGCCGCGCACCTACGGCATGACCCTGCGTTCGAAGTTCTAGGCCACGACGACGACGGGCGGCGGTCAAACCGCCGCCCGTCTCAACGACCATCGGGAAGGGCGATCCGGGCGACCGGGTCGCCCTTTTCCGTTTTCGGCGGCTTTTATCGAATCCCGAACAGTCCCACCCTGCGGCGCGGGGGACTGTCTGCGGAGGCGCGACGCATGAAGACCATCAGGCTGCTCGGCGTCTGGATCTGCCTGCTGCTCGGCCTGGCGATCGCCAACCTGGCCCTGCGCACCCCCGCGCCGCTGCCCGCCAACGCTCCGGCCGACCAGTTCTCGGCCGGCCGCGCCATGGCCGACGTCCGCGCCATAGGCCGCAAGCCCCACCCGATCGGCTCGGCCGAGATCGTCCGGGTCCGCGACCACCTGCTGACCCGCATCAGCGGCCTGGGGCTGGAGGTGCTGGTGCGCCCCGGCGAGGGCGTGCGCGACGCCGCCAAGGGGTCGCGCGCCGTGTCGGTCGGCGCGGTGCAGAACATCGTCGCCACCCTGCCCGGAACCGACCGCGACGCCCCGGCCGTGCTGGTGATGAGCCACTACGACACCGTCCACAATTCGCCCGGCGCGGCCGACGACTCGGCCGGAGTCGCCGCCGCCCTGGAGATCGCCCGCGCCCTCAAGGCCGGCCCGCCCCTGGCCCGCGACGTCATCTTCCTGTTCACCGACGGCGAAGAGCCGGGCCTGCTGGGGGCCGAGGCCTTCTTCGCCCGCGATCCCCTGCGCCAGCACGTCGGCGTGGTGATCAACATGGAGGCGCGCGGCGACGCCGGCCGGGCCGCGATGTTCCAGACCGGAACCGAAAGCGGCGAGCTGATCCGCCTCTATGCCGGGGCCGCCCACCAGCCGACCGCCAACTCGCTGGCCGCCGCCGTCTACCAGCGGATGCCCAACGACACCGACTTCACCCACGCCCTGCGCGCCGGCCTGCCGGGTCTGAACTTCGCCTTCATCGACGACCAGCTGGCCTATCACACGCCCCTGGCCACGCCCGAGCACCTGAACCAGGGCAGCCTGCAGAACCTGGGCGACCAGGCCCTGCCGACCGTCCGCGCCCTGGCCGCCGGCGCGGCCCTGCCCGCCCGCTCGCCGGACGTGATCTATTCCGACGTCCTGGCCCTGGGCCTGGTGGCCTATCCGGTCAATGTCGGCTGGGCGATCCTGGCGGTGGCCGGCCTGCTGATCGTCTTCACCGACTACCGCGCCCTGCGCGGCCGCGCCGTCACGGTCGTGGAAATCCTGCGCGGGATCGCCGGCTTCCTGCTGCTGGCCAGCGCCGCGGTCCTGGCCCTGCACCTGGCCGGACGGCTGATCGGCATCGCCGACCAGCAGCGCTACTACACCGTGCTCGGCCAGTTCAACGCCCTGCTGCCGGGAGCCGGGATCCTGCTGATCGGGGTGTGCCTGAGCGTGCTGGTGCTGCAGGCCCGGGGGACGGGCCGGATCTGGGTGAGCGTCATCGCCGCCATGGCGGGCGGGGCCTGCAGCCTGGTCGGCGGCTTTGATCCGGTCGGCCTGGGCATGGCCGGCGCGGTGATCGTCCTGGCCTGGCTGAGCCTGGGCAAGGGCGTCGGGGTGTTCGGGGCCTGGCTGGGCGCCCTGCTGGTGGTGCTGGCCCTGGCGGTCGCCACCCAGGCGCTGCTGCCCGGCGGCTCGGTGATGCTGGCCTGGCCGCTGCTGGCCGCCAGCCTGGTCGCGGCGTTCGTCACCGCGGTGGGCGGCACGCGTGACCGGCGGGTGGCCTGGGCCCTGACCGCCGTGGTCTGCCTGGTCGCCATCCTGGTCGTCGCCCAGCTGGGCGCCTGGGGGGCCTGGACCTTCGCCGGCGTCGGCCTGATGGAACCGGCCGTGCTGGCGGTGTTCGCCGTCCTGGCCGCTCCCGCCCTGCTGCCGCTGGCCTTCGACTTCGCCGCCTATCGCTGGGCCCCGGTCTTCGCCGCCGTCGCCGGAGCGGCGGGCGCGGGCCTGCTGCTCTATGCCGGCGTGGCCGACGGCGGCCCCGGCCGTCCGCGCCTGGCCGAGGCCAGCCACCTGGCCGACCTGTCGACCGGGGCGGCCTGGCGCGTCTCGCCCCTGCCCCGCCTGGACCCCTGGTCGAAGGTGGTGCTGTCGGACTCCGACAAGACCCCGGTGCGGAAAGCCTATCCGCCGCTCTATCGCGAGCCGGTGTGGATGGCGCCAACCGCCGTGCTGCCGGTCGATCGGCCGGTGCTGACGATCGACCGGGCCGGCGACCGCCTGCTGATCCGCGCCGTGCCCTCCCTGGGCGCCGAGCTCCTGACCCTGCGCCTGCGCCCCAGCCTGGCCCTGGGCGAACCGCGCCTGAACGGCCGGCCGATCGCCCTGCCGACCATGGCCGGCCAGTGGTCCAGCCTGTCCTACCACGCCCCCGACCCCAACGGCGTCACCCTCAGCTTCACCGCCGCGGCGGCGGGCAAGGTCGAGGTGGCGGTGATCGAGATCCGCGACGGCTGGCCGCGCGGGTCCTCGGCCATCCCGGCCAAGCCGCCGGAGCTGATGGGCAGCGGCTATTCGGACAAGACGATCGTGCTGGACCGTGGAGCGCTGGCGTGGGGGAAGGCGGAGCCGGTCGAAAGCGACTAGAGCATTTTCGAGCGAAGTGGATACCGGTTCGCGTGAAGAAAATGCGCCAAAACAAAAGGCTAGAGCGCCCGGCCTGATGCAATCAGGTCGGGAAGCGCTCTAGATAGCCCGCCGTTTCCCGTGGCGACCATGGCCTGTCCGGCGGATCGCATCCGACGCGAAACGATCTTGCCGGGCTGGACACCGGGTGCGCCGCGCAAGGCGCCGGCCACGAGACGCCGCCTCACTCGCGTGACGTATCGTTTGACGCGACCCTAGCAATCCCACAACTTATGGAAAACCTCGTGACGTCAAGTCACCGTGGGGGCGAGCATGAGCTACGCGGTTTCGAATTTTCGCAAGCTGGCGGTGCAGTTCCCCAAGTTACTTTCGACGACCCTAAATCCTGCGATACCGCTGCTCCAGACCGTCGATGAGCTTATGGCGTCCAGTGAAAAGGTGACGCTTCCTGCTCGCTGGGTCCTCTGGACTCTCGACCGGTACCGGAACTCTCGGCCTTATCATGAGGCTGTCGTCAAAGGACGCAGCTTCGTGGATTTCGCGGGGAACGCCGTTCGACCGCCCACCACCGCGGAAATCGACGCCTCCGCCGAGGTGCTGGCGCGATACAGTATTGATGCCTGCATCGCCGCGCTGACGCCGTCGACGTCATCGACTCTGTCGGTCACGCAATGTGTGGAGATGCTGTATTTCGATCGTGAAGATCTCAAGCACCAGTCATCGCGGCTATCTCGCACCGGAAAGCACGACCGCGCGCGGGCTATTCGCCAGACCTGGCGCGCCATTGCCTTGGCGATCCACCAACATGATCCGACAGACGGCAGCGCCAACGCCCTGGCCTATGCCGAATATCATCTTAATATTTCCAACACCCTGTCATCCACGTTCTCATCGAAATTTGACGAGGCCCGTCAGTTCTCGCGTGACATGGCCAGTTCCGCCCGCAGCACGAGCACCTTCTTCACCAGCTTCTTTCCGAATTACTTCCATGACGAGACGGAAATGGTGAGCAACGACTCGCTCATCGACGCCATGGAATCGTTCATGTCCGAGAATTTCGACGACGCACACCAACACTTCCTACGATGGACACAGATAAATTCCGGAAGGTCGAATAACGGAAGCGCCCGGCACGACTCCAATATATTCAATCAAGCGCTGTGCTTGCAATTGTCGATAATATCGCAAGGCAATATGCCTGATTGGCGCGAGATCAACGCCTTACTTTCGAGCCCATCTCTAAACATATATCGGACGGCGAGAGCGCTGTGGGACCACACCGAGAAGGTCGTGGTGTTCAGCCGGGACATGGGATCCGCGGGGAACGCCGATAGCCTGAAGGAAGCCCTCTCCGAACTGGCCGCGTTTGGCCACCTCCTGTCGATAGATGCTCCGATTTCACCAAGAGATCGCTCGGCCAGCATAGAAGAAAAGATAAAACTCCCGGAAGTTGTCGATCTATATGACGAAGTAGCGGCTTCTCGTCAGTCCTGGGACATCATCGCCACTCATATGTTACGCATGCCTCTGATCATGAGGTGCGATTATGAGAAACTGAACTTCGATCGATCCATCAATGCAACCTGCTCGATGGATGGCGGATATAAAAACACCTCGGACCTCGAAAGTCTCAGCAACAGCAAATTATTGGATTACGCCGCCGCCGTGATGTCGACTGTCCACTCCGAAGAGATAATCCACCGGTGGAAGACGGCGTGGACCAAGAGTTCCCGACAGATCAGTCTGCGCGACGCGCCAGGCGCCCTTTCCGGGATTCGCGAATTCCACGCCGCGTTCCGGGCCACGCCGCATTTGGTCGAAGTCTTGGGCGCGCATGTCGAGCAAGTCCCCGGAAAGGTGAGAAAGGAAACCCTCGTGACGCTGAACCTCCGGCGTTGCTGGAAGGAAGCGCCGACCCATCTCCTGCTCGACAGGAAGACAAACCTCGCGGCGGGACAGCTGGCCTACATGCGGCCGCGATGGAACAGGAGTCTGAAGACAGGATATAATGGCGCTGACGAGCCTCTGCTCCCAAGTCGCGCGCCCGCTTGGATGGAGATCTTCGCCTCTTGGTCCGGCGGAAAGGGACCTGTCATCCCGGACCGCTTCTTGGACTGGGTACGGCAGTTCGATATCGAGAAGCAGGCGCTGGCCTTGAGACTGCTGACCAGTTTCAGATTTTACAATGACGACGATATTCGGGATCGCTGGGCGAGACTGTTCGCTCGAGACCTGCCTTATGAAGCCAAGTCTCCCGACGCGGTCCTGGTGCCCGCGGGGTCATTGACGAAAAGCGGAACCCACCACGCCTATCTCCTGAGGCAGGCCTTGTCGCGCCTGTCCCCGAGCGAGTGCGGCATCGATCCCAGCATCGCGTTCATGGAGGCGAGGCAGCTGATCGATGGGGACTCCCGCCCAGGTCCCATCGTCATATTCGACGACTTCATCGGGAGCGGCGATCAAATGGCGCGGTTCATCGCGAACCTGCACGCTAAGAACCCGAACCTGAAGGCGCGCAAGATATTCGTCATCGCCATCGTGGCCTTCGATGAGGCGATCAGGCGCCTGGAAAATCAGTTCGCCTCGCTGTCGGTCAAGGTGTTCGCCAGCGATCGGCTGCCCGAATCCGCCAGGGCCTTTCACGCGCGCAATCCGATCTGGGACTCCGACCAGGATCGGTCGCGCGCCCGGACGTGGGCAAGCCAACTGGGCCGTCAGCTTGTCGCCGGCGTCGAGGGCATGGAGTCCGAGCGCGACGCGCTCGGCTGGAAAGGCGGCGAAGCGCTGATCGCGTTTTCCTACAATACGCCCAACAACACCTTGCCGATCTTCTGGAGCCGCACGCGCTCCGGCGCGGCGTGGGCGCCGCTCTTCGAACGGTATGGCTGACCCGTGAGAACGACGAGGCGTCGCTTGATCGGCCGCGCCCGGGTGGGCGATCAGATCACGATCACGCCCTCCGGCGGCTCGCTCGCATAGAGCGCCGCCGCCAGCGACGCGCGGCGCTCCAGCGTCGCGCGCTGGTTCACATAGCCCTTGTCGGTGATCTCGCCGGCGTCGATCGACGGCGGCTCGGTCATGATCGCCACCCGGCCGACCCGGCGCGACGAGCCGCCGGCCGCAGCGTTGAAGGCCCCGATCCGGTCGCGCAGGATCACGCCCAGCTTGTCCAGCGGCGTGCCCGGCTCCGGATCGGCGACCAGGGCCGCCAGGCCGGCCGGCGAGGGCCACAGCATCGCGCCGATATAGGGCTTGTCCTGGCCGGCGATCACCGCGTCGTGGACATAGGGGCTGCAGGCGGCCACCAGGTCGGGGCGCAGCACCCCGACGCTGACCCAGGTGCCGCTGTCCAGCTTGAAGTCCTCGGTCACCCGGCCGTCGAACACCAGGCCCCTGGACGGGTCCTGCGGATCGACGAACCGCGCCGCGTCGCCCAGGCGGTAGAAGCCCTCCTCGTCGAAGGCGGCCGCCGTCTTCTCCGGGTCCTTGTGGTAGCCGGACGCCACGGTCGGCCCCTTGACCCGCACCTCGTACTTCGAACCCGAAGGGGCCAGCTTCAGGGCGATGCCCGGCAGCGGCAGACCGACCAGCCCGACCCGCTCGGTGATCCAGTGAACCACGGTCACCCCTTGCGTCTCGGTGGCCCCGTACATGGTGGTCAGCGGCACGCGGTGGCCGGTCTCGGCCACGGCCAGGGCCTGCATCCGCCTGTAGACGTCGTCCGACAGGGTGGCGCCGCCATAGGCCATGTACTTCAGCTTCCTGAAGAACGCCTTGCGCAGCGCCGGGTCGTTCTCCATCGCCCCGGCCAGCATCGAGAAGGCGATCGGGGCCGAGCCGAAGACGATCGGCGAGACCTCGTAGAGGTTCTTGATCGTGGTCTCGAACATCCCCGGCAGCGGCTTGCCCTCGTCGATCCACAGGGTGCCGCCGTTCCAGATCACCGCATTGAAGCCGATGTTGCCGGCCGAGATATGGCTCCACGGCATCCATTCCAGACTGTCGGGGATCTCGTCGTCGCGCAGGTCGTCCCGCAGGCCCTCCTGGCCGGCGATGACGCCCGCCATCATGCCGTGGGTCTGGGGCACGCCCTTGGGCATGCCGGTCGAGCCGGAGGTGAACAGGTACTTGGCGACGGTGGCCGGCGTCAGGGTCTCGCGCTTGGCGGCGACGTCGACCGGAACCGTGGCGGCGACCGCGTCGAAGGGATGCGCCCCCTCGCCTGTCCCGTCGGCGGTGACCAGCAGCAGGCCCGGATCGATGGCCTTCAGCGTGGCGATCGCCTTCTCGAACAGGTCGCCGGACTGGGCGAAGACCACGCGCGGCGCGACCTTGTCGAAACAGTGCCTGAGCTTGCCGTGGTCGGCCGACATCAGGCTGTAGGCCGGGCTGACCGGGGCGGCCGGGACGCCGGCCCCGTAGGCCCCCAGGGTCATCAGGGCGTGTTCGATGGAATTGCCCGACAGGATCATCACGCTGTGGTCGGCGGTGACGCCCTGGTCCAGCAGCCACTGGGCGATCCCCTCGACCGCCCGCTGGGCCTGGCTGTAGGTCGCCTGGCGCCAGGGCCCGTGGCCGGGTTCGCGCTGCTTCAGATAGGGCCGGTCCGGGTGCGCCGCGGCCCTCTGCGCCAGCAGGTGGCTGATCGTCCGCGGCCCGTCGCCGGGCGGGTGGTTGGAGGTGATGACGATGCTGCCGTCGGCCCGCCGGTCGACAGTGACGTCCGGCCCCTTCATCGCCAGCGGCTTGAACGGCGCCGTGCTCGGGTCGCGCGCGGTCACAGGGCTGTCGACGCCGTCCATGTCGTTCTCTCCCGGTAGGTTATCGTTGTTTATCTGCACCGTAGCGCCTGTCGGCGGCGCGTAAAGCAAAACGGTCGTTCGAGGGCGGAATCCTTCTCCCCTTGCGGGAGAAGGTGGCCTCCGAAGGAGGTCGGATGAGGGGTCTCTCAAACACCAAACGAAGAAGGGGCCGCACGGCTTTCGCCTGTGCGACCCCTCATCCGTCAGCTTCGCTGACACCTTCTCCCGCAAGGGGAGAAGGACCGTTCCCTATTCCGCCGCCTGCTTGGCCGAGTAGCCGAGGATGGCCTTGGTCTCGAGGAACTCGCCGAAGGCGTGGTCGCCCCATTCGCGGCCATTGCCGCTCATCTTGTAGCCGCCGAACGGGGCCATCAGGTCGGGGCTGGCGCCGTTCAGATTGACCTGGCCGGCCCGCAGCTTCGAGGCCACGGCGCGGACTTCCGACGCGTCGTTGCCCGACACATAGGCGGCCAGGCCGTACTCGGTGTCGTTGCCGATCTCGACCGCCTGGTCGACGCCGTCATAGCCGAGGATGGCCAGCACCGGGCCGAAGATCTCTTCCTTGGCGATGCTCATGGTCGGGGTGACATTGGCGAACACCGTCGGCTTGACGTAGTAGCCGACCTCCAGGCCCTCGGGCTTGCCGGGACCGCCCGAGACCAGGGTCGCGCCCTCGTCGACGCCCTTCTGGATAAGGCCCTGGATCTTGTTCCACTGCACCTCGGAGACCACCGGGCCCAGCTTGGAATTGCCGTTCGGGTCGCCCACCGTGTGGGCGTCGGCGGCGGCCTTGGCGATGGCGATGACCTCGTCCATGCGCTTTTGCGGCACCAGCATCCGGGTCGGGGCGTTGCACGACTGGCCCGAGTTCATCATCACCGAGGCCACGCCGCCGCCGACCGCCTTCTGGTAGTCGGCGTCGTCGAGGATGATGTTGGGGCTCTTGCCGCCCAGCTCCTGGTGGACGCGCTTGACGGTCGGGGCGGCGTTCTTGGCCACCTCGATGCCGGCCCGGGTCGAGCCGGTGAACGACACCATGTCGACCTCGGGATGCGAGCTCAGCGCGGCGCCGACGGTCGGGCCGTCGCCGTTGACCAGGTTGTAGACGCCGGCCGGCACGCCGGCGGCCGCCAGGATCTCGGTCCACACCCAGGCCGAGAACGGCGCGATTTCCGAGGGCTTGAGCACCATGGTGCAGCCGGTGGCGAGGGCGGGCGCCACCTTGCAGGCGATCTGGTTGATCGGCCAGTTCCACGGGGTGATGAAGGCGCAGACGCCGATCGGCTCCTTGACCAGCCGGGTCGTCCCGCGGTCTTCCTCGAACTTGTAGTCCTTCAGCACCTGCAGGGCGGTCTGGACGTGGGCGATGCCCATGGCCGCCTGGGCGCGCTGGGCCAGCCACGACGGGGCGCCCATTTCCTCAGTGATGGCCTTGGCCATGTCCTCGAAGCGCTTCTGGTATTCGGCGATGATCCGCTCGAGCAGGTCGACGCGCTCTTCGCGGCTGGTCCGGGAGAAGGCGGGGAAGGCCTTGCGGGCGGCGCGGACGGCCAGGTCGACGTCCTCGACCGTGCCCAGGGTCACCCGGCCGGCGACGGCCTCGGTGGCCGGGTTGATGACGTCGACGGTCTTGGAGCCCTTGGGTTCGACCCACTGGCCGTCGATGTAGAACTTCAGGTAGTCGCGCATGTCGTCATCCTCCTGGCTCGGGCCGCTCTCATCTGGGGAGACGGCGGACCTCGTTCAAACATCCATTTTAATGATCGTTGATCACTAGGGAAGGCGTCATCTGACGCCTCACCACATCGGATCGATGTCGGCCCCCTGGAACAACTCGGCGATCCGCTTGCGATTGCCCGGCGTGACGTCGTCCGGCAGGGCGTCGGGGGCGAACCAGCCGACCTCGTGGATCTCGCCCTGGGCGCTGGCCGCGCAGGGCTCCCAGGCCTCGACGCGATAGACCAGCACGTGGTCGCCCTTGTGGTGCGGCTCGTTGCTGTGGATCGACACCAGGCGGACCGGGCCGGTCACCCGCACGCCCGCCTCCTCCTGCAGTTCGCGAAACAGGGCCTGCTGGGCGGTCTCGCGCCGCTCGACCCCGCCGCCGGGCAGGTACCAGCCGTGCATGTAGGTGTGCTGCACCATCAGCACCCGGCCCTCGGCGTCGGTGACCACGCCGCGCACCCCCAGGGTCAGGCCCCGCTTGAGCCGGAACGCCATGTGGATCAGCGGTCGAAGGGTCGGTTCGATGCGACGCAGCCAGAGCATGGGCGACCTTAGCGCGTCCCGCGCGCGTGGCCAGCCTTGCGATCGCGGCCGCGCGCCGCTAAAGCCGCATCATCTTCAGTCTGACAACGGACCCGCGCCCATGCTCGCGATCGGCATCATCGCCATCTTCCTCGGCGTCAACCTCGCCCTCAACAAGATCGAATTCGGTCGTTTCGACTAAGGCCATGACCTCGCGCGGCGCGGCCCTGGTCACTGGCGCCGGTCGCCGGATCGGCCGCGCCCTGGCCCTGGAGGCCGCGCGGGCCGGTTTCGACGTCGCGGTGCACTACCGCACGGCCAAGGCCGACGCCCAGGCCGTCGCCGACGAGATCGCCGCCCTGGGCCGGCGGGCCGTCATCCTCGACGCCGAACTGACCGACGAGGGCCAGGCCGCCGGCCTGGTCGCCCGCGCCGCCCAGGCGCTGGGTCCCCTCGGACTGCTGGTCAACAGCGCCTCGACCTTCGAGGACGACCGCCTGGCCACCGCCGACCGCGCCAGCTGGGACGCCCACCTGGACGCCAACCTGCGGGCGCCGATCGTGCTGACCCAGGCCTTCGCCGCCGCCCTGCCGACCGAAATTCCCGGCCATATCGTCAATATCGTCGACCAGCGGGTGCTGCGTCCCAACCCGCTGTTCTTCAGCTACAGCCTGTCGAAAGCCGCCCTGTGGTGGGCCACCCAGACCATGGCCCAGGACCTGGCGCCGCGCGTCCGCGTCAACGCCATCGGGCCCGGACCGGTGCTGGCCTCGGTGCACCAGGCCCCCGGCGAATTCGAGCGCGAGGCGGCCGCCACCCCGCTGCAACGGGCCGTTTCGCTCGACGAGCTGGCCGCCGCCCTGCGCTACCTCATTGACGCGACCTCGGTCACGGGCCAGATGATCGCGGTCGACGCGGGTCAGCATCTGGGCTGGCGCACGCCAGACATCATCGGTTCCTGAAGGTCTCGCCGTGTCCGTCCAGCCCCTGAAAAACGCTCCGAACGACGCAGCCAGGCCCAATCCAGCCCGGGTGATCGTCACCAAGGTCTTCGTGCGCGGCCTGAAGGTCGAGGCCTGGATCGGCGTCTACGACCACGAACACGGCCGCCAGCAGCCCCTGGTCATCGACGTCGAGCTCGACATCGCCGCCAGCCACTGCGAGCAGCTGGGCGACACCGTCAATTACGAGACCATCCTGCAGGCCGCTCAGGCCATCGCCGCCGAGGGCCATATCGACCTGGTCGAGACCTTCGCCGAGCGCCTGGCCCAGGCGTCGTTCGCCGACGGCCGCGTCACCCGCGCCCGAGTGCGGGTCGAAAAGCCCCTGGCCCTGGCCCCCCACGCCGCCGCGGCCGGGGTGGAAATCACCGCCGTCCGGGGGTGACCGCCCTCTCCTACAGCGCCCGCCTCGCCCCCTTCCAGCCGGAGACGGTGTGGACCCTGGAAGGCGCGGAGCTGGTCGAGCGCCGAGGTCCGCGCGAGCGGCGCTTTCCCCTGAACGCCCTGACCGCCTTTCGCCTGGCCAAGCCACGCGACGGCCGCCGCCGGCGGGTGCTGACCCTGGCGTTCGGCCGCCGCAAGACCATCCTGACCGCCCAGAGCTATGTCGGCCCCGGCCGGTTCGAGGACCGACTGGCCGGCTTCTCGCTGTTCGCCCGCGCCGTGGCCGGCGCCGGCGCCGACCTGGCGCCCCGGGCCCGCTTCGAACTGGCCGGGGTGATGGCGGCGCGCGAGGGCCTGACCTGGGTCATGGGCCTGCTGGCGCTGGGCACGCTGGTGATGCTGCTGCTGGCCTTCAGCCCCGGCATGACCGGCATGGCGATCGCCATCGCCGCGCGCATGGCCTTCGTGCTGATCCTGCTGGCCGCCATCACCCCGTGGCTGGGACGCGGCGAGGGGCTGGACCCGCACGCGTTGCCGGACGAATTGCTGCCGGCAAGCTGATCCTTTTCCCGCAAGGGGAGAAGGAAGGGTGGCCGCGCCCACGCCGCCTTACACGACCTTCATTTGCGTTCGGGGCCAATATTGGCGAGCATCGTTCCATGAACCAGACCGATCCCGCCGTTCCGCCCGCCCTGCAGGACGACAAGACCATGCCGCTGGTGGTCTACGCCCTCTATCTGCTGGGCCTGCTGTCGGTCGGCGCGACCGCCGTGGTCGGGGTGATCCTGGCCTATGTCAGCAAGGCCGCCGCGCCCGAGTGGATGCAGAGCCACTACGTCTTCCAGATCCGCACCTTCTGGCTGTGGCTGCTGTTCACGGTGATCGGCGGAGTGCTGAGCGTGGTCGGGATCGGCTTCGTCATTCTCGCCGCCGTCTGGGTGTGGACCGCGGTGCGCTGCATCCTGGGCCTGTCCTGGCTGCTCAAGGGCCAGGCCTATCCGACGCCCCGCAACTGGATGATCTGACCATGACCGACGTGACCCAGACCCCAAGCCCTTCGGAACGGGCCGACGAGGACAAGGTCCTGCCGATCGTGGTCTACGCCCTGTATCTGCTGGGCTTCACCAACGGCCTGACCTTCCTGGTCGGGCTGATCGTCGCCTACGTCAATCGCGACGACGCCGGGCCGATCAACGCCAGCCACTACACCTTCGCCATCCGCACCTTCTGGCTGTCGATCTGGTGGTTCCTGGGCGGGCTGGCCCTGGTCCTGGTCGGACTGGTCCTGGCGGTGCTGCTGATCGGCTTTCCGATGATGATCGCCGGCGGCCTGATCCTCAGCCTGATCAGCGTCTGGTTCGTCGTTCGAACGATCCTCGGCCTGGTCTATCTGCTCAGGGGCGAGGCCTATCCCCGCCCCCTGACCTGGCTGATTTAGAGGCGCCGCGCGCCCCTGGCGCCCATTACGGCGCAGCTTGCGCGCCGGTCTTCCCCTGGCGGTTGAGACGGCTCGACGCGGCGACGGCGCTGGGATCACGTGCCGCTCCTTACGAACGCGGTCATGGAGGGGGCGACATGATGGCTCGGCTCGTGGGGATCATCCTCGGGGTGATCCTGGCGACATCGGGGTACGTCATCGCGGGTCTGGGCGTCCTGGGGGGCTGGGCGCAAGACCTCGATCTCGGACCTTTCGAGCCACACCGGCCGTTCGTGGGCTGGGCGGCGGCGATCACGGGGGCTTTGCTGCTCGTCGCCGCCCTGACCCCACGGCCGAGGCGCAAGCCGCGTCGCAAGACCGTGATGGTCGACCTGGGCGAACCGTTGGCGGCGGCGGTCGTCGCCGTCGAGACCCCGCCCGAAGCCGAACCCGTCATGACGCCGGTCGTCCTGGTCGAACCGGAGCCGGCCCCGGTCGCCGCCGCGCCGGAACCGCCGCCGACGCCCGTCGAAACCTTCGCCGAGCTCCGCGCCAAGCTGGTCGAACTCAGCCGCACCGAGACCTGGCCCGAGGCGGCGCGGGTGCTGACCCGCCTGCTGCGCGTGGCCGGCGACGACCACGAGAAGGCCCTGGCCCACCGCGACCTGGGCGACTTCGCCCGCGCCCAGGGACGGCTGGACGAGGCGGCCGAAGCCTATGAGGACGCGGTCGGCTATGCTCGCGCCGTCCGGGCCGCTCGACCGGATGATGCTTCCGTCGACGACCTGCTGGCCGGCGCCCTGGCCGGGGTCGGCGACGTGGCCGAGATCGAGGGCCGGCTGAACGAGGCCCTGTCGGCCTTCGAGGAATCCCTGGCCCTGCGCCGCTCGCACGGCGGCCGCGAGGCGGCCGACCCCGGCGCGCGGCGGGCCCTGTCGATCACGCTGGAGCGCCTGGCCGACCTGCGCGAGGACCGTGGCCACCGGATGCGGGCGCTGGACCTGTACCGCGAGAGCTATGACGTGGCCGCGAGGCTGGCGGCCGCCGACCCGGCCCGGTTCGGCGCGGACCTGGCCTCGACGCGAGCCCGGCTGGCGGAGCTTGAGGCGAAGGTGGCGGGGTAATTTGAACCCTCTCCCTCTGGGAGAGGGTTCCGCTCCGGACACAAAAAATCCCGGAGCGGCCAAACCGCTCCGGGATCATTTCATTCGGCCGAAGTGTCGGAGCCTCAGGCTTCCACCAGCTCCCGCCGCACCAGCCGCGCATAGTCGTCCATCAGCGACAGCGAGATCGCGCCGGGCTTGAAGGTGAACTCGCCGATCTCGGCCACCGGGGTGACCTCGGCGGCGGTGCCGACGATGAAGCACTCGGTGAAGCCGGCCAGCTCCGGCTTCTCGATGTGGCGCTCGACCACCTCGATGCCGCGCTCGCGGGCGATCTGGATCACCGTCTGGCGGGTGATGCCGTTCAGGATGCAGTCCGGGATCGGGGTGTGCAGCACGCCGTCCTTGACGAAGAACACGTTGGCGCCGGTCGCCTCGGCGACATAGCCGCGATAGTCGACCATCATCGCGTCGGCATAGCCTTCCTTCTCCGCGGCGTGCTTGGAGATGGTGCAGATCATGTACAGCCCGGCGGCCTTGGCGGCGGTCGGGATCGTGTTCGGCGCCGGACGGTCGTACTTGGCCCAGGTCAGGCGGATGCCCTTGGCCTTGGTCGCCGGATCGAAATAGCTGGGCCAGTCCCACACCGCGATGGCCACGTGAATCTTGGTCTGCTGGGCCGAGACGCCGATCATCTCGCTGCCGCGCCAGGCCAGCGGCCGGACATAGCAGTCGGTCAGGCCGTTCTTGGCGGCGGTCGCCTTGCACGCCTCATCGATCTGCTCCACCGTGTAGGGGATCTTGAAATCGAGGATTTCGGCCGATTTGAACAGGCGCTCGGTATGCTCGGTCAGCTTGAAGATCTCGCCGCCATACATCCGCTCGCCCTCGAACACCGACGAGGCGTAGTGAAGGCCATGGGTCAATACGTGCACCTTCGCCTCGCGCCAGGCTACGAACTGGCCGTCCAGCCAGATCCATCCATCGCGATCGTCGAAGGGAACGAGAGACATCGGTCCAAGACCTCCTTATTTGGAATCCGGTTCTTAGACGCCCCGCGACGCGGCAGGTCAAATAAAATGGACGCATTCTAATGGCCACGCCTCTTTCCTCGGGCCTTTCGGCGGGGTCCACCGATCCGCGCCTGATTCTCGGCGAGGAGCAGCTGGACGGCGGGCTGGAGCTGCTGCTGCTGGCCGAGGCGGCCCTGTGGGCGACGGTCGACGCGGCGCTGGAGGCCGAGGGTCCGGGCCTGGGCCGCTCGCACTGGCGCGCCGCCTTCCTGCTGCGCCGCCGGCCCGGCATCGGGGTGCAGGACCTCTCCAAGCTGACCAGTCTGTCGAAACAGGCGGCCAGCAAGACCCTGACCGACCTGCAACGCCTGGGCCTGGCCGAGAAGGCGGCCGGCGACCTCGACGCCCGCCGCCGGCCAACCGCCCTGACCGTCGAGGGCGCGGCCTTCGAGGCCCGGGTGTCGGAACGGCTGCGCGGCCTGCTGGGCCGGGCCTATCGCACCGGCGGCCTGGACGGGGTGGCGGGAAGTCGCCGCATCCTGGCGGCCCTGGCCGGTCCGCGCCAAGGCGTCGGCCTCAATCGGAGGGACGGGCTGTGACCCCCGAGGAACGCGGCGAGCGCCACCTGCTGGTCGTCGACGACGACGACCGCATCCGCTCGCTCCTGAAGGAGTTCCTCAGCCGCGCCGGCTTCCGGGTCAGCGCCGCGGCCGACGCCGCCCATGCCGACCGGCTGACCGGGGCCATGGACTTCGACCTGCTGGTGCTGGACGTGATGATGCCCGGCGAGGACGGTTTCGCCTTCACCCGGCGCCTGCGAGCCAGGGGCGGCGAGGCCGGCAAGACGCCGATCCTGATGCTGACCGCCCGCGACCAGACCGGCGACCGCATCGAGGGCCTGACCCACGGGGCCGACGACTACCTGGCCAAGCCGTTCGAGCCGCGCGAACTGCTGCTGCGCATCGAGGCCATCCTGCGTCGCACCGCCCCCAAGCCGTCCGGCCCCCGCGCCCTGAGCCTGGGCGACTGCGCCTTCGAGCCGGAGCGCGGCGAGTTGACCCGCAACGGCGAGCCGATCCGCCTGACCGAGGCCGAGGTCGCCCTGTTGCGCCGCCTGGCCAAGGTCGCCCACGAGCCGGTCGACCGCCTGGAGCTGGCCCGCGACACCGTCGACGCCACCGGCCGCGCCGTCGACGTCCAGGTCACCCGCCTGCGCCGCAAGATCGAGCCGGACCCCAAGAACCCGAGGTACCTGCAGACGGTGCGCGGGATCGGCTACCGGTTGGCGCCGGATTGATGGGGGTGGTGGCTGGCCAACCAGGTCCTCCCCCTCTGGGGGAGGTGTCGCCGCAGGCGACGGTGGGGGGAACTTGCGCCTTCGGCCAGGCGCTCACCAGCCTCCGCGCGCTCCCCCCACCGGCCCTTCGGGCCACCTCCCCCACAGGGGGAGGGCCTAGATGATGCGCCTGCGGACCAAGCTCTACATCCCCCGCCAGATCAAGCGCTGGCTGCCGACCTCGCTGTTCGGGCGCTCGCTGCTGATCATCGTCCTGCCGGTGGCGGTGATGCAGATCGCCGTCACCTGGGCGTTCTTCGACGCCCACTGGGAGACCGTCACCAGTCGCCTGTCCGAGGGCCTGGCCGGCGACGTGGCCTGGGCGGTGGAGACCTATAACGACGACCCGTCGCCGGCCGCGCTCGACAAGATGGCGCAGCGGGCCGAGGACTCGATGTCGCTGTCGATCGCCCTGCAGAAGGGCCGCAAGCTGCCGACCGGCCAGCGGCCGTCGCTGTTCGCCTCCCTGGACCGCTCGCTGCGCATCGCCCTGGACGACCGGCTGGACGCCCCGTTCTGGTTCGACACCACCCGCTATCCCGGCCACGTCGACATCCGTGTGCAGGTCAAGGAAGGCGTGCTGCGGATCATCGCCCCGCGCGACCGGGCCTTCGCCACCCAGGGCCACATCTTCATCCTGTGGATGGTGGTGGCCACCCTGCTGCTGACCGCCGTGGCCATCCTGTTCATCCGCAACCAGGTGCGGGCCATCGAGCGCCTGGCCGACGCCGCCGACGCCTTCGGACGCGGCATCGACCAGGCGGCCTTCAAGCCGCACGGAGCCCGCGAGGTGCGCATGGCGGCCCAGGCCTTCCTGGCCATGAAGGAGCGCATCCAGCGCCATATCGAGCAGCGCACGGCCCTGCTGGCCTCGGTCAGCCACGACCTGCGCACGCCCCTGACCCGCCTGAAGCTGGAGCTGGCCCTGGCCGAGCCCGACGCCCAGGTCCAGGCCATGCAGCGCGACCTCTCCGAGATGGAACACATGATCGACGAGTACCTGTCGTTCGCCCGGGGCGAAGGCGGCGAGGCGACGCGCGAGGTCATGCTGAGGCCGCTGATCGAGGAGGTCTGCGAGGGGGCGTCCCGGGCCGGAGCGCGCATCGAGCTGGCGATCGGCGATGACCTTTCGGCCATCCTGCGCCCCCAGGCCTTCAAGCGGGCGCTGGCCAACCTGATCGACAACGCCGCCGCCCATGGCGAGACCGTGCGGGTGTCGTCCATGGCCCGGCCGAGCGGCGGGGTGTGGATCTTCGTCGACGACGACGGCCCCGGCATCCCCGACGCCCTGCACGAAGAGGCCTTCCGCCCGTTCAACCGCCTGGACGAGTCGCGCAACCAGAACGAAAAGGGCGTCGGCCTGGGCCTGGCCATCGCCCGCGACATGGCCCGCGGCCTGGGCGGCGACCTGACCCTGGAACGCTCGCCGATGGGCGGGCTACGGGCGGTGCTGCGGCTGCCGGGGTAGAGTCGACGTACGATCGGGGACACACACTCACGGCAAGGCCGATGTGATCCTGGCGAAGGTCGTGGGGTGAGTGTGTGTCCCCAGCCCTACCCCGGCCCCCTACCGCATCGCCGCTTCGATGAAATGCGGCCCCGGTTCGCTCATCGCCCGCGCCATGGCCGCGTCGAACGCTTCGGCCGTCTCGACCCGCTCGGCGGGCAGGCCCAAGCCCCCGGCCACCGCCACCCAGTCGATGCGCGGGTCCGACAGGTCCAGCAGCCGCGACGCCGCCGGGCCGGGCTCGCCGCCGCCGGTGCGGCCCATCTCGATGCCGAGGATGCGGTAGGCGTGGTTGGCGAACACCACCACCGTGACGTCCAGCTTCTCGCGCGCGATCGTCCACAGGCCCTGCACCGTGTACATCCCCGCCCCGTCGCCGGTCAGGGCCAGGACCTTGCGGTCCGGACAGGCCACCGCCGCGCCGATCGCCAGCGGTATGCCCTGGCCGATCGCCCCGCCGGTCAGGGACAGCCAGTCATGGCCCCGGGCGTTGCGGGTCTGGGTGAAGATCGGCAGGCCGGCGGTCACCGCGTCGTCCGAGATGATCGCCCCGGCCGGCATGTGGCGGGCGATCGCCGCGCCCATCGCCCAGGCGTCCAGCTTGCCGGCCGGGGCTGGCGGCGGGGCGTAGGGCTCGACCGCGCCGGCCGCCGGCGCGCCCAGGGCGTCGGCCAGGGCGTCGAGCGCCGCCGCCGCGTCGGTTCCCCGGTCGCTGAGGGTCAGGGTCGCGCAACCCTCCGGGACCAGCACGCTGGGCCGGTCGGGATAGGCGAAGAAGGCCACCGGCTCCACCGTGGCGCAGAGCGCCATCAGATCGACGCCGTCCAGGTCCTTCAGCGCCGCCTCGCCGAAATAGGGCAGCTTGTCGGGCCGGAAGCGGCCCTCGCCCCGGGCCTGGCGGGCGGTGAAGGTGTCGGTCAGCACCCGGACGCCAACCGCCGCCAGCCGTCCGGCGGCGGCGATCCCGGCTTCGCCGCAGGCCCCGCCGCCCAGCAGCAGCACCGGCTTGGCGGCGGCCTTGATGGCCTGGGCCGCCGCCGCGACCGCCGCCGGGTCCGGGGCGCGCGGGCGGGGCGGTTCGATCACCGGCCCCCGGGCGTTGGTCAGGTTCCAGGCGCTGTCGGCGGGCAGGATCAGGCAGGCGGCGCCGCCCGGCGCGCCGAAGCTGGCGGCCACCGCCTCGGCGGCCAGCGGCCCCACCGCGTCGGCGCTGTCGGCCGACTTCACCCACAGCGAGTTGGGCCTGGCGAGGGCGGCGATGTCGGAATTGAGCGGCGCGTCGTACTGGCGATGGTCGACGGCGTGGTCGCCGATGACGTTGACGGTGGGGGTGAAGGCGCGCCGGGCGTTGTGCAGGTTGGCCGCGCCGTTGGCGTAGCCGGGGCCCAGGTGCAGCAGGGTGCAGGCCGGCGTCCCGGTCATCCGCCCGTAGCCGTCGGCCGCCCCGGTCGCCACGCCCTCGAACAGGCAGAGGATCGAGCGCATGCGCGGCTCGCGGTCCAGGGCGGCGACGAACTGCATCTCGCTGGTGCCGGGATTGGCGAAACAGGCGGTGACGCCGTTGTCGGCCAGGGTGGTGATCAGGGCGTCGGCGCCGTTCATGGTCTTCTCCAATCGCTACCTAGTCGCTCCCCAACCGTTGTCATCCCGGCCGAAGCGCAGCGAAGAGCCGGGACCCGGGGCGGTGCGCACGGCCCCTGGATCCCGGACAGCGCTTCGCGCTTCCGGGATGACAACCTATGAGAATACTAGAATGTCTTCGTCCGGCTCTTCCGCGAACAGCCGCGCCAGCTCCGCCGGCCGGCGATCGCGCGCCAGGGCCTGGTTGATGTAGCCCTTGTCGGTGAGTTCGCCCGAGGCCGGGTCCGGCGCGCCGTCGAGGATCAGGGCCCGAGCCACCCGGCCGCCGCCCTTGGCCGTGGCGTTCAGCCGTTCGAGCCCCACTTGGATCGCCGTCCGCACCGTCGCCGGGTCACCCAGCAGCAGGCCGGCCTTGGGGTCGAGGAACAGCATCAGGCCGACCCCGTCCCTCCCCTCGCCGCAGACCACCGCGTCGGACACCACGCCGCCGATCGCCGAAACCGCCGCCACCCGCAGCGCCCCGGCCGCGACGAAGGTGCCGCTGGCCAGCTTGAAGTTCTCGACCAGCCGGCCGTCGAACACCAGGCCCGCCGAGGGATCGGCCGGATCGGCCAGCCGCGCCGCGTCGCCCAGCCGGTAGAAGCCCTCCTCGTCGAAGGCGTCGGCCGAGGCCTGCGGCATGTCCAGATAGCCCGGCGAGACCTGCGGCCCCTTCACCCGGATCTCGAACTTGTCGCCGCTCGGGACCAGCTTCACCGCCGTGCCGGGCGTCGGCAGGCCGATCATCCCGGAGCGGGCGTTGAGCCAGTGGATGTTGCAGGCGGTCGGGCCGGTCTCGGTGGCCCCGTAGCCCGCCGCGAAGGTCACCCGATGGCCGATGGTGCGCGCCGCCACGGCCTGGACGCGGTCGAGGATGCTCTGGGCCATCGAGGCGCCGCCATACTGCAGCACGCGGACCTTCTCGAAGAACTTCCGCGCCAGGGCCGCGTCGCGCTCCAGCTCGCCGGCCAGCATCCCCCAGCCGGCCGGGACCATGTTGTGATAGGTGGTCGCCACCTCGCGCAGGTTGCGCACCGTCTCGTCGAACTTGCCAGCCAGCGGCTGGCCAGCGTCAATGTAAAGACTCCCGCCCCGGTGCAGCACCATGTGCAGGATGGCGTTGGCCCCCAGGCTGTGGCTCCAGGGCGCGGAATTGACCAGCACCGGCGGGTCGGGGTCGTCGTAGCAGGCGGCGATCTGAGCGGCGTTGAGGGCGATGTTGGCGTGGGTGCAGACCACCGCCTTGGGCTGGCCGGTCGAACCGGAGGTCAGCAGCAGCTTGGCGGTGTCGCCGGGCCGGCAGACGGCGGCGGCGGGGGGCGAGTCCTGGAGGGCCTCGAACGTCACGTCGCCGGGCCGGGCGTTGCGGCTGGCCACCACCGGCAGGCCGGCCAGGAACGGCGCGGCCAGGGCGTCGCCGAACGCCTCGGCGTCATCGACATAGACCGCGACCGGCTTGAGCCGCTCGACGGCGAAGGCCAGGCGGGTCAGGTCGGCGCCCTTCAGCCCGTACTGCGGCGAGACCGGCGAGATCGCCGCGCCCAGGCTCATGGCGCCGTAGCCGATCAGGGCGTGGTCGATCCCGTTGCGGGCCAGGATCAGCAGGCATTGGCCGCGCGCCAGGCCCAGGGCCGCAAGCCCGCCGGCCAGGGCCGAAACCCGCCGCGCCGCCTCGCCGTAGGTCACGGTGCGCCAGCCACCGCCCTCGTTCTCGGAGGAGCGCTCGGCCAGCCAGATCCGGTTCGGGGCCTGCGCCGCCCAGCGGGCCAGGGGCGCGGTCACGGTCTGGATGGTGCTGGAATAGGGGGTCGGATTGCGCAGGATCAGGACGTCGCCACGGCCTTCGACCTCCAGCGCGCGGGGCGCGTAGCGGGCGTCGCGGAACGGCGCGTGGGTTTCTGAAGTCCCATCCATGGGAGGAGGTTAGCGTAAGCCTAGGCGGGCGCAACCTCGGCGCGCCGCCGCTCCAGCCACAAACGCTCGGCCGGGGCCGGATCCAGGGCCAGGGCCCTGTCGTAGGCGGCGACCGCCTCGTCCCCGCGCGACAGCCGCGCCAGCAGGTCGGCGCGCACCGCGTGGAAGGGGCCGAAGTCGCGAAACAGCGCGGAGTCCAGCCCGTCGACCTCGGCCAGGGCCTGGGCGGGGCCCGACACCTCGGCCACCGCCACCGCCCGGTTCAGCCGCACCACCGCGTCGTCGCGCCAGGTCAGCAGGGCGTCGTACAGCGCCAGCACGGTCGGCCACGGCGCGGGTTCGGCCAGCGAGGCCCGGCCGCACCAGGCCGCGTGGATGGCGGCCTGCAGCTGGCGCGGTCCCGGCCGCCGCCAGCGCGCGGCGCGGCGCAGCAGCGTCTCGGCCTCGGCGATCAGCGGCCGGCGCCACAGGGCCGGGTCCTGCTGCGACAGCGGCGTCATCGCCCCGTCCTCGTCCAGCCGGGCCGGGCGACGGGCCTCGGCGTAGCGGACCAGGGCGGCGAAGGACAGGCACTCGGGCTCGCCCGGCAGCAGCTCGACCAGCACGGCGGTCAGGTCGAGCATCTCGCGGGCATAGCCGGCATGGGCCCCCGCCCCGGCCGCGTCCTCGTGGGCCTTGGCGTAGGCGACCTCCAGCGTCGACAGCACCGCGCCCAGCCGCTCGGACCAGGCCTCGGGACCGGGAACCTCGAAGGGGATTCCGGCGTCGGCGATCTTGCGCTTGGCCCGCGTCAGCCGCTGGGCCAGGGTCGGTTCGGACACCAGGAAGGCGCGGGCGATTTCCTGGGTGGTCAGGCCGCAGACCAGGCGCAGGGTCAGGGCGGCGCGGGCGTCCGGGGCCACGGCGGGATGGCAGCAGACGAAGATCAGCCGCAGCCGCTCGTCGGGGATCAGGCGCGCGTCGTCGGTCATGGCGTCCTCGGCGCTGGGCGGCGGCTCGGGCGGGTCGGGGACGTGCCGCGCCCGGGTTACCCGTCGCCGCAGCCGGTCGAGCGCCTGGCGCTGGGCGACGGCGTATAGCCAAGCGGCGGGGTCGCGCGGCGCACCGTCACCTTCACTAGAGAGACGGGGCCAGACCTGCGCCGCCTTCAGGCAGGCGTCGGCGAAGGCCTCCTCGGCCAGGTCCAGGTCGCGGAAACGGGCGGCCAGGGCGGCGATCACCCGCCCGCCATGGGTCCGCGCCGCCTGGTCGAGGAGGCCCTTGGCCATCGGCGCTTACGTCGAGCCCGCGAGCACCGGGCGGACCTCGACCGCGCCGTCGGCCGTCAGCGGCAGCTTGCGCGCCCAGGCCAGGGCGGCGTCGAGGTCGGGAACCTCGATCACATAGAAGCCGCCCAACTGCTCCTTGCTCTCGGCGAACGGCCCGTCATGCAGGGCGTGCTGGCCGGCGACCTTGCGCACCGTGGTGGCGGTGTTGGTGGGCTTCAGGCCCGCCCCGCCCCGCAGCAGGCCCTTCTCGACCAGCTCGGCGGCGAAGGCTTCGTGCTGGGCGAAGATATCCAGCCAGACCTGGCTGCCTTCTTCGCCATAGACGGCCTCGTCCTCGTAGATGACCAGAGCGTATTCCATGGGTGGTTCTCCATCGGGCGCGCGACCGTCGCGGCGCTTCGAGGGAGAGACGCGCGGGGCGTGGGGGATTCGACAGGTCGCGGGAAAAAAGTCGAGGGGCGTCGGACTTGCCCCCTACAGGTCGCTTCGCGACCGTCTTCCCCCAGAGGGGGAAGAGCCGCACCGCGAAGGCTCCGCCCCCTATGGGGGTGGACAGACCGCGAAGCGGTCAGGTGGGGGCAAGTGGGTGAGCCTACCCCGCCAGCGTCTCCAGGAACCGCACCGGCGCGCCCGTCCCCTCCGCCACGATCTCGTCGTCGCGCATCACCACCGTGCCCCGCACGATGGTCGCCACCGGCCAGGCCTTGGCCTCGAAGCCGTCGAACGGGGTCCAGCCCGAGCGGGTGGCCATCCAGTCGTGGGTGATGGTCCGCCTGGCCTTCATGTCGACGATGGTGAAGTCGGCGTCGTAGCCCTCGGCGATGCGGCCCTTGTCGGCCAGGCCGAACACCCGGTTGACCCCATGGCTGGTCAGGTCGACGAAGCGCTCCAGGCTCAGCCGGCCATCCACCACATGCGTCAGCATGATCGGCACCAGCGTCTGGACGCCGGGCATGCCCGAGGGCGAGGCCGGATAGGGCCGGGCCTTCTCCTCGCGGGTGTGGGGGGCGTGGTCGCTGCCCAGCACGTCGGCGATGCCGGTCTCGATGCCGCGCCAGACCCCGGCCACGTGTTCGGCCGAGCGGATCGGCGGGTTCATCTGGGCGAAGCCCTTCAGCCGCTCATAGGCCTCGGGGGCGACCAGGGTCAGGTGCTGGGGCGTGACCTCGACGCTGGCGACGTCCTTGTTCTTGGCCAGGAAATCGATCTCCTGGTGGGTGGTGACGTGCAGCACGTGGATGCGCTTGCCCAGGCGCTTGGCGATGCCGACCAGGCGGTGGGTCGACTGCAGGGCGGCCTGGGCGTCGCGGACCTCCGGGTGGCTGGTCCAGTCGCCGGGCCGGGCCAGCGAGCGGCGCTCGGCCAGGCGGTACTCGTCCTCGGAATGGAAGGCGGCGCGGCGGTTGACGTGCCGCAGCACGTTCTCGACCCCCTCGTCGTCCTGCACCAGCAAGGTGCCGGTCGAGGCGCCCATGAACACCTTGATGCCGCAGCAGCCCGGCAGGCGCTCCAGCTCGCCCAGGAACGTCGCGTTCTCGTGGGTGCCGCCCACATAGAAGGCGTGATCGGTGTGCATGCGGCCCTTGGCGCGGGCCAGCTTGTCGGCCAGGGCGTCGGGGTCGGTGGTGGTCGGCTCGGTGTTGGGCATCTCGAACACCGCCACCACTCCGCCCAGGGCCGCGCCGCGCGAGCCGCTCTCCAGGTCTTCCTTCCACTCCAGGCCCGGCTCGCGGAAATGGACCTGGCTGTCGATGACGCCGGGCAGCACCGTGAGCCCGGTCGCGTCGAACACTTCGCCGGCCGAGGCCCGCGACAGGTCGCCGATGGCGACGATCTTGCCGTTCCGCACCCCGATGTCGGTGAAGCCGCGGCCCGCGTGGTTGACCACCTCGCCGCCGCGCACGATCAGGTCGAAGGTCTGGGTCATGGGGCGGCTCCTGCGAGGGTTGGAGGCGGTCTAGGTCCGGGGCCCTCCGTGATCAACTAACTTCTCTCCCGACCAACAAACAGTCGTCATCCCCCGACTTGTTCGGGGGACCCAAGCCAAACCTGCCAGGTCAGCTTGGGTCCCCCGCATGAAGCGGGGGATGACGGGCGTTAGGGTCGATCCGCCTCGATCGCGCCTTCGGAAGCCGGCGCCTCGATCGGCGGTTCGGCGGGTTGATGGTCGGCGTCCGGCTCCGCGTCCTCGACCACCGGATAGAGCTCCGGCGTGGTCGCCGCGTCCTCGACCGCCAGTTCGGCGGCGTCTTCCTCGATCGGCTCGGGCTCGACGGCCAGCGCGGCTTCGGCCTCGGCCAGGGCTCCAGCCTTCACCTCGGCCAGCAGCGCCTTGGCCGCCCGCACCACCGTGGCCACCGGCAGGTCGCTCATGTGGCGGATGGCTTGCGAGAGGTCGGGATCCACCGCCAGGAACTGGTCCAGCGTGCGCGGCCCGCGCACCGCCCGGGTGTGCGGGCCCCATGGCGCGTAGCGGCGCTCGTCGGAGGGACCGAACAGGCCGATGGTCGGGACGCCGGCGGCGGCGGCGATGTGCATCAGGCCGCTGTCGTTGCCGATGAACAGGTCGGCGCGCTTCAGGGCCGCATAGGCGGTCAGCAGGTCGACCTTGCCGGTCAGGTCGACATAGCGGCCGCGGGCCGAGGCCATGCGCAGCTCCTCGACCATGCGGCTGTCGCCGGGACCGCCCATGATCAGCAGCCGGCCGCCGGCCAAGGGGCTCTGCGGACCCAGCAGTTGGGCGGCGGTCTGGGCGAAGCGCTCGATCGGCCAGATCTTGCCCACCCAGTTGGCGGCGGGGCCGACGGCCAGGATCGGCCCGTCCGGCTCGCCCGGGCGGGGGGCCAGCATCTGGTCGGCCAAGGCCTGGACCTCGGGGGTGATGTAGAGGTGCGGACTGGGCGGGTCGCCCTCCAGCTTCAGCACCCGGGCGGCGTCGATCACCTTGTGGACCGGCTCGCCCAGCGCCTTCTTCCAGATCGCCCGCTTCTCGCGGCGCAGGAACAGGGCGGTGCCGGAACCGCGCAGGTCGACGACCAGGCCCCACTTCCTGTGGCGCACCTGGTTCCACAGCTTGAACCAGTGGCCCTTGCCCTTGCCCTTCTCCATGACGATCACCCGGTCGAGACCGGGCACATGGGCGAACAGCGGCGCGGCCAGGGGGCCGGCGACGATGGTGAAGCGGGCGTTGGGAATCTGGTCGGCCAGGAACCTGATCAGGCCGGACGACAGCACGGCGTCGCCGATACGCGTGGCGGTGATGAAGAGAATCGGGAAGGCCCGCTGTGTCATCGGCGAATGTATAAAGCCTGCTGCGAGTCGGCGCATCCCTCGATAACAGCTCAGCTTTCTATTCGTTAAGCACTGGCGCGAGTGCGTCCGTCTTGCCACATGGAAGGCATGAGCCAGAGTCAGATCGCCCGCCTCGACAGCCGCGCCGTCATCGCCGTGACCGGCCCGGACACCAAAAGCTTCCTCAACGGGCTGCTGACCCAGGAGATCGAGGCCCTGGCCGACGGCGAGCTGCGCTTTTCCGGCCTGCTCACGCCGCAAGGGCGCCTGTTGTACGACCTGTTCGCGGCTGGGACGCCCGACGGGGTTCTGCTGGATGTCGCGGGCGAGCATCGCGACGCGATCTTCGCACGCCTGACGATGTATCGGCTGCGGGCCAAGGTGGAACTGACCAGCCTGAATCTGACGGTCTTCGCCGTCTGGCCCACGACCGGCGGCTTCGCCGATCCGCGCCTGCCCGCCCTGGGCTCGCGACTCTACACCCGCGACCTCGCCGTCACCGCCACCGAAGACGACTACGACGCTCATCGCCTGGCCCTGGGCGTGCCCGGCCCCGCCGACTGGGGAATCGACAGGACCTATCCGATCGAGGCCGATTTCGACCTGCTGAACGGCATCGACTTCAAGAAGGGCTGCTTCGTCGGCCAGGAGACCACCAGCCGGATGAAGCGGCGCGGGACGATCAAGAACCGCATGCTGCCGATCGCCTTCGCCGGCCCGCCGCCGGCCTTCGGCGCCGAGGTGCTGGCCGGCGAGCTTCGGGCCGGCGAGGTGCTGTCGGGCCGCGACGGCCGGGCCATGGCCTTGCTGCGGCTGGACCGCATCGACGGCGCGGCGCTGACGGCGGACGGACGGGCGGTGACGGTGGACTGGCCGGCGTGGGTTCCGGCGCCGACGCCGGCATCCTAACTCACGTTCGTCATCCCCCGCTTTATGCGGGGGACCCAAGCGGCGGCTGACATCTCGCAAGAACGCCGCCGCCGGCTCGGCTTGGGTTCCCCGAACAAGTCGGGGGATGACGACGGAGGGTGTTCCTGAAAAGTTCTGGAAATCATCGGCGACCTAAGCCAAGCTCCGCCCCATGACCGAGATCCAACGCTGCACCTGGCGCGGCATGAACGGCGACCCGTTCTACGAGGCCTATCACGACACCGAATGGGGCGTGCCGGAGTACGACTCCCGCGCCCTGTGGGAGAAGCTGGTGCTGGACGGCTTCCAGGCCGGGCTGTCGTGGATCACCATCCTGCGCAAGCGCGAGGCGTTCCGCGCCGCCTTCGCCAATTTCGACCCGGACAAGGTGGCCCGGTTCGGCGAGGCCGACCGCGCCCGGCTGATGGCCGACGCTGGCATCATCCGCTCGAACGGCAAGATCGACGCGGCGATCTCCGGCGCGAAGATCTATTGCGACATGCGCGATCGCGGCGAGGACCTGGGAACCCTGCTGTGGGACATGGTCGGCGGCGCGCCGATCCAGAGCCAGTGGACCGCCGCCACCGGCGTCCCGGCCCAGACGCCCCTGGCCGTCGACATGGCCAAGATGCTGAAGGCCAGGGGCTACAAGTACTGCGGCCCGGTGATCGTCTACGCCTTCATGCAGGCCACGGGGCTGGTGAACGACCACTTCACGACGTGCTTCCGGCATGAGGAATGCCGCAAGCTGGCGCGGTAGGGGCCTTCTACTCCGCCTCACTTCTCAACCGTCATCCCGGGCCTTGTGCCCGGGACCCCTGGTTCAGCCGACAGTGAAGTGCATTGGCGCGCTGGCGCGCCACACCCCCTGCCCTTGCGGCGGACAGAGGGGTCCCGGGCACAAGGCCCGGGATGACGGTTGATATGAATGGGACCCGGCTTCAGGATTCCCATTCCCACCAAATCCGCCTAAACCGCCGTCATGCCCAAGTCCCCCGCCAAAGCCCTCGCCGGCCCCGACATGATGCTGGAAGCCGCCTGCGGCCCGGGCCTGGTCTGCGGCGTGGACGAGGCCGGCCGGGGTCCGTGGGCCGGGCCGGTCAGCGCCGGGGCGGTGATCCTCGATCCGGCCCGGATCCCCAAGGGCCTCAACGATTCCAAGAAGCTGACCGCCAAGGCCCGCGCGGCCCTGGAGATCGAGATCAAGGACACAGCGATCGCCTGGTGCGTGGGCCTGGCCAGCACCGAGGAGATCGAGGAACTCAACATCCTGCATGCCGCCGGCCTGGCGATGCGCCGGGCCGTCGAGGGCCTGGCGGTCGCGCCGGCCTTCGCCTTGGTGGACGGAAACTACGCCTTCAAGCTGCCCTGCGCGGTCAAGACGGTGATCAAGGGCGACAGCCTGTCGTGCTCGATCGCCGCCGCCTCGATCCTGGCCAAGGAAGCCCGCGACCGGATCATGGTCGAGATGGACGCCGTCTATCCCGGCTACGGCTTCGCCGGTCACAAGGGCTACCACGCCGCCGTCCATGTCGAGGGCCTGCGCCGCCTGGGCCCGTCGCCGATCCACCGGATGGGCTGGGCGCCGGTCAAGCTGGCGCTGGCGGGGGAGCTGGGCGACTAGCGACCCAAACCGTCATCCCCGACGCCCCTCACGTCGTCATCCCCCGACTTGTTCGGGGGACCCAAGCCGAGGTGGCTGATCCAGCTTGGGTCCCCCGGATAGACCGGGGGATGACGGAGGTTGTGCGGCGGCGGATCTTTTGACCGGCCGATAGCTCAGCCCATAGTCCAGCCGCACCATCCCCCGCTCCAGCGCCTCGACGCGGTTGAGCGCCATGCCCTTCAGCCCGCGCACCGGCGGCGGAAACAGCCGTGTCCCCTCGCCCAGCAGCAGCGGCGCGACCAGCAGTTCCAGCCGGTCCAGCGCCCCGGCCGCGATCATCGCCGCCAGCAGCGTCGCGCCGCCCACCACCCAGGCGTCGCCGTCGTCCAGGTCGCGCAGACAGCCGATCAGGGCCGGCAGGCCGGCGGTCCAGAACCGCGTCCCGGGCTGGACGCTGGCGCCGGGTCCGGAGGTCACCACCAGGCCGCGCTTGCCGGCATAGGGCCAACCCAGGCCGAGGCTGGGAATCTGATCGTGGGTGCGCCGGCCCATCACCACCGTGCCGACCTGGTCGATGAAGTCGCGGTAGCCGCCGTCGACGGCCGCATAGGGCGCCAGCCAGTCCACTCCGCCCGCGGCGTCGGCCACGTAGCCGTCCAGGCTGGCGGCGATATAGCCTCGGATGACCGCCATGGCGCCCTCGCGTTCCTGCCTCGAACCCTTTCAGAACAATACAAGAACATCAAGGCCAAACGCGTCCCGCCGGCGATTTCTGAGTCCGATCGGACTCATTCCACAGGTTTCGGGCGGGGTTAACGGGCGGGTAACCATGCCCGTTCACCCCAGCGTAACCATCAAGACTCATGATTCCGCTCAGTGTTTTTGACGGGAAGCGGACATGTCCTTCGGGCCTGAAACCATCATCCAGGGCGACTGCATCGAGGCGATGAACGCCCTGCCCGAGAAGTCCGTGGACCTGATCTTCGCCGATCCGCCCTATAACCTGCAGTTGGGCGGCGACCTGCTGCGACCGGACAATTCCAAGGTCGACGCGGTCGACGACCACTGGGACCAGTTCGAGAGCTTCGCCGCCTACGACCGCTTCACCCGCGAATGGCTGAAAGCCGCCCGCCGGGTGCTGAAGGACGACGGCGCGATCTGGGTGATCGGCAGCTATCACAACATCTTCCGCGTCGGCGTGGCGGTGCAGGACCTGGGCTTCTGGATCCTCAACGACGTGATCTGGCGCAAGTCCAACCCGATGCCCAACTTCAAGGGCACCCGCTTCGCCAACGCCCACGAGACCCTGATCTGGGCCTCCAAGAGCCAGGCGGCCAAGCGCTACACCTTCAATTACGACGCCCTGAAGATGGCCAATGACGAGGTGCAGATGCGCTCGGACTGGACCATTCCGCTGTGCACCGGCGAGGAGCGCATCAAGGGGGCCGACGGCGCCAAGGCCCACCCGACCCAGAAGCCGGAAGCCCTGCTCTACCGGGTGATCCTGTCGACCACCAAGCCGGGCGACGTGATCCTGGACCCGTTCTTCGGCGTGGGCACCACCGGCGCGGCCGCCAAGCGCCTGGGCCGCCGCTTCGTCGGCATCGAGCGCGAGGCCGACTATATCGAGCACGCCAAGGCCCGCATCGCCAAGGTCGTGCCGATCGCGCCGGAAGATCTGGACGTCATGGGCTCCAAGCGCTCCGAACCCCGCGTGCCGTTCGGCAACATCGTCGAGGCCGGCCTGCTCAATCCGGGCGACACCCTGTACTGCGCCAAGGGCTCGCACGCCGCCAAGGTGCGGGCCGACGGCTCGATCACCGTGGGCGACCTGTCCGGCTCGATCCACAAGGTCGGCGCCCTGGTGCAGTCGGCCCCGGCCTGCAACGGCTGGACCTACTGGCACTTCAAGACCGACGCGGGCCTGGCCCCGATCGACGTGCTGCGGTCGCAGGTGCGGGCGGGGATGAACTGAGCCTGATCCCTCTCCCCTTGTGGGAGAGGGTGGCCTCCGAAGGAGGTCGGGGGAGGGGTCGATAGACATCGAAGCCGCGATCAGCCGAAGGGCCGGTCGCGGCG
>NZ_AKKF01000134.1 GCF_000281955.1 Caulobacter sp. AP07 | reverse complement strand
GCGGCGGCCGCGGCGATCGCCGCGGCCGCCGCCAGGGTCGTCAGGGTCTTTTCAAAGATCACTTGTCGCGGCCGCCGCGGTTTCCGGCCAGCAGCAGGCCCAGCAGGACGCCGACGCCGAGGCCGGCCAGGGTGGCGGTGATCGGCCGCTCGCGAACGCGCTCTGCGACATAGCGCTGGGCTTCGTCGACCTGTTGGCCGGCGGTGTCGGTATAGGTGCGGGTCTGGGCGCGCAGGGTTTCGAGGCCCTGGGTGAGCGAGTGCTCGATGCGCTTGGCGGCGTCGGCCAGGTTGACCTTGGCGGCGGCGGCGGCGTCGTTGAAATTGGCCTTGGCGGCCGAGGCCGCTTCGCCGAAGCTGCGTTCGGCGTGATCCAGGGCGGCGCCGGCGTTCGCGGAGGCCTTGCTGGCCTCCTTGAGGGCGGGGTTCAGGGCGTTGTCGGGCATGGGAATCTCCGGTTCGCGGCTCAAGCTTCTGGGGGGCGGACAGCTGCGAAGCTGCGCCCGCTCAACGCGAAGCCAAGGCCACGAGTTCCATTGTAGCGCCAAGGTTGGAGCTTCACCACAGGGGATGATCGCCGCCTGGACTTTATCGATCTCGCGCGCCGCGCGAACCCGGTCTATGGTCCGTTCATGGACGATGCGGGCGGAACGCTGGCGGATGATCAAGAGGCGCGCCGGCTGCGCGCCCTCACCGCCCTTCGCGCCCTGAACGGCGACCCGGCCGACCCGCGTTTCGACCGAATCGTCCGCATCGCCTCGCGCCTGTTCAACGCGCCGAGAGCGGCCATTCGCCTGATCGGCGAAGACCGGATCTGGCTGAAGGCCAAGGTGGGCTTCGACCAGGTCGAGGAACCCCGGCCGGCCGGGCTCGAGGCGCGCCTGCGCGATTGCGGGGTCGTCACCAATCTCGATCTCGCCGCCGATCCCGCCCCGGCGATCCGGCCGTTCGCCGCCGACACCCGCTTCTTCGCCTGCGCCCCGCTCAAGGATCCCGACGGCCAGATCATCGGCCTGCTGACGGTCGAGGACGACAAGCCCCGCCCGGCGATCGACGGCGACCTGACACGGGCCCTGGCCGACCTGGCGGCCCTGGCCATGGAAGAGCTGCTGCACGACGCCGAAACCGCGCGCAACGCCGCCGAACGGTCGCTGGACAGCGAACGCATCGCCCTGGCCCTCGCCGCCGCCGAACTGGGCGAGTTCGAGTGGGACATGACGGCCCACCTGATGCGGATCAGCCCGCGCATGGCCAAGATCATGGACGCCCCGGCCGGCGACCACCCCGCCGCGACCAGCCAGGCGCTCTACGACTTCATCCATCTCGACGACCGCGCCGAGACCCGCGCCAGCGTCGAGGCCCAGCTTGCGGAGGGCGGGCGCTACGAGGTCGAGTTCCGGCCCCTGTCGGCCAATCCCGACCGGACGGTGTGGATCCGCGCGGCCGGGGTCCTGGTGTTCGACGGCGACCGCAAGCCCATCCGGCATATCGGCGTGGTGCAGGACATCACCGCCCGCCGCGACGCCGATGACCAGCGCGAAAACCTGCTCACCGAGCTGGACCATCGGATCAAGAACATCCTGGCCGCCGTGCAGGCGGTGGCCGGGCAGTCGGCCCGCAAGGCCTCGTCGCTGGACGGGTTCCTCAAGACCTTCGCCGCGCGGCTGAAGTCGATGAGTTCGGCCCATGACCTGCTCAGCGCCGCCCGCTGGCGCGGCGCCACCCTGGCGCGGATCGCCGCCGCCGAGTTGGGCGGCCTGGCCCCCAACCAGACCCGCTGGGACGGGCCCGAACTGTTCCTGACGCCCCGCGCCGCCGCCGCCCTGTCGCTGGCCCTGCACGAACTGGCGGTCAACGCCGTGAAGTTCGGGTCGCTGTCGGCCGAGAGCGGCCGGGTCGAGGTGGTCTGGCGCGCGGCGCCCGACGGCGGCTTCAACCTCGAATGGCTGGAGACCGGCGGTCCGATGACCTCGCCGCCCGACAAGCGCGGCTTCGGCGCCACCCTGATCGAGGACGTGGTCGGTCGCGAACTGAAGGGCCGGGCGACGATCGAATACCGGCGCAGCGGCGTCACGGCGATGATCCACGCGGCGGCCGACGCCCTGGTCGACACGCCCGAGCCCGAACCGGCCGCCCCGGAGAGCGAGCGCATCGTCGAGACCCTGGGCGGCGGCGCCGACACCTTCAGGGCCGGCGACATCGCGGGCTTGCGGGTGCTGATCGTCGAGGATTCGCTGCTGCTGGCCATGGAGCTGGAGGCGGGGCTGGAGGATTCCGGGGTCGAGGTGGTCGGCTGCGCGGCCGAACTGTCCGAGGCCCTGCAGATGCTGGAGCTGTCGTTCGACGCCGCGGTGCTGGACGCCGACCTCAACGGCCAGTCGGTGGCCCCGGTCGCCGAGGTGCTGCGCCGCGAAGGCCGGCCGTTCGTGTTCGCCACCGGCTATGCCGACAAGGCCGCCCCCATGGGCTTCGACGCCCCGATCGTCCGCAAGCCCTACAACGTCCACCAGATCGCCCGGGCCCTGGCCTCGGTGACGGGACGGGGGTGACAGGCCCTCCCCCACAGGGGGAGGAGAACCGTCGGGGACATGCCCATGGGCATGTCCCGAGCCGTGGGCGCGGCTTGGCGGCCTCACGCGGTTCACCGCTGAGCTATCGGGTTTTGAAGGGGGGACCAGCGAAGCTGGTGGGTGGGCTTCGCCGCCCCAAGGCGCTCAAACACCCTGCACCGGACCCCCACCCGACCTCCTTCGGAGGCCACCCTCCCCGCAGGGGGGAGGGAGAGAGTCCAGGATCAAACCACTCCGCGTTCCCGCAACCCGGCGATCGCCTCGTCCGACAGCCCCGCCACCTCGCGCAGCACCGCGTCGGTGTGCTCGCCCAGGCCCGGGCCCGGCCAGCGCACGCCGCCCGGCGTGTCCGATAGCCGCGGGAAGGCGTTCTGCATCTTCACGGTCCCGAACACCGGGTGGGCCACCTCGACGATCGACTCGCGGGCGATGAACTGCGGGTCCTTGAGCATGTCCGGCGCGCGATAGACCCGGCCGACGGCCAGGCCGGCGTCTTCCAGCAGGGGCAGCAAGGTCTCGATGTCGTGCTCGACGGTCCAGCCGCCGATCGTGGCGTCGAGCTGGACCTGATTGGCGCCGCGCGCCGCGTGGTCGTGATAGCGCGCGTCCTGGGCCAGTTCAGGCCGGCCCATCACCTCGCACAGGCGCTTGAACAGGGTGTCCTGGTTGGCGCCGATCAGGATCAGCTCGCCGCCCCGGGTCGGGTAGACGTTGGACGGCGCGATGCCGGGCAGGATCGCGCCGGAGCGCTCGCGCACATAGCCCGACAGGTCGTATTCGGTGATCAGGTTCTCCATCACCGTCAGCACGCTTTCGTAGATCGCCGCGTCGACCACCTGGCCCTGGCCGGTGCCGTGGCGGGCGTGGATCGCCATCATCGTCCCCAGCGCGGCGTTGAGGCCGGCCAGGCTGTCGCCGATCGAGATTCCGGCCCGGGCCGGCGGCCGGTCGGGCTCGCCGGTGATGTGGCGCAGGCCGCCCATCGCCTCGCCGATCAGGGCGTAGCCGGCGCGGTGCGAATAGGGACCCGTCTGACCGAAGCCCGAGACCCGCGCCATCACCAGGCCAGGATTGGTCGCGGCCAGGGCGTCATAGCCCATGCCCCATTTTTCGAGCGTGCCGGGGCGGAAGTTCTCGACCACCACGTCGGCCTTGGCGATCAGGGCGCGGGCGACGTCGCGGCCCTCGGGGGTGCGCAGGTCCAGGGTGACGGACTTCTTGTTGCGGCCGATCACCGGCCACCACGGCGAATGGCCCTTGGGCTTGGTGCGGCCCCACTGGCGCATCGGATCGCCGGCCTTGGGGTCCTCCAGCTTGATGACCTCGGCGCCGAAATCGCCCAGCACCTGGCCGCAGAACGGGCCGGCGATCAGCGAGCCCATTTCGATCACCCGCAGGCCGTTCAGCGGCGCTTCGGCCATGTTCTTCTCCCCCGACACCTTCAGAAACCGCGTCCCCTTACGGAATCGCGTAGGCGACCGTCGCCTTGGCGGCGGCCCGCTGGCGCGATTCCGACCAGATCAGGATATCGGCCGTCGCGATGCGGCGGCCGAGCTTGAGCAGGCTGGCCTCCGCATGGAGGTCGCCCGGCTTGGCCCCGCGCAGGAAGTGGATGGTCAGGGACGTGGTCACCGCCATCGCCACCTCGCCGATATGGGCCAGCACCAGGGCGTAGGCCGCCATGTCGGCCAGCGCCATCTGGGTGGGTCCCGAGATCAGGCCGCCCGGCCGCAGGGCCCGGCTGGCGAAGGCCTGGCGCACCAGGACCCGACCCGCCGCCACCTCGACCACCTTCGGCATCAGGTCGGCGTCGGCCTCCGGGAAGGCCCCCGACAGGAAGGCGTTCAGCGCCGCCGCGTCCAGCTTCGGTTCGTGCGGATTCACTGGGCCTCGACCTTGATGACGTTGTCGTCGCCGTTGCGGTCGATGACGATGTTGTAGGGGTCCACCCCGGCCGCCTTCGGCGCGACCTTGGTCACGAAGGTCAGGGTCTGGGTTCCCGAGCGGATGGTCCGGCGCTCCAGGGCGATGACCTTGTCGGCCCCGAAGCCCTTCTTGCCCGGCTCCAGCGAGAACAGGCCGACATCCATCGGCTCGCTCATCGGCGCTTCCTTCTCCTGGCCGCGGCCCTGGGCGTAGAGCTTGCGGGCCTCGACCACCAGGGTCACGTCGTAGCGGCCGTCGGGGCGCATGCTGGCCCGCGCCGACTGGGTCTTCAGGTCGTAGAGCGTGATCTTCTCGAACAGGTCGGTGATCAGCGCCTGCTTGTCGGCCGGGGCGTGGCGACGCAGGGCGGCGACCAGTTCCAGGGTGGTGGGATAGGGCGGGCCCTTGAAGGCGTAGGCGGCCAGCATCTCGCGCAGGGCGGCGTTGACGTTGTCCTCGCCGATCTCCTCGGCCAGGCGGTACATCACCAGCGAGCCCTTGTTGTAGTAGATGTAGGGCTGGTCCTCGACCTGGCGCAGCGGCAGTTCCTCGATCACCTCGCCGCCCCGGGCCCGCAGGTAGCGGTCCAGTTCGTATTTGAGGAACTTGCGGATCATCGGCTCGCCATAGGTCTTCTTCATCACCATCAGGGCCGAGTACTGGGCCAGGGTCTCGCTCAGCGCCGCGCCGCCCTGCTGGTCAGCGCCGATCAGCTGGTGGGCCCACCACTGGTGGGCGATCTCGTGGGCCCCGACATAGGTGACCATGTCGATCTTGCTCGGGTCGTCGTACTTGGAGATGAAGCCGAGGTTCTCGGACCACGGGATGGTGTTGGCGAACGACTGGGCGAAGTCGCCGTAGCCCGGGAACTCCAGGTAGCGCAGCTGGCGGAACTGGTAGGGGCTGAAATTGGCCTGGTCGTAGTCCAGCGACCGTTTCATCGAAGCCAGCATCCGGTCGACGTTCCAGCCATGCGGCGGGTCGTAGTAGACCGACAGCTGCACGCCCTTGTAAGGCTCGGTCCTGACCGCGTAGCGGGCCGACTGGATCGAGAAGAAGTGCAGGATCGGCGCTTCGGTGACGAACCGCGCCGTGCGCCGGTCGCCGGCCTTGGTCACCGGTCCGCCACTCTTGGCCGGCTCGAACCAGACCTTCTCCGACACCTTGTAGCCCGGCGCGATCGGGGTCTGGTCGGCGTCGGTGGTGACGGTGATGTCGGCGGTCACCCAGTCGCTGTCGCGGCGCAGGCCGTTGAACTCGCGCGAGGCCGCGTCGCCCAGCTTGGCCATCCGCAGTTGCGGCGGCAGGCCGTACTTGCGCCGCTTGGTGCGGTCGTTCAGGAGCCCTCTTCGGTCCATGCCCAGCGACGGGGCCAGCTGCTGGTCGTTGATGAAGGTGCCGTTGTCGACCATGCTGATGTCGGGGCCGCTGTTGCGGAAGCCGAACTCGACCCGGGCGGTGCTGAACGACATCGAGCGCCGCTCGCCCGGCTGCATCGGGGTGTCGAAGGCGAAGATCCGGTAGTTGAAGCGCTCGAAGGTGCGCTTGGGCCGGGCCCCCTGGATCGACAGGGCCAGCACCTTGAGGTCGCGGTCGAAGCGGACATGGATCTCGCGCAGCGGCTTGCCGGTGCGGTTCTCGATCTCGTAGACGCCCTTGGTGTCGATGCGCGGCATGTGCGGGCGGATGTCGACGTCCAGCTTGACCGCCACGATCTTGGGCTGGGGCGTGGTCTCGAACGGCAGCAGGGCCTTCTCGTAGTCGGCGGTCCAGCGCTCGTTGCTCAGGGTCGTGCGGTACTGGTTCCAGACGTTGGTGTTCATGTAGATGAACACTCCGACGCCGAGGAACACCATCAGGGCGGCGCCGGCCACCAGGCCCGAACGGCCCGAGAGGCGACGCGGCAGGGCCAGCAGCCGGGGCCTCAGCCGGGTCTCGGTCCCGCGTCGCCACAACACGTGGCACAGCACCAGCAGCACCGTCGCGAAGGCCGCCCAGTAGAGCCGGAACCACCAGGCGCCGATCCAGAACCGCCCCAGGCCGTTGAGGTCGGAGCGCGGCACGGGCGAGGTCCCGTCATAGATGTAGAGGTTGTGCTCCAGCCCGTAGCTGGACGCGACGATGGTGGCGATGATGTACAGCACCATCAGGCCCCAGCCGACGAACTTGTGCGGCGACAGCACCTGCAGGAACACCGCCAGCACCGCCAGCAGGAAGCAGTCGGCGGCCTGGGGCAGCACCCACCAGAACAGGTAGTTCACCAGTTCCAGATGGGTGTAACCCTTGATCAGCTGGATCGTGATGGCCATCAGCGCGGCGATCACGAAGGTCGAGACCAGGACCAGGCCGATGGCCAGGGTCTTGGGGACCACGAAGGCCCAGTCGGGGATCGGTGTGGCGTCGATCAGCTCGTGGGTCCGCCGCTCCTGCTCGCGCCAGACCAGTTCGCCGGCGTAGAACGAGGCGATGATCAGGCTGATGAACGGGAAGACGCCTTCCAGCGAGCCGATCATCGCCCGGGTCACCGGATAGATCGCCCCGCCATAGAGGCCGTCGTCGGCGACGTGCCAGAGATTGAGCACCGACAGCACCCCGGCCAGGCCCAGCAGCACCAGATAGGCCGGGCTGAGGAAGACCTGCCGGGCGTCGAGCCGGGCCCGGGCCCACAGCTGGGCCAGGTGGGTGGCCGTTCCGAAGGTGGGGGTCGCGCGGGCGACCTCGGTCGCGGCGCGCGGGATGTCGGCGTCGGACTTGTCGCGCTTGACCCTGGCGGCGCCGTCGCCCTTGCGCAGGTCGAACAGCCAGTAGGCGGCGGCGATGATGACCAGGGCGACGCCGGTCCACAGCAGGCGGTTGGCCAGCAGGAAGCCGGCCAGAGGCGGCAGCTGGGCGTTGCGCTCGGCGGCCGTCCAGTAGCGGGTCGCCAGGCCGAAGGCCCCGCCGCCGAAGGGCTCCCAGAGGGCGGCGACCTTTTCCAGCCCCGGCTGGCGCAGCAGGGTCGCGCCGACCGACGACAGCACCATGAAGGCGATGACGCCGACATAGGTCCACATCATCGACCGCGTCAGGGTGGTCAGCGAGAAGAACACCGCCGAGGTCAGCAGCAGCGACGGTAGGGCCAGGACGAAATAGCCGAACAGGTAGTGGGAGAGGACGAAGGGGCCGACGCTGTCGGGGTCGACCCACCACATGGCCGCGCCCAGGGCCATGCCGACCGGCACCGCCAGGAACGACAGGGCCGCCGCCGCGAAGGCGCCGGTGAACCGGCCGTACAGGTAGTCGAACTTCGACAGCCGCGTAGACCGCAGGATGCCGTGGAAGCCGGTGTCCTCGTCGCGGACGATGATGTTGGCCACGAAGGCGGCCGTGACGAACATGTAGACGATGGCGAAGAACAGGTGGGCGTTGGCGATCACCGACGCGGCGTTCTTGTGGACGTTGGCCGTGGAGCCCAGCTGGACGATGTTCGGCGCGGCGACCGTGGCGAAGGCCAGCAGGAAGAAGATGATCACCCCGACCCAGAAGACCGGCTGGCGCGCCTGGTAGCGGAACTCGAAGGCGGCGACTTTTCCGAACATCCCCACGCGTCCTAGGCCGCGCACCGGGTTGTGGAGAGGGTCGAGAAATAGACATCCTCCAGCCCGCCCTCGACCCGGCCGAAGCCGTCGCCCGGATCCTGGTCGGCCAGGATGTGGATCACCGTGCGACCGCCCAGCAGGCGGGTGGAGATCACCTGGTAGCGGGCCTTGGCGTCCTCTAGCTCGGCCTTGTCGATGGTCTTGCGCCAGATGCGCCCCGAGAGCTGGGTGACCAGGGCGGCCGGGGCGCCTTCCTTGACGATGCGGCCGTCGCAGATGATCGCCATGGCCGGACAGAGGTCCGACACGTCCTCGACGATGTGGGTCGAGAGGATGACCACCACGTTCTCGCCGATCTCGGCCAGCAGGTTGAGGAAGCGGTTGCGCTCCTCGGGGTCGAGGCCGGCGGTCGGCTCGTCGACGATGATCAGGCGCGGGTCGCCGATCAGGGCCTGGGCGATGCCGAACCGCTGGCGCATGCCGCCCGAGAAGCCGGCGATGGCCTTCTTGCGCACGGTCCACAGGTTGACCTGGTGGAGCAGGCTCTCGACGACGTCCTTGCGTTCCTTGGCGCCGGAAATCCCCTTCAGCACCGCCATATGGTCGAGCATGTCGTAGGCGCTGACCCGCGGATAGACGCCGAAGTCCTGCGGCAGGTAGCCCAGGGTGCGCCGCAGCAGGTCGGGCGACTTCAGCACGTCGATGTCGTCGAAGCGGATATGGCCCGAGGTCGGGGCCTGCAGGGTGGCGACGGTGCGCATCAGGGTCGACTTGCCGGCGCCGTTCGGGCCGAGCAGGCCGTACATGCCGCGCGGGATCGTCAGGCTGACCTCATCGAGGGCTTTCACGCCATTGGCATAGACGTGGGTCAGGTTCTCGATGATCAGCATCGTCGGTCCGAGGCCCCCTTCGATTTCGGCGCGGCGGGTTTTCGCCACAATTGGTTACCCGTCATGACTCGTCGTCAGGTCTCGGGGCAAGTGAAAGAACGTTTATGCGGCCTGCTTGCCCTGGATGTTTCAAGATCGTGGCCCGGCGAAGGCCTTTTCGCGCGGGAGACTTTTGGCGGCGCGGGTTTGGGTCTAATCAGGCGGCATGACGCACTTCGCCTTTCCCCCGCCCGCCCCGTCCACGGTTCCGGTTGAGGGGGGCGACGTCGTCTTCCCGGTGCGCCGCATCCTCTGCGTCGGCCGCAACTACGCGGCCCACCGGCGCGAGATGGGCGGCGACGAGCGCGACCCGCCGTTCTTCTTCGCCAAGCCGGCCGACGCCGTGGTGGCGCTGCTGGGCCCGGGCAACGTCCCCTACCCGTCCGCGACCCACGACCTGCACCACGAGATCGAACTGGTGGTGGCCCTGAAGTCGGGCGGCGCCGGCATCGCCGTCGAGGCGGCGATGGACCATGTGTTCGGCTACGCCGTGGGCGTCGACCTGACCCGCCGCGACCTGCAGGCCGCCGCCAAGGCCAAGGGCCAGCCGTGGGACGCCGCCAAGGGCTTCGACGCCAGCGCCCCGATCTCGGCCATCCGCCCGGTCGACAAGGCCAGCGTCGACGGCGCCATCCGCCTGTCGGTCAACGGCCAGGAGCGTCAGGTCGGCCAGATCGCGGACATGATCTGGACGATCCCCGAGATCATCGCCGAGGCCTCCAAGCTCTGGACCCTGGCGGCAGGCGACCTGATCTTCACCGGCACCCCCGAGGGCGTCGCCGCCATCGGGCGCGGCGACCGGGTCGAGGGCGCGGTCGAGGGCGTCGGCCAGCTCGACTTCACCATCGTCTGAGGCGGTCCCGATGAAGCTCACCCTGCACAGCACCTGGCGAGCCAGCGCGCCCTATCGGGTGCGGATCGGGCTGAACCTCAAGGGCCTGGCCTACGACTACGCGCCGGTCAATCTGGTCACCAGCCAGCACCATGAGCCGGCCTATGCCGCGCTCAACCCCCAGCGGCTTTTGCCGACTCTTGAAGTGGACGGCAGGACGCTGACCCAGAGCCTGGCGATCCTGGAATGGCTGGACGAGACCGTCCCCGCCCCGGCCCTGCTGCCGGCCGACCCGTTCGACCGGGCTGTGGTGCGGGCCATGGCCGAGATCGTCGCCTGCGACATCCACCCGGTGAACAACCTGCGCATCCTGCGGGCCCTGGCCAAGCTCGGCGTCGACGAGCCGGCCCGCGACGCTTGGGTGCATCGCTGGATCACCGACGGCTTCACGGCCCTGGAGCCGCTGATCGCCCGCCACGGCCGGGGCTTCGCGTTCGGCGACGCGCCCGGCCTGGCCGACTGCTGCCTGGTCCCCCAGGTCTACAACGCCGAGCGGTTCAAGGTGGACCTGGCCCCGTTCCCAGCCCTGCGCGCCGCCGCCGCGCGGGCCGCCGAACACCCGGCCTTCGCCGCCGCCCACCCCGACCTCCAGCCGGATGCGATCCATGCTTGAAGACCTCAAGAGCAACAACCTGGCCTGGTCGCTGCGCAAGACCGAAGCCGACCCGCAGTTCTTCAAGCGCCTGGAAGGCCAACAGAGCCCGGAATATCTGTGGATCGGCTGCAGCGACAGCCGGGTGCCGGCCAACGAGATCGTCGGCCTCGATCCCGGCGAGCTGTTCGTCCACCGCAACGTCGCCAACCTGGCTCCGCCGCAGGACGCCAACTACCTCAGCGTGCTGCAGTTCGCGGTCGACGTGATCAAGGTCAAGCACGTGATGGTCGTCGGCCACTACGGCTGCGGCGGCGTGGCGGCGGCCATCGACGGCAAGCGGCGCGGCCTGGTCGACCACTGGCTGCACCCGATCCGCGAGGTCCACGCCGAGCACCGGCACGAGCTCGACGCCCTGCCCGACGAGAAGGCCCGCCTCAACCGCCTGTGCGAGCTGAACGTCATCCGCCAGGTCCGCAACGTGGCCTCCGACGTCTTCGTCCAGGACGCCTGGGCGCGGGGCCAGAGCCTGTCGGTGCACGGCTGGGTCTATTCGCTGGCCAACGGCCTGGTCACCGACCTGAACGTCGGGATTTCGAGCCTGGACGACTACGAACGGGTGGCCAGCGGGGCGGGGTGAGGGGTAGCTCGACCATGGTCTCCCCAAACGCTGCGGACCTGGAAACGCTGGAGACGCTATCCGACGGCAAGGCCCGCAACGCGCTCGCCCTGCGTCTAGCCGAGAGCAAGACGCCCCGCTTGGCCGAGGTGCTGATCCGCATGATCGGTCGCCCGGACCTGCGCAACGATCGCGGAACCCTGGTCCATGCCCTTGGCCACTACGATTGCTCGGATCACCTGAATTTTCTGGTCGATCTCGTCATCGACGGTGGCTGGGAGGTCGCGCACGAGGCGTTTCAGATCATCGACTTGATCGAAACGGTGGAGGGCGACGACGCCGAGCGGGCCCTGGCCTCGACAACCATGGCCCTCTCCAAGGTCGATATCGAGGATTGGCGCCGCGAACTGTTCGAGGACATCCTGGACATGTTCGAATAGCCGGATCGGCTGCCTACCGGTCCTCGATCCGAAAGACCTCGCCGGTCGCCGGGACCCTGAACAGGTCCACGCGGCTTCCGTCCCAGTGATAGTCGAGGTGCCGACCCTGCACGGGGCCTGACGCCAAATCAGGGTAGAATAGCCCGACGCAGGTTCCGCCCGCGTGACGCACGCTGGGAAAGACCACCCCCTCCGAGCCACTGGCGCGCAGCTGGGCGCCCAGGGACTGGCTGGCGGCGTAGTCGTCGGGCGAAAGCGTCGCGGCAAGGTCGGCCGAGCCGCCGCGCAGGTCGTGCAGCGACGCAGCGACGTTCAGGACGATCTCGCGGAACTGCGAGGTCCAGCCCGGCGGCTCGGCGGTTGCCGCCATGAAGCGCTGGTGGTGGTGGATGGTCTCGGCCAGCGCCACCTCGAAGCTGTCGCCCAAATAGAGCACGCCGTACGCCCCGGCGCTGAACCGGCTGGGGCGATCGGGGCTGACATGGGTGAAGGGCGCCATCAGGTAGCTGGCCCCCGCCCCGGCCACCCAGCGGTCCTGGGGCAGCAGGTCGAGATTGCCGATGGTCTCCATCAGCCGCGGATTGGTCTTCTGCTCGGCGGCGATCAGCAGCGGCCAGTCAGCGGGGTCGGCGATGTCCTCGAACAGGTCGATCGGCGGCCAGGCGCTGCGGATGATCCGGACCGCCCCGCGCCAGGCGATGTCGGCCCGCGGGATCGCGGCGAGGTCGATCACCAGGCCCCGCGCTCGGCGTCGAGATAGCGGCGCACCCGCATCAGGTCGGTCAGGTCGCCGCCCAGCATCACCTGCAAGGCCGAGCGGCCGCCGAACGCGGTGTTGGGCGCCTTGACCCAGGCATAGCCGCGCTGCGGCTCCTGGAAGATCAGCCGCAGGGCCTTGTGGACGCCCATCAGGTTGGACAGCCGCGCCTTGCCGTCGCGGTCGATGCGGCCGATCTGCCCGGTCTTCCAGCGCCGGTAGGAACGGACCGGCAGGTCGAGCAGGGTCGCGGCCTCCTCATCGGTGGCGCCCCACAGGCGCAGCAGGTTCACCGTCGCCCGGAACATCGCGGCGGCTTCCTTGTCGGAGACCGGCTCGGCGATGAACGCTTTCGGCTGGGTGTCGATCAGGGTGGCGAGGGTCACGGCTGAACTCCTATATGGCCGAATATAGGATATTTGCTGCCAAATGGCAATTCTCGCGGCGCTAGCCAGGGCTGGCCGCGGTGGAGCGCTGGGGATCCGCGTCCTTCTTGCGACCCGCCCCAACGGGTCGGCATCCCGAGGACTCCATCAGGGCGTCCACCCCTTCGGCCGAGGTTTCGTGCCACGTCCCCGTGATCACCCGCCGCTCCCCGAAACGACAATTCTCGGCCTTGGACGCGCAGGACGCCAGACAGAGACAGGCCACGAGCAGGACCCCATGCGGGATTTTCATGGCTTCAGCCCCCCGTCCGACATCGAACCCTTGATCCGCACCCGCGCCGAGACCGCCCGACCCTGGTCGTCGACCACCCGCAGCCGGTAGAAGCCGGGCGCGGCCGGTTTCCAGATCACCTTGCCGCTGACCGGCTCGGCGGCCAGGCGCTGGCCGGCCACGTACCAGGTCAGGTTCTCACCGCCGGCCGCCATCGCCAGGCCGCGAGACCCCGGCCCGACCGCGTCGACCTGCACGGTGGCGCCGTCCGGCGGAAAGATCAGGCGCGGACCATCGGAGGCCTGGTTCAGCCGCTGCAACGCGCCGGGCGCGGCCTTCGGGGCGATCGGGCGCGGCGCGATGGTCGGGGCCCCGACCACGTCGGCGACGTCGAACAGCAGCGGCAGGGCGGCGTCGCGGCCGGTCAGGCCGCCGCGCGCGCCGCCGTCGGCCCGGCCGGTCCAGACGATGATCACGTGGCCGCCGACCACCCCGGCCGCCACCGCGTCGCGAAAGCCGTAGGAGGTGCCGGTCTTGAAGGCCATGGCCGGCCCGCCCCGGGTCAGGGCCGAAGGGGCGCGGCCGCGCGGGGCCGGGGCTTCGCGCAGGATGTCCAGCACCTGGGCCACGGCCTCGGGCCGGACGATGCGGCTGCCGCCCGAACGCTCGCGCGCCTTGGCCTGCGCCTCGGTGAAGGCCAGCGGCTTGGCCACGCCACCGTCGCCCAGCGCCGCGTAGAGCACGGCCATGTCGCGCGGCGTGATCCCCGCCCCGCCCAGGGCCAAGGCCAGCCCGGAAGCCTTGATCGCCGTCTTCGGCCGCACCAGCCGCACCCCGGCGTTCTCCAGCCGGGCCGCGAACACGTCGGGACCGACCTTTTCCAGGGTGGCGACGGCCGGGACGTTCAGCGAATAGGCCAGGGCCTCGCGGGCCGTGACCTTGTCGTGGAACACGTGGTCGAAGTTCTCGGGCTGGTAGTCGGCGAAGCGGGTGGCGGCGTCGTCGATCTGGGTGTCGGGGGCCAGGGTCCCGTCGTCGAAGGCGAAAGCGTAGATGAACGGCTTCAGGGCCGAGCCCGGCGAGCGCACGGCGCGGGTCAGGTCGATCCAGCCGCCGGGCCGCTCGCGCCCGGCCGAGCCGACCAGGGCCCGCACCGCCCGGCCCTTGATCTCGACCACCAGGATGGCGGCGGTGACGTCGGGTCCCTGGGCGGCGGCGACGGCGGCGGCCATCGGCTCCAGCCGGGTCTGCAGGTCGGCGTCGATGGTGGAGACCACGCTGGGCTGGTCGAGCGGCGCGGCGGCGGCCAGTTCGCCGGCCAGGTGCCAGGCCAAGGTGGGGAACGGGCCGCGCTTGGGCAGGGGTTCAGCGTCGGCCTCGGCCGCGGCGACCTCGGTCAGCACGTGCGCCCGCACCATCTTGTCGAGCACGGCGCGGCGGGCGGCGCGGGCGGCCTCGGGGCGGCGGTCGGGGCGGCGGGCCTCGGGCGACTGCGGCAGGGCGATCAGCAGCGCCTGTTCGCCGTCGGTCAGGCTGGTCGGCTCGTGGCCGAAATAGGCCAGGCTGGCGGCGCGCACCCCCTCGAGGTTGCCGCCATAGGGGGCCAGGGTCAGGTAGAGGGCCAGGGTCTCATGCTTGGTCAGCCGCGACTCCAGCTGGGCGGCGCGGACCATCTCGATCAGCTTGGAGCCGAGATTGCGCGGCCGAGGCTCCAGCAGGCGGGCCGTCTGCATGGTCAGGGTCGAGGCCCCGGAGCTGACGCGGCCGTGGATCAACGCCGAGCCGGCGGCCCGGACCAGGGCCAGGGGGTCGACGCCGAGGTGGCCGTAGAACCGCGCGTCTTCCACCGCGATCAGCCGCTTCTGGAAGGTCTTGTCGGTGCGTTGGAGATCGGCCCGCACCCGCCAGCGGCCGTCCTCGACCGGCAGGGCGCGCAGCCAGGCGCCGCGATGGTCGAGCACCACCGGCGAGGAACGCTTGGCGCGGGCCATGTCGGGCGGAAAGGCGGCGCTCAGCAGGAACAGCGCGGCCTGGGCGGCGACGAAGGCGACGAGGGCGCGGGTGAGGCGGGGGGTGGTGATCATCAATTCATATCGCTCTGGCCGATCTAGGCCTTCACCACGCCCCCACCGTCGTCATCCCCCGCTTTATGCGGGGGACCCAAGCCGAGCCAACCGATATCCCTCGGCGACCCTGCTTGGGTCCCCCGAACAAGTCGGGGGATGACGACCTTTTGAGCTACTGCCCCGGCGCCACGTTGATCCGCCCCGCGTCCGACCGCGCGTTCAGGCTCGGCCGGTACATGTCCTTGGCGATCGCCCCGGGCAGGAAGAACTCGCCCGGCGTCACCGCCCGCGCCACATAGGCCATGGCGAAGGACTTGTTGCCCTCCAGGTCCAGCGCGGCGATGTAGCGGTCGTCGCGGCTTTCCTGGACGTCGGGGTTGGTCAGGGTCCCGAGGAACTTGAACGGCCCGTTCTGGGCGTCGTCGGCCCCCAGCGTGGTCTCGATCTCGAACCCGGCCGGCAGGGCGTCGTCGACGACCAGGGCCATCGAGCGGGCCTGCTGCGAGGAGCCCGAGACCAGCACGATCACCCGGTCGCCCTGGTGGATCGCCGCCGGATCGATCGCCCCGCCGCTCATCGAGAACAATCGCTTGCTCACCGACAGCCCGTTGCTCTCGGCCCCCGGCGCCATGATCGGCGTGCCGCGCACGCTGACCGTCCGCCACAGGGCGCCCTTGCCCTGGTTGGTGAAGCGGGCGTCGGCCAGCTTGCCCACCGCCCAGCGCGGCGAACCGCCGGCCGGGGGCAGGCCGGTGACGCCCTGGGCGTCGATGGTCATCGGCCCGGCCGCCTTCAGCAACTGGCTGGCCGCGAACAGCAGCGCCGCCTGCTCCTGGGTGTTGAGGGCGTCCGGATCCTTGACCACGTTCTCCAGCCGGCCTTGCAGCTGGCGCGCCACGTCCATCTGGCCGGCCTGGGCGGCCAGGGCGGTGACCGCGGCGACGTCGCGCAGCGGGCTCTGGTACCAGTCGGCCTCATCACGCCAGCCCAGCGACTTGACCGCCTGGCGCATGGCCGAGCGGGCTCGCGCCTGGTCGCCCATCAGGGCCAGGCCCGCCGCCACCTGGGCCTTGGCCAGGGGCTGGTCCTCGTCCTTCATCTGCACGTCGTGCCACCAGCGCAGTCGCGCCAGGTCGCCGCGCCCGGCCTTGGCCAGCACGTAGAGGGCGTAGGCCGAGGCCCGGCGGCGCATGCGTTCGGTGGCCTTCTTCGAGGCCTCCTCGTTCGACATCCACCAGCCGGGATATTCCAGGCGGTAGGACACCGAGCTCCAACCGTCGGGACGGCTGATCTGGCGCATGGCGTTCAGGGCCTTGTCCATCGCCTCGTCCGGCACCGCCACGCCCTGGGCCTTGGCCTCCACCAGGAAGTCGGTGGCGTAGGCGCCCAGCCAGGCGTCGGCCTCGCCGTCGCCGACCCGCCAGAGCCCGAAGGCCCCGTCCAGGGTCTGGCGGTCCAGCAGCTTGCCCACCGCCCCGGCCAGCACCGCCGGGGTGCGCTTCAGCTTGGGATCGCTGGAGACGCTCTGGGCGTAGAGCAGCGGATAGGCGGTCGAGACCAGTTGCTCGGTGCAGCCGTAGGGATAGCGCTGCAGGGCCACCGCGATCGCCGCCGGGTCGAAGCCCTTGATCGGCGAATAGCTGACCTGCAGCGTGATGTCGCCGGCCGCCAGGCCCGCCAGCAGCTGGGCGTTGGGCGTGTAGGTCGCCCCCGGCTGCTGCAGCTCGGTGGTGGTGCGCACCACGTCGCCCCAGCCCAGGCGGGTCTGGATCGGGTAGTCCTTGAAGGTGTCGAAGCCCGGTCCCGTGACCTTGAAGCCGATCTTGCCGACGCCCGTCACCGTGGGCGCCAGGAAGGGGATCTTCTCGGCGATCCGCTGGCCGAGGATCAGGGTGATGACCTTCTTGAAGGCCACCCCGATGCCGCCCGACGAGTTGGCCTCGACGGTATAGGCCCCAGCCTTGCCCTCGACATTGTGCAGTTCCAGCGTCGCCATCGGCTTGTCACCGGGGGCCAGGAAGCGCGGCAGGTTGAGGTCGGCGACCACCGGCTGGCGCACGGTCAGGGCCTTGGAGCCCGAGCCGACCGCATTGTCGGTCCAGGCCACGGCCATGATCCGCAGCTCGCCGTTGAAGTCGGCGGCCGGCAGCTTGACCACCGCCTTGCCGTCCATCCCTGTCTCGACGATCCCGGACCACAGGGCCACGGTCTTGATCGGCGTCACCGTCAGCCCTTCGCCGCCCAGCTCGTCGGCCCCGAAATTGACGTTGGCCGGCGCGCCCATGTTGGGGTCGAGCAGGCGGCCGTAGTCGTCACGGTAGTTGAGGGTCAGGGCCCGCTTGCCGAAGTACCACTTGGCCGGGTCGGGGCTGTCCTGGCGCGTCAGGCGCAGGATGCCCTCGTCGACGGCGGCGATGGTGACCTTGGCCTTCTGGCCGAAGCCCAGGCCCTGGACCTTGATCGGCACCTCGACGGGGACCTTGGAGTCGAGCTTGGCCGGCGTGCCGATGTCGACCGTCAGCTTGCGGCCCTTGGGGTCGAGCGGCACATAGATCAGCCCCAGGGCCCGCTTGGGCTTGGGCGAGCTGACCGGGTCGCGCGGCTGGATCACCGTGACCATCACATAGGCCCCGCCGCCCCAGGCGGCCGAGGTCTTCAACTTCACCGTCGTCCCGTTCTCGCCGACGCTGAGGGTCTTGAAGTCGATCAGCCGGTCGGTGGCCACCGCCACCTGGACCTGGCCGGCATAGGGCGACTTCAGGGCGATCTCCACCGTGTCGCCCTGCGCATAGGCCTTGGTCCCGGCGCTGACCCGCACGAAGTCGGGCGCCTCGCCCTCCTTGGCCGGCGAGCCCCAGCCCGAGGAGAACTTGGTGACGGTCTTGGCGCCGTCCGGCCCCTCGACCACCAGGCGGTAGTCGCCCCAGCCCAGGCGGCGGTTGAAGCGCGCCGGCTGGCCGGCCCCGATATTGACCGTGGCCTTGGCCACCACCGCGTCGCGGCTGGTGCGCCGCCACTGCCAGCGGCCGTCCTGCTGGAACCAGTCATAGTTCCAGTTCTCGCTGATCAGGGTGTAGGTCGCCGTCGAGGCGACGCGGGCGCCGGCGGCGTTGACCGCGATCATCTCCAGGCTGACCGGCGGATCGCCCTTGCCGGCGTCGCCCTGCTCGACCTTGACGCCGTAATAGACGCTCTTGCCCCGCACCTTCAGCTCCAGCCCCTCGCGGACCGGACGGCCGCCGGGCTCGAACACCGAAGCGGTCACCGCCGCCACCAGCGGCTGGGCGGTGTCGGCGGCGTCGCCGGTCCCGAGGTTGAGGATGGCGTGGCCGTCACCGTCGGTGACGGTCGTGCCCAGCTCGATGAACTTCTCCTCGAACGGCGACAGGTCGTCGCCCCATTCGTAGCCCTTGAACTGCGGGAAGGGATCGCTGTCGATCCGCAGCCGCGCCTCGCCCTGGGTCTGCAGGCCGGCGCCCGGCGCGCCGTAGAGGAAGCGGGCCGAGACGTCGATCTTGCGCTCCTGGCCGGCCGCGACCGGGACGGACTCCTGGCCCGTGGCGGTGACCGCCAGGCGTTGCGGCGCGAAGTCCTCGACGCTGAAGCTGAAGGCGCCGGCCTGGGCCTCGACGCCCTCCATCATCAGCACGGCGGTCCAGCGGCCGCGCGGCGCGCTGCGCGGCAAGGCGATGTCGGCCAGCACCGCACCGGCGTCGGCGCGGCTGAACGGATAGCGCTTGAACTCGACCCCCGACGGCCGCTTGACCAGGATGTAGCCCTTGCGGTCGTTGACCGCCTTGGCCAGCCGGTCGCGGACCATGGCCGTCAGGTGCACCGTCTCGCCTGGGCGATAGATGCCGCGGTCGGCATAGAGGAAGCCGTCGATGTCGCTGGCCACCGCCCGGCCGCCGTCCGACTCGGTGCGGCCGCCAACCCCCTGCTTGGACAGGTCGACCGGCGAGCGGTCGAGGTCCAGCACCGCCAGGTCACCCTCGGCGCCATAGGCCATGACCATCTTGGCGTGCGACGCGCCCTCGCCGTCCAGCAGGGCGCGGGCGAAGCGCACCCGGCCGTCGGCGTCGCTCTTGGCCTGGGCCAGGTCCTCGCCATCCTTGGCCACCAGGGTGACGCGCACCCCGGCCAGGGTCTTGGCGGTCTTCAGCGAGCGGACCACCACGTCGAGGGATTCGCTGCCGTCATAGGCGATCAACGCCATGTCGGTGAACATGATCCAGCGGCGAGCCTGGGCCGGGGTCGGGTCGCCCTCGCCGTCCGGATCGCGGCCGCCCGAGGCGTCGCGCGCCTTGATCACATAGCCGCCGGGCTTCATCTCCTTGAGCACCGCGCCGAGCGGGAAGACGGTGGTCGCCTTCTGGCCGGCCGCGCCGTCCACATTGATCACGCCCTTCCACACCTGGCGGCCCTCGTCGTCGGGGCTGTCGTCGCCATAGTCGCTGGCGTAGTCGCCCTCGCCGACCGGATCGGGCGCGCTGATCGACTTGCGCACCAGGTTGCGGTCCGACACCCGCCAGACCTCGATGGCCAGCTTGGAGACGTTCATGGTCTCCAGGGCCACACCGTCGGATTCCTCGCGCGGCAGGATCACCCCGTCGCCGGCGAAGCCGACATAGGGCGGCTTCTCGCCGAAGGTGAAGTCGATGTCGGCATTGGCCCCCAGGGTCTCGCCGTTCTTGCCCGGCAGCCCCTTGAGCAGGGTGACGCGGTGGTCGGTGAAGCCGACGCCGCCGACGCACAGCTCGTCGTCCTTGACCCGCACGGCCGGCTGGCGGCCGATGTCGGGCGAGAGCAGCACGAAGTCGGCATAGGGCTTGGACGGATCCAGCGCCTTGCTCATCCGGATACAGGCCATCGGCGCGGCGCCGGTGCTGTCGATGCGGCTCTGCCAGACGGCGAAGCCCTCGGGCTTGGGGATACCGCGACGCGGGGCGCCGGCCGCCCGCGGCTTGCCGAACAGCGACCAGGCCTGGCCCTTCGACGCCGTGGCCGTGACCTCGGACTTGCCGCCGAACCAGCCGAGCTCGGAGACCTTGCTGGCCGCGAAACCGCCGCCGAAACCGACCGCCAGGGCGATCGCGCCCACCGCGACCAGCGGCGACTTCAGGCCGGACGGGATGCGGGCCTTGAAAGCGTCCCAGCGGGAAGTCTTGGGCTCGTGACCACCTTCCGGCGGCGTCTCGTCCGTCGACATCCCAGCTCTCCCAACCTTAGCGTGTTGGGGGGACTTGAACCTAAGCCGGGGGGAGGGTCAACGGGACTTGACTGGGGAGGGGCTGGGGACAGGCGCATGCGCCTGTCCCCGACCGCGCCTAGGCGTCGAACGCCACCTGGGCCGTGGAGAGGTCGTAGGTCGCCGAGACGATCTTCAGTCGCCCCTCGGCGATCTTTTCGGCCAGCACGCCGTCGGCGACCTTGAGCCGGGCGGCGGTGTCGCGGACGTTCTGGCGGATCGCGGCGTCCTGGAGGTCGGCCGGAGGGCAACGGCCGGGAGTAGGCCCCGCGATAGTAGGAATCGCGCGGCCTACTCTCGGTTTTTGTTTTCGCATCGTTTTTGCGGAAAACCGGCCTCCACTTTTCCGCACGATGCTCCAGTCATCTCAAAGCGGCAATTCGACCCGTTTGACCACCGTGCGCAGGGCGATGGACGAGCTGACCCGGACCACGCCGGGAATGCGGGTCAGTTCCTGGGCGTGGACCCGCTCCAGGTCGTCGACGTCGCGCACCACCAGCCGCAGCAGATAGTCCGAGCCGCCGGTCATCAGGTAGCACTCGGCCACCTCGCGGACATGGGAGATCGCTTTCTCGAAGGCGCTGAGCGTCGCCTCGGCCTGGGACGACAGGGTGACGGTGACGAAAACGCTGAGCGGCAGGCCTACCGCGCGCTCGTCGATCACCGCCGCGTAGCGGCCGATCACCCCGGCTTCTTCCAGCGCCCGCACGCGACGAAGACAGGCGGATTCGGAAAGATTCACCGCCTCGGCCATTTCCACATAGCTGGACCGGCCCCGACGCTGGAGCAAGGTCAGCAGCTTGCGATCGAAGGCGTCGAGAAGGACCGCAGCTTTTTTCACCGTGAAGGCTCCGTGGCGCTGGATTCCTGCATACCACGGTTCTGGACACATGAAATGCCCCGGGAACCTGCAAGGTCCCGGGCGTAAACCAGCGTCAAACACCATTTGGAGGAGATGATCATGCGCGTTGGAGTGCCTTCCGAGATCAAGCCGGGCGAACACCGGGTCGGCCTGACCCCCACGGCGGTTCGCGAATATGTGGGTCACGGTCACTCGGTGCTGGTCCAGACCGGAGCCGGTCTCGGCGCCGGCTACAGCGACGACGTCTATGTGAAGGCCGGCGCGACCATCGCCCCGGACGCTGACGCGGTGTTCGCCGGCGCGGAACTGATCATCAAGGTCAAGGAACCGCAGAAGGTCGAGTGGGAGCGCCTGACGCCCCGCCACATCCTGTTCACCTATCTCCACCTGGCGCCCGATCCCGCCCAGACCGAGGGCCTGCTGGCCTCGGGCGCGGCGGCCATCGCCTACGAGACCGTCACCGACCCGCGCGGCGGCCTGCCGCTGCTGGCCCCGATGTCGGAAGTGGCCGGGCGCATCGCGGTGTTCAGCGCCGCCGAGACCCTGCTTAAGCACAATGGCGGCATGGGCCTGCTGCTCTGCGGCGTGCCCGGCGTGCCCCCGGCCCGCGTGGTGGTGCTGGGCGGCGGCGTGGTCGGCTCCAACGCCGCCCGCATGGCCGCCGGCCTCGGCGCCGAGGTGGTGGTGCTGGAACGCTCGATCCCGCGCATGCGCGAGCTGGACGACCTCTATCAGGGCCGCATTCTCACGCGCTATTCGACCCTGGCGGCGGTCGAGGACGAGATCCTCAAGGCCGACGTAATCATCGGCGCGGTGCTGACCGCCGGGGCCGCCGCGCCCAAGCTGGTGCGTCGCGAGCACCTCAAGCAGATGAAGCCGGGCTCGGTGCTGGTCGACGTGTCGATCGACCAGGGCGGCTGCTTCGAGACCAGCCACCCGACCACCCACGCCGACCCGACCTACACGGTCGACGGCGTGGTCCACTACTGCGTGGCCAACATGCCGGGCGCGGCGCCGCGCACCTCGTCGGAAGCCCTGGGCAACGCCACCCTGCCCTTCGGCCTGGCCCTGGCCGACCACGGCCTGGACGCGCTGAAGACCAACGTCCACCTGGCGCGGGGCCTCAACGTCCTGAACGGCCAGCTGACCCACCCGGCCGTGGCCGAGGCGCTGGGCAAGACGTCGGTGGATCCCTATGGGGCTTGGAAGTAGCGTTCTGAACCCTCTCCCTCTGGGAGAGGGTTTTTCTTTAGGCCGCGAACCGTCCGATATCCTGGTGGCTCTCCACCAGGTCCAGCACGTCGCCCATCGAGAACCCCGGATCGGCCGGGTACAGCGCGTCATAGACCGAGCGCGCGAAGGCCAGGTCGGCCGGGGTCTTCACCCGCCAGTCAAGGTGCGACCAGTCGCGGCGGGCCGTCAGGTGGGCCTGGCTGAAGCGGTCGGGGCGCTGGCGGATGGCGGCGGTCGGCGAGATCAGGGCCTGCGGGTCGCGGACCTCGGCGGCGGCGAGGCGCAGGGCGGCGGCGGTGATCACCTCGACCTCCAGCCCAGCCGGATAGGTGCGCCGCACGCGGTTGGAGGTGTAGTCGGCGCCGCTGGTCTGGGCCAGATGGACGGCCTCGTCGATCACTCCGGCGTCGACGAACGGCGCGTCGCCCTTGATCCGCACCACGTGACTGACCGGGCCGGCGGCTTCGGCGCAGCGGGCGATGCGGTCGAGGATGTCGCTGCCCGCGCCGCGATGCACGGCATAGCCGCGCGACACCACCAGGCCGGCCAGGCCGTCGTCGGCGGCGTCGCTGCTGGTGGCGACGATGATCTTGGTCAGGCGCCGGGCGCCGCGCAGCCGCTCGAGCTGGCGCAGGATCATCGGTTCGCCTTGCAGGGTCGCCACGGCCTTGCCGGGCAGACGCTTGGAGCCCATGCGGGCCTGGACGACGGCGAGGATCATTAGCGTTGCTCCGGATGCCTTTTTCTAAGGCTGAGCTTCGATTCGCGGTTTGGTCAGGCGACCCAACGTCGCGGGTCCAGGGCCACCGGGTCGTCGATGGCCATGTCGTCCCAATCCAGGTCGGGCGGCGGGCTGGAGGCGGCGGCGACCACGGCCGACAATTCGGCGGCCGAGGTCACGCCCACCAGGACGGCGCTGGCCTCGACGCGCGACAGGGCGAAGCCCAGGGCGGCCTGCAGCGGATCGGAACGGCCCTCGGCGATCATCCGCCGCACCTTCGACAGGCGGCCCGAGGCCCCCTTCAGCTGGGCGGGGACGCGGTCGGGCGGCAGGAACAGCAGGCCGTTGAGGAAGATCGAGCGCAGCTGCACCTCGATCCCCAGGCCGGCGATGCGGGCCAGCGAGCCGTCGGCCAGCAGGCGCTGGTCAAGCAGGGAGGCCGGGGCCTGGAGAATGTCGGGCTTGAAGCGGCGGGCGACGCCGACCGGGTCGTCGCTGGCATGGGCCGCGACGCCGACCTTGGCGAACAGGCCTTCGTCGCGCAGCCGGGCCAGGCGGTCCCAGACCGCGGCGCCGTGCGGGCCGAACAGTTCGGAGGGCGAGGAAACGATGATGGCGTCGGCCCGCTCCAGCCCCAGGCGGCGCAAGCTGGCGCGAGCCTCGGCCTCGACGAAATCGGGGCCACGGTCGGCGCGGGCCGCCGACAGGGTGACGCGGAACGGCACGGGACGCGGGATCAGGTCGCCGAGCACGGATTCGGCCCGGCCGTAGTTGCCCGAGACGTCCAGGACCGACAGCTGGGCCCGGGCGGCGATGTTCAGGATGTCGCGCGCTTCGGTCTCGGGCGAGCGGGCGCGCGGCGACGCGCTCATGCCGTCCAGTCCGAACTGGGCGGCGGCAAGACCGAGTTTTGAAACGGTGAGCGACATGGAAATCCGTGCGGACTGAACACCAGTGAGCCGGAGGTTACGCGCCAAGGTTTGAAGAAGGCGTTTCTGGAAACTTGCCGAGGGGTTAACATCGGCGGCGATGCAGCTCCTCGATCCCGCCGCCGCCATGGACCCCGACTGGCCCCTGCACGGCATGGCCGACGACATGCGCCCCGCCCTGGCCCAGGCCCTGGCGCGAGGTCCGGCGGCCCTGGCCACCATCGTCGCCCTGGGCGAGGGCGGACCGCGTCCGGTCGGCACGCAGATGGTGTTCGGCCAAACCCCGTCAGGAACGGATTCGCGGGCGGGGTTCCTGTCCGGCGGCTGCATCGAGGCCGATGTCGAGGACCATGCCCGCGCCTGCCTGGCCGACGGCCAGCCCCGGCGGCTGGTCTATGGCGAGGGCAGCCCCTGGCCCGACATCCGCCTGCTGTGCGGCGCGCGGATCGAGATTCTGGTCGAGCGGCTGGATCCCGACGACGCGGCGGCGCGCGACCTTTTGGCTCACGCCCAGGCGCGGGTCGCGGCGACCTGGATCAGCGACGGCCGGCGGCGGGTCTGCGCGCCCGACCCCGGCGCGGCCTGGGCCGGCGCCTTTTCCCGCCGCTTCGACCCGACCCCGCGCCTGGTGGTGCTGGGCGGCGACCCGACGGCCCTGGCCGTGGCCAGCCTGGGCGTGCAGTCGGGCTTCGAGACCACCCTGGTGCGCCCCAAGGGCCCCCTCGCCCCGCCACCGTTGCCGGGTGTGGCCTATCGCCGCGACGCCGTCGCCACGGCCCTGGACGCCATCGGCCTGGACGCCTGGACGGCGGTGGCGATCTGCGGCCACGACCTGGAGATCGACCACGCGGCCCTGGCGGCCGCCCTGCCCTCGCCCGCCCCCTATGTCGGCCTGCTGGGCGCGCGGCGGCGGCTGGGCGAACGGCTGGACCGGTTGCGGGCGGCGGGATTGAGCGAACGCGACCTGGCCAAGCTGCGCGCCCCGATCGGCCTGGACCTGGGCGGCAAGGCGCCGTTCGAGGTGGCCGTGGCGGTGATCGGCGAGATCATGGCGACCCGGCACGGCCAGCCGGCGCTGGCGCGGCGGACGGTCGGAGCCTGACCGGGGACACACACTCACCCCATGGCGTGCGCCCTCTGGATGAGGCGCGAGGAGTGAGTGTGTGTCCCCTCCTCGCCCGCCGCCCTACTCCGCCCGCCAGTTCCCGGACTTGCCGCCGGTCTTCTCGACCAGGCGCACGGCCTCGATGACCATGCCCTTCTCGGCGGCCTTGAGCATGTCGTAGATCGTCAGGCAGGCCACCGACACGGCGGTCAGGGCCTCCATCTCGACGCCGGTCTGGCCCGTCAGCTTGACCCGGGCCATCACCGCCAGCCCGCCTTCGGCCGGCTCGACCGAGACCTCGACCTTGGACAGGGCCAGCGGGTGGCACAGCGGGATCAGGTTCGAGGTCTGCTTGGCGGCCATCACCCCGGCGATCTCGGCCACGGCGCGGACGTCGCCCTTGCGGCCGGTCCCGGAAATGGCCAGGGCCAGGGTCTCGGGACGCATCCGCACGAAGCCCACGGCGATCGCCTCGCGGGCCGTCGCGGCCTTGTCGGAGACGTCGACCATCCGGGCCCGGCCCTGGTCGTCGATGTGGGTGAGGCGGGTCATTTTTCCAGCAGCCTCGGCATCAGCTCGACCATGTTGCAGGGCTTGTGGCGGCTGTCGAGCTGGGCGGCGATGACCTTGTCCCAGCCGTCGCGCACCGCGCCGTTGCTGCCCGGCAGGCAGAACACGAACACCCCGTCGATCAGCCCGGCCGTCGCCCGCGACTGCAGGGTCGAGAGGCCCACCGACTGGTAGCTGACCATGTGGAACACCACCGAGAAACCGTCGATCCTCTTGTCGAACAGCGGCTCCAGGGCCTCGACCGTCACGTCGCGGCCGGTCAGGCCGGTGCCGCCGGTGGTGACGATGGCGTCGACCTGGCCCGAGGCGATCCAGTCGCGCACCGTCTGGCGGATCCGCTCGATGTCGTCGCGGACCACCGCCCGGCCGGCCAGCGCATGGCCCGCCGCCTTGACCCGGTCGACCAGCACCTGGCCGGAGGTGTCGCTGTCCTCGTCACGGGTGTCGGAAATGGTCAGGATCGCCACGCGCACCGGCGTGAACGGAAGGTCCGGCTTGATACCGCCGCCCGGGGTGAGACCGGCTGCCGACATCTGTTGTCTCCTAATCCCAGCGCTGCGCGTCGGTCCTATCCTGAGCCGTCGGTTCGATCCAGCGACCGCCGTCCGGACCGTGCTCCTTCTTCCAGAAGGGAGCCCGGCTCTTGAGATAGTCCATCAGGAAGTCGCAGGCCTCGAAGGCGGCGCGGCGGTGGACGGCGGCGGTGGCCACGAAGACGATCGCCTCGCCCGGCGCGATCCGGCCGACGCGGTGGACGATGGCGTAGTCCTGCAGGCCGAAGCGAGCCTGGGCGTCGTCGGCGAAGGCGGCGATCGCCGTGTCGGTGAAGCCGGGATAGGCCTCCAGCTCCAGGGCCACGGCCGCGCCCTTCTCGGCCCGGGCCAGGCCGGTGAAACTGGCCACGGCGCCGGTCTCGTCGCGGCCGGCGCAGAAGGCGGTCAGCAGCGCGCCCGGCTCGAAGGCCTGGTCCGTGAGGGTGATCCTGAAGGGGGTGGTCATCCGCCGCTCATCGGCGGCAGGAAGGCGACCTCGGACCCGAACGCCAGCACCGCCTCGCCGCGAACGATGGCCTTATCGACCGCCACCTGCACGCCGGGGCCGGCCAGGGCCTCGCCGAGCGCCGGGTCGGCGCCCGCCAGAACCTCGCGCAGGCCGCGCAGCGACACGGCCTCGACCGCCCGGTCGCGCCAGCCGGCGAGGTCCGCCAGCCGTCCGAACAGCAGCACCCGCGCCATGCTCAGCCGCCCTCCCTAACCACCGGTCGTCGACATGTGGCGGGCCACCGCCGGCCGGGCGGCGTCGATGTGGAAGTCGTGGCCCTCGGGCTTGGCGCCGATGGCCGCGAAGATCGCCCGGTCCAGCGCCGCGTCGTCGGCCCCGGCCCGGATCACCGCCCGCAGGTCGCTGGCGTCGTCGCGGCCCAGGCAGGTGTGCAGGGTGCCGGTGCAGGTCAGCCGCACGCGATTGCAGGCCTCGCAGAAATTGTGGCTCAGCGGGGTGATCAGGCCCAGGCGTCCGCCGGTCTCCTCGACCCGCACATAGCGGGCCGGGCCGCCGGTGGCGTAGGCCAGGTCGGTCAGGGTCCAGAACGACGACAGGTCGCGGCGCACGTCCGCCAGCGACAGGTACTGGTCGGTGCGGTCTTCCTCGATCTCGCCCAGCGGCATGGTCTCGATCAGGGTCATGTCCGCGCCCAGGCCGTGGGCCCATTGGATCAGGGCCGGCAGCTCGGCGGCGTTGTCGTTCTTCAGGGCCACGGCGTTGACCTTGACCTGGATGCCGACCGCCAGGGCCGCGTCGATCCCGGCCAGCACCTTCGAAAGGTCGCCGCCGCGGGTCAGCTTGCGGAACAGCTCGGGCTTGAGGGTGTCGAGCGAGACGTTGATCCGCTTGACGCCCAGCCGCGCGAGGCCCTCGGCATGCTGGGCCAGCTGGGTGCCGTTGGTGGTCAGGGTCAGTTCGTCCAGGGCGCCGGTGCGCAGATGGCGCGACAGGTTCTCGACCAGGGTCATGATCCCCTTGCGCACCAGGGGCTCGCCGCCGGTCAGCCGCAGCTTGCGCACGCCCAGTTCGACGAAGGCCGAAGCCAGGCGGTCCAGCTCCTCCAGCGACAGCACCTCCGCCTTGGGCAGGAAGGTCATGTGCTCGGCCATGCAGTAGGTGCAGCGCAGGTCGCAGCGGTCGGTGACCGAGACGCGCAGATAGGTCACCGCGCGGCCGAAACCGTCGATCAGGCGGGCGGGCGGCCGCGGGATTCGAGAGACCGCTTGCGCGGGGCTGGCGTCATAGGGCGTCATGTCCCTCCTAAGATAGGCGCGGGACGGCATGGCGGGAAGTGAAAGCACGCGACTGGAGGCCATCGTCCTGGCGGCCGGGGCCGGACGGCGGTTCGGCGGGCGCAAGCTGACCGCGATCTTCGCGGGCCGACCGCTGATCGCCGGAGCCCTGGACGCCGCCTTCGCCGCCCCGGCGCGCGGCGTGATCCTGGCCACCGACGGTGATCCGGACCTGGCGGCGATCGCCCAGGACCACGCGCGCGGGCTCGGGCGCGAGGCTGACCTGACGATCGTCATGGTGGCCGAGGCGGCCGAGGGCATGGGGGCGTCGCTGCGGACGGCGGCCCTGGCCCTGCCCGCCGACGCCGACGGGGCCTTCGTCTTCCTGGGCGACATGCCGCGTATCCCGCCGGAGGTTCCGCGCGCCCTGGTCCAGGCGCTGCGGCAGGGCTTCGACCTGGCCGCGCCCCGGGTCGGCGATCGGCGCGGCCACCCGGTGCTGTTCGGACGGGCGCATTTCGAGGCCTTGCGGGCCCTGTCCGGCGACGCCGGCGCGCAGCGGGTGCTGACGCAGGCCGGCCCCCGGCTGAAGCTGGTCGACACCGCCGACCTCGGCGTGCTGTTCGACGTCGATCGGCCCGAGGACCTGGCCTGATCGGAGCCTGATCGGGGCCTGACCCGTCAGGGCCGGTCCTGGGACGCCGCCGCGCGCCGGCGCTCACGCCAGCCGGCCCAGGTTCCGAAGACCAGGCACAGCAGGATGCCGTAGCTCCAGATCGCCATGCTGACCTTGAAGGTGTCGATGGTCACCCGCAGGTCGATCGCCGTGGCCACGTGCGAGGCGACGATGATCGCCATGAAGGCCGAGGCGATGACGGTCCACAAGCGTCGGGATCGGATCGAGATCCAGATGAAATAGACCAGGGTCGCCGCGTCGAGCGCCAGCATCGCCAGGTCGGTCTTGTAGGCGTTGCTGCTGTCGAGCAGTTGCGACCCCAGCCAGGCGACGAGAACCGCCGCGCCGATCCGCCGGGCGCTGTAGTCGCCGAACTTGACCGCCGCGCCGGCGACCGCGACCGCGACGCCCAGGGAGATGAGGGTGTGAAGTTGCACGGGTGGTGACGCTCGACTGGAATTCGAGCGTCACCATGCCGCAAGCGTGACCGTTCGAGAAGCAACCTGGAGCATTCTCGGGCGAAGTGAATCGCGGCTCGCGTGAAGAAAATACGTTGGAGCAGGGAACAAGAGCTTCCGATCCGGAAGCTCTTGGCGGTCAGTGCCGGGTTCGACGGCCTTCCCACAGGATCGACTTCACCTCTTCGATGATGCTCAGGGCGCCGTCGGCGTCGCCGGCTTCTTCCAGGGCGATGAGCTGCGGCATCAGCACCGACAGAATCCGGCGCTGCACGGGCCCGAGGATTCGCAGGTGGCGCCGGAACTCGTTGAGTTCGTCGTGCATGGCGTCATGCGGGGCGGTCTGGATGGTGCTCATGCGGCGCGCCCCCCCGACACGGCGTGCAGGCCCGAGGTCCGGGGCTGATCGCCCGTCTTGTCGGTGTCGCCCATCGCCAGGGCGCCGCAGCCCATCTGGGCGCGCACGGTGAAGAGGGCGCCGTGCGCCTCGATGATGGTCCGGCGGGCCGAAACGATGTGGGTCAGGGTTTCGCCGAGGTTGGCGACGGCGTCCTGGCCGAGCACGGCCGACAGCTTGGCTTCCAGACGCAACGAGGGCAGCAGGCCCATCAGTTCGGCGGTCTCGCGCAGGGCGGCGTCGATCGCGGCTTCGGCGCGCTTCAGCTTCTCGGCCCCAGCGCGGGCGGCTTCGGTACGTTTCATGGCATGACTCTCCCGGTCGCACGGGTCCCCCCCGCACGTTCAAGTCGATGAATTGTTCAGTGGAAGATCGGCGTCAGTGCGCCGGAGGTGGGCTCCAGCCCTCGCGAAACCGCTGAAGGGCGAAGAGGAATTCATGGGCGCCCATCGTCACCATCCCGAGCAGGACACCGCCCAGCGCGGCCACGGCGAGGATCAAGCCCAGCCATTGCATGGGAGTCAGGTCATCGCGCCAACTCCTTCCTTGTTCCGCAGAGGCGAGTCGTCGGCCAGGAAGGCCGTGGCCGCCAAGACTCGGAGGAGCAGCTTGCTGGGCGGATCGCCCGCCTGCTGGGCCTTGCGCAAAGCCGACACCGTCTCCGGCACCAGGCGGCCACGCTCGGGCGTCCCGGCCATCAGGGTCAGGCCTTCTTCCAGCGATTGCCAGCTCGCTATGAAGAAGGCTGGCGGCTGTGTCGGCGTGGAAGGTTTCGTCATGGCTGCTCTCGCTGTTGGAACGAGAGAAGACCCGGGGGGCGGCCGTGGCTAGCTCGGCCGATTGCTTACGGTAGTCATTACCGGGGTCGGTTTCCCAGGCGATGAAGGCCAGGGCCGCGTCGCGACGGCCCAGGCCGCCCACGCGGCGCCGCGCGCTGAGCACGTGCATCTCGACCGTCTTGGGCGACAGCTGCAGCAGGCGGGCGATTTCCTTGCCCTGCCGGTGCTGGGCGATCAGGCGCAGAATCTCCCGCTCACGCGGGGTCAGTCTTTCGAAACCGTGGTTGTCGCCGGAGTCCACCATGACGCTAAAATGGGTCTCTGCTCGCGTTCCGTCCAGCTACAGTTGCACAACCACGCCCTACAAGGGCGCGATCGATCAAAAAGAACGCCCGGATCGGCCCCAAGGCGCCATCAGGCCTGGGACCGGACGAACGGCAGGCGCGTGGTCGGAGTCTTCGAGATCGCCAGCAGGGCGTTGGCCACGGCCGGCCCGATCACCGGCGTGCCCGGCTCGCCCACGCCGCTGGGCGCCGCGCCCGACGGCACGATGTGGGTCTCGACGGTCGGCGCCTCGTTCATCCGCAACACGCGGTAGGTGTCGAAATTGCTCTGGTCGACCACGCCGCCCGTCAGGGTGACCTCGCCGTAGAGCGCCGCCGACAGGCCGTAGCAGGTGCCACCCTCCATCTGGGCCGCGACCTGGTCGGGCGAAACCGCGACGCCGCAGTCGATGGCGGTGACCACCCGGCCGACGCGCGGCTGGCCGTCGACCAGCTTGACCTCGGCGACCTGAGCGACCACCGAGCCGAAGCTCTCGTGCACCGCCACGCCGCGCGTCCAGCCGGCGGTCGGGGTCGGTCCGGCCTTCTCGACCGCCAGGTTCAGCGCCGCCAGGTGCCGGTTGGCTCCGGCCTTGGCGTAGAGGGCGCGGCGGTAGTCGACCGGATCCTTGCCGGCCTTGCGAGCCAGCTGGTCGATGGTGTGCTCCATCACGAAGGCGGTGTGGGTCGCGCCCACCGAACGCCACCACAGCACCGGCACGCCCGCCTCGGGCAGGGCCAGCTGGGCGTCGACGATCGGCGTGGCCTTCAGATAGGGCGAGCCGGCCGTGCCCTCGATCGCCGTCTGGTCGGGCCCCTTGGCCGGCATCGGCGAGCCCTTCATGATCGACTGGGTGACGATCCGATGCCGCCAGGTGGCCGGATAGCCGTCCTTGTCGAGGGTGACGCGCACCGCGTGGTGGACGATCGGCCGGAAATAGCCGGCCCGCATGTCGTCCTCGCGGGTCCAGACCAGCTTCACCGGCCGGTTGCCGCCCACCTTCTTGGCGATGTGCACGCATTCGGCCACGTAGTCGGACTGGAAGTTGGCCCGCCGGCCGAACGAGCCGCCGGCGAACAGGGTCTCGATCTCGACCGAACCCGGCAGGGTCCCGACGATCTTGGCGGCGGCCATCTGGTCCAGGGTCTGGCCCTGCGAGCCGTGGGTCAGCTTGACCTTGTTGCCGTCGACCTGGGCCACGCAGTTCATCGGCTCCATGGTCGCGTGGGCCAGGTAGGGGAAGTCGTAGGTGGTCTCGAAGGCGTCCTTGCCTCCGGCCGCCGCCGCGGCGTCGCCCTTGGAGTCGAAGGCTTCCCACTTCAGGTCGGATGGGCCCTTGCCGGCGGCGATGTCGCGCCACTGGCCGGCGATCGTCGCCGAGTCGCGGGTCTCGGCCTTGCCCAGGTCCCACTCGACCTTCAGCGCCTCGCGGCCCATGCGGGCGGCGTAGGTGGTGTCGGCGACCACCGCGATCCCGGTCGGGATCTGGTGGACGTCGACCACCCCGGCCACCTTCTTGGCGTCGTCGGCGTTGAAGCTCTTGACCACGCCGCCGAAGCGCGGGGCGTGGGCGACCACCGCCACCAGCATGTTGGGCAGCTGGACGTCCTGGGTGTAGCGGGCCGTGCCGTCGCTCTTGGCCTGGCTGTCCTTGCGGCGCACCCGGTCGGTGCCGATCAGGGTGAAGGTCTTGGGGTCCTTCAGGACCGGGCTTGCGGGCGGCGCGACCTTGGCGGCGTCGACGATCAGCTGGCCGAAGCCGGCGCTCTTGCCGCTCTTGTGGCTAACGACGCTGTCCTTGACGGTGATCTCGCTGGCCGGAACGTTCCACTTGGCGGCCGCGGCCTGCACGAACATCGCCCGCGCCCCGGCCCCGGCCTTGCGCAGCTGGTCCCAGGAGTTGGAGATCGCCGACGAGCCGCCGGTCAGCTGAACGCCGGCCACGCTGTTGGAATAGAGCTTGGCGTTGGCCGGGGCGTGCACGACCTTCACGCGGTTCCAGTCGGCGTCCAGCTCCTCGGCGACGATGGCCGCCAGGCCCGCGTGGTTGCCCTGGCCAAATTCGATGTGCTTGGACAGCAGGGTCACCGCGCCGTCGGGATCGAAGCGGATGAACGGTCCGAAGGCCCCCACCTCGACCTTGGAGCCGGCGCTCATCAGGTCGGCGGGCGAGCAGCCGACCACCAGGGCGCCGCCGACCAGGACCGCGCCGACCACCACCAGTTCCCGGCGGCTGACGCCATCCTGCGGCGCGAGCTTGTTGAAGGGCGCGTTCATTGGCCTGCTCCCCGACCGGTGGACCCCGAAGCGGCGGCGATGTCGTCGTCGATGTCGTTCATGGCCACCGGCTTGGTGACGACCGGCGCGGCGGCCACCGGGGCCGACGCCATGCCGGCGGCGTCCTTGATGGCGGCGCGGATGCGCTGGTAGGTGCCGCAGCGACAGATGTTGCCGCTCATGGCGTTGTCGATGTCCTCGTCGCTGGGCGCCTTGTTCTGCGACAGCAGGGCGGCGGCCGACATGATCTGGCCCGACTGGCAGTAGCCGCACTGGGGCACGTCGTGCTTGACCCAGGCCTGTTGCAGCGGGTGGGCCCCGCCCAGGCTCTCGATGGTGGTGATCTTGGCGCCCGCCAGGGCGGCGATCGGCGTCACGCAGGAGCGCACCGGGTCGCCGTTGACGTGGACGGTGCAGGCCCCGCACTGGGCCAGGCCGCAGCCGAACTTGGTGCCGGTCAGGCCCAGCTCATCGCGCAGCACCCACAGCAGGGGGGTTTCAGGATCGGCCTTGACGCTGATGGTCTTGCCGTTGACGTCCAGGGTCGCCGCCATGAGCTCTCGCCTCCCAACGAAAAGCGGGCCCGCGGACCCGGCTATCGAGATTCTAACACTGCTCAGACCCAAACCCGCCAGTGAAATCTTGGTTCAGTCGGGCTAGCGTGGTCCGGCATTGGTTACCCGGTCAGGACACGCGCCTTGGATTCCTTCCCCGCCTACTTCTCCCTGGACGGCCGCAGGGTCGTGATCGCCGGCAGCGGCGAGGCCGCCGACAACAAGGCCCGGCTGTTCGAAGGCTCTCCGGCCACCCTGGTGCGGGTCGACGGCCACGCCGCCTTCCTGCCCGGAACCTACGCTGGCGCGATCCTGGCCTTCGTGGCCGGCGACGACGAGGTGTTCCTGCAGGCCGCCGCCAGCGCGGCGCGGGCCGCGCGAGTGCTGGTCAATGTCGTCGACCGTCCGGCGATGAGCGACTTCAACACCCCGGCGGTGATCGACCGCGGCGAGGTGGTGATGGCCATCGGCACCGGCGGGGCGTCGCCGACCCTGGCCACCAAGCTGCGCAACGACATCGAGGCCCAGGTGCCCGAGGGCACCGGCCGGGTCGCCGCCCTGCTGCGCAGGTTCCAGGACGAGGTGCGCGGCGCCCTGCCCGCCCTGCACGAGCGCCGGGCCTTCCTGCGCGACGCCGTGGTCGGCGAGGCCGCCCAGGCGGCGATGGCCGGCGACATGGACAAGGCCGGCGAGCTGTTCCGCAAGGCCCTGGCCAAGGGCGTCGGCCGCGAGGGCAAGGTGGCGTTCATCGCCGGCAAGGGTCCGTCCGACCTGCTGACCCTGCGCGCCGTCCGGGCCCTGGGCGCGGCCGACGTGCTGGTCGCCGACGACGGCGCCGATCCGCAGGTGCTGGCGATGGCCCGCCGCGACGTCCAGCGGCTGAGCCCCGGCGAGGCCGGAGCGGAAAGGCTGGTCGCCCTGGCCGGAGAGGGCCGGCAGATCGTCCGGCTGATCGTCGCCCCGGTCGATCCGGCGGTGATCCAGGCCCTGGCCGCGGCCTCGGTGGCCGTCGAGGTGCTGATGGCGGCGCCGAGCACTTGAGATTCGCACACAAAAGCCCGTCATCCCCCGCTTTATGCGGGGGATGACGGGCCTAGTGGGTCATTGATCCAGCGACCGGTCCTTGGTCTCCGGCAGCAGGAACAGCGTGGTCAGCACGCTGATCAAGGTGAACGCCACCGGGTACCAGAGCCCGGCATAGATGTTGCCCACCGCCGCCACGATGGCGAAGGCCGAGAACGGCACGAAGCCGCCGATCCACCCCGTTCCGATGTGGTAGGGCAGCGACAGGGCGGTGTAGCGCACCCGGGTCGGGAACAGCTCGACCAGGCAGGCGGCCAGCGGCCCGAACAGGGCGGTGGCGGCGATCACGAACACGAACAACACGCCGAACATGCCCAGCAGGTTCATCCGGGCCGGGTCGGCCTTGGCCGGATAGCCGGCCCGCGCCAGGGCGGCCTTGATCGCCGCCTCGCCGGCGGCCTTCGCCGCCTTGGCCTCTTTGGCCGGCAGGCCCTTGGCGCTCTGGGAGACGATCTTGGCCTCGCCGACCTGGACCACCGCCGGCTGGCCGGCCGGACCCTGGTGGTTGGCGTAGGAGATCCCGGCGTTGGCCAGGGCGCTCTTGGCGATGTCGCAGGACGAGACGAAGGCGGCCTTGCCGACCGGATCGAACTGCAGGGCGCAGTCCTTGGGGTCGGCGGTGACGCTGACCGGCGCGCGGGCCGTGGCCTCGGCCAGGGCCGGGTTGGCGGCCCGTTCCAGCAGGTGAAAGCCGGGGAAGTAGAACACCAGGGCCAGGGTCATGCCGCCCAGCATCACCGGCTTGCGGCCGACCTTGTCCGACAGCCAGCCGAACAGCACGTAGAAGATGGCGCTGACCGCCGTGGCGGCCATCATCAGGCCGTTGATGGTGGCCGGGGCGACCTTCAGGAACTTCTCCATGAAGGTCTGGACGTAGAAGAAGCTGGTGTACCAGACCGCCCCCTGGGCCGACATCATGGCGAAGAAGGCCAGCAAGACCAGCTTGAGGTTCTTCCACTGGCCGAAGGCCTCGGCATAGGGCGCCTTCGACGCCTCGCCGTCTTCCTTCATCTTGGCGAAGGCCGGGCTTTCGCTGAGCTTCAGGCGCATCCAGACCGAGATGCCCAGCAGGCCGATCGACACGGCGAACGGGATGCGCCAGCCCCAGGCGTCGAAAGCCTCGGGCCCGACATGGACGCCCAGCGCCCAGCGGGTCAGCAGGATGACCAGCAGGGCGCCGAACAGGCCGAACGCCGCCGAGGTCTGCACCCACGAGGTCGACCAGCCGCGCTCCTTGGGCGGCGAATGCTCGGCGACATAGATCGCCGCCCCGCCATATTCGCCCCCGAGCGCGAAGCCCTGCACGCAGCGCAGCAGGATCAGCAGGATCGGCGAGACGATCCCCGCCTGCTGGTAGGTGGGCAGGAAGGCGATGGCGAAGGTCGCGCCGCCCATCAGCAGCACCGTGGCCAGGAACGCCCCCTTGCGCCCGGCCTGGTCGCCGATCTTGCCGAACACCAGCGCGCCCAGCGGCCGGAAGGCGAAGCCCACGCCGAACAGGGCCAGGGCGGCCACATAGCCCGCCGTCTCGGACAGTCCCGTGAAGAAGGTCTTGGAGATCACCTGGGCCAGGCTGCCGAAGATGAAGAAGTCGTACCATTCGAAGGCCGTGCCGGCGGACGAGGCCGCCACCACCGTGCGCATCGAGGCGCGGTCCTCCACCTTGGCCTGGGCCGTCATGTTGCGATTTCCCCCGGAGTTCTTGCGAGGAGCATTAGCGGTTTTTGGTGGCGAGGGAAGGTGAAGTCGACCCAAGAAGGTCCTCCCCCACAGGGGGAGGCGGCCCGAATGGGCCGGAGGGGGGAGTAATCCCACCTCGCCGAACATCCCCCCACCGATCGCTTCGCGATCGCCTCCCCCACAGGGGGAGGACCTATGGCTCTAAGCCACCGCCGCTTCGCCGCCCGCCTCTTCGCCCGCCAGCCGCATGATCTCGCCGATCAGCGCCGCCGGGGCGATCGGCTTGGCGGCGACGCCGTCCATGCCGGCCGCCAGGTACGAGGTCCGCTGATGCGACATGACGTTGGCGGTCAGGGCGATGATCGGGACGCGGGCGGCGGGACCCGGCAGGGCGCGGATCCGGCGGGCGGCCTCCAACCCGTCGATGCCCGGCATCTGCACGTCCATCAGGATCAGGTCGAAGGCGCCCCGGCGCGCCGCGGCCACCCCGGCGAGGCCGTCGTCGGCCGTCTCGACCGCCGCGCCCAGTTGCTCGAGAATGCGGCGGGCGACCATCCGGTTGGTGGCGTTGTCCTCGACCACCAGGATCCGCAGGCCGGCCAGCAGGTCGTCCTCCATCGCCGGGTCGGCGACCCGCGCCTGGGCCGGCGGCGCGGCGATGGTCAGCACGAAGGTCGAGCCGGCGCCCTCGCGGGAGGTGAAGCCGACCTCGCCGCCCATCATTTCGGCCAGCCGCCGGGTGATGGCCAGGCCCAGGCCCGAGCCGCCGAACCGGCGGGTGGTGCTGGCGTCGGCCTGCTGGAAGCGCTCGAACAGGCGGCCTTGCGCCTCGGCGGCGATGCCGACCCCGGTGTCGACCACCTCGAAGGCGATCCGCGGCTCGCCAAGCCCTTCGACCCGACGCACCCGCAGGGTGACGGCCCCGTACAGGGTGAACTTCACGGCGTTGCCGACCAGGTTGAACAGCGCCTGGCGCAGGCGGCTGGGGTCGGTGAGGATCAGGCCCAGGTCCGGGGCCTCCACATGCAGCGCCAGTCCCTTGTTCTCGGCCTGAGCGCGCAGCAGCCGCGCCACGCTCGTCGCCAGGGCGCTGGGATCGACCGCCTCGCGGGTCACGTCCAGCCGTCCGGCCTCGATGCGCGAGAAGTCGATGACGTCGTCCAGCAGGGTCGACAGCATCCGGCCGCAGGCCAGGGCCTCGCCCAGCAGCTGGTCGGCGTCGCCCGGCAGCTTCTCGCGCCGCAACAGATGCATCACCCCCAGCACCCCGTTCATCGGCGTGCGGATCTCGTGGCTCATATTGGCCAGGAACTGGGCCTTGGCCTCGCTGGCGGCCTGGGCGGCGCGCTCGGCCTCGACCAGGGCCAGCTCGGACCGCTTCTTTTCGTCGATGTCGAGGATCAGGCCGAACGCCTTGCGCACCCGGCCGGCCGCGTCGCGGCGAACCTCGTGGAAGATGCGCATCCAGCGCTCCTCGCCGGCGGCGGTGACCACCCGGGCGTCGAAGGATCGGCCGGCCCGGCCGTCGGTCTCGCGCCACTTGCCGGCCGCGTCATAGACCTCGGCGACGTCGTCGCGGTGGATCATCGGCCAGACGGCGCTGCGCACGTCCTCGTAGGTGATCCGGCGGCCCAGGATGCGATGGAACTCGGGCGAGCCCCAGAACGCCTTGCCCACGTGGTCGATCTCGTAGACCCCGGCCTGGGCCGCGCCCAGGGCCACCCGCAGCCGCCGGGCGTTGGCCCGGGCCTCGCGCCGCGCCCCGGACAGGGCGGTGACGTCGTCCATATAGGTGATGACCCCGGCGATCTGGCCGTCGGCGTCGCGCCAGGGCCGGGCCTCCCAGCGCAGGGTGTGGACCCGTCCCAGGCCGTCGCGCAGCTGGTCCTCGCGCCGCACCACGGTCTCGCCGACCAGGGCCCGTTCCACCGCAGACACGAAGCGCCGGCGCGCGCCATAGGTCAGGTCGTGCAGGGTGCGGCCGATCACCTGGGCCTCGGTGGACTGGAAGATCTCCAGGAACCGGGGGCTGACCACGCGCAGGCGCAGCTCGCGGTCGTAGAGCGCCACCGCGAACGGGGCCTCCTCGACCAGGCGGCGGGCCTGGCGCTCGCCCCAGACCGCCGCATCGCGGGTCCGGGCCACGTCGGTGACGTTCTGCGAAATGCCCTTGAGCGCGAACAGCCCCTCGGCGCGCGGCTCGGTGCGAAAGGTGGCGCGGTAGGTGAACCATTGGTCGCCGGCCCCGCGCAGCCGGTGCTCGATCGTGCCGCCCCGGCCGGTGCGCACCGCCGTGTCGAACGCCAGCCGCAGGGCCTGACCCTCGACCGGGTCCAGGCGGGCGAAGAACAGCTCCGGCCGCGACACGTCCTCGGCCGTCAGCCCCGTGGTCTTGAGGATGTCGGGCGACCACTCGATGTGCGCGCCATGCGGCTCGTAGCTCCAGACGCCGATGCCGGCGGCCGTCGACAGCAGCTCGCGGGTGTGGTGGGCGGTGGCCAGTTCGGCGTCGCGGACCACGTCGGCGGTGACGTCACGCAGGGCGCCGACCATCTCGCCGTTCGGGCCCAGGCGCGACTGGTTCTCCAGCCACACCCAGCCGCCGGCCTTGCAGGTCACCTTCAGGCGGTTGCGGGCCTCGCCGGTGGCGCGGATCAGGTTGGCGGTCTCGATGAAGTCCTGTTGCGAGTCCGGATGCACGAAGCGCAGGGCGGGCTGGCCGATCAGCTCCTGGCGGGTCCAGCCGGTCACCCGCGTCCAGGCGGCGTTGACGACCGCGAACAGGCCCTTGTCGACCACGGCGAACAGGTCGTGCGAATGGTCGAGGAACCACTGCGCGCTTTCGACGTCGCTGAGCCGGGCGGGCGCGTTGGCGCGGTCGGCGGGTGGCGGGGACATCGCGGCTCCGGGGAAACGACGCCGGAATGGTGAAGCTGAAGAGTAAACTTATGGTTGGCGTTTGCGACCTTTAGTCGCGTCTTTGCTTCAGGCCCAAACCATCAGCCATGGGATCGTCAGACCTCGGCCCACATCCGCAGGAGGTTGTGGTAGGTCCCGGTCAGCGACAGCACCGACGGGTTGACGGCCCCCACCGCGCCCGACAAACGTTGGATGGCCACGTCCATGTCGAGCAGCAGCGCCCGCCGGGCGTCGTCGCGCACCAGGCTCTGGATCCAGAAGAAGCTGGCCGTCCGCACGCCGCGCGTCACCTCCGTGACGTGGTGCAGGCTGGAGGCCGGATAGAGGATCAGCCCGCCGGCCGGCAGCTTGACGATGTGGCTGCCGAAGGCGTCCTCGACCACCAGTTCGCCGCCGTCGTAGTCGTCCGGATCAGACAGAAAGAGCGTGGCCGACAGGTCGGTGCGCAGCGGCAGGCCGGTCGTGGGGTCGCGGCGGATGGCGTTGTCGACGTGGTCGCCGAACCCCATGCCCACGCCATAGCGGTTGAACAGCGGCGGCAGGATGGTCCGCGGCAGCGCGGCCGAGACGAACAGCGGGTTGGCCTGCAGGGCCTGGGCGATGATCGCCCCGACCTCGCGGGCCGCCGCCCCGTCCTGCGGCAGCTGCCGGTTGTTCTTGGCCATCGCGGCCTGGAAGCCGGAGGTGGCGTTGCCGTCGATCCAGTCGGCGGCGTCGAGGACGGCGCGGCAGTGGGCGACTTCGTCGGGCGTCAGGACGTCGGGGATCTGGATCATGGCCCCACTCCTATCAGAAACATGGCGTCGTCCGGGAGGGGCCGCTCCCGGACGACGCACCTGGACGTCAGACGATCAACTCCGGGGAGAGAGAGGATCAGTACTTGACGTTCAAGGTCAGGATCGCCTGGCGGCCTGGGGCCGGGTCGGCGTGGTGGACGCCGTTGGTCTTGGTGAAATAGCGCTCGTCGGTCAGGTTCTGGACGTTGAGCTGCAGGTCGACCTTGTCGTTGACCACGTAGCTGGCGAAGGCGTCGTAGCGCCAGTAGGACGGCAGGTAGACCTTGTTGGCCCCGCCGCCGGCCCCGCCCTGGTTGCCGCCGTAGGCCTTGGACGAATAGTAGGCGCCGCCGCCCAGCGACAGGCCGCGCACCACGCGGTAGGTTGTGAACAGGCTGAAGGTGTTCTTCGGCGTGTTGGCCAGCGGGTCGCCTGTATTGATGTTGATGACCGGCGCGCCGGCGTTCGGGCCGGTGGTCGGGATCGTCACCGCGCCCTTGACCAGCTCGCTGTCCATGTAGGTGTAGCCGCCGAAGGCCTGCCACTTGGACGTGATGTTGCCGGAGACGCCCAGCTCGATCCCCTTGACCTCGACCTCGCCGACCTGGGCGTAGGTGTCGACGCCGGTCAGCACCTGGGCGTTCTTGCGGGTGGTCTTGAAGGCCGCCGCCGACAGGGCCAGCTTGTCGTCGAAGACGTTGACCTTGGCGCCCAGCTCGAAGCTCTCGCTGTCCTCGGGCTCCAGGATCTGGGTGGACAGGTTGCCCGAACCGACGCCGCCGTTGGTGTTCTGGTCGCCGGCCGAGATGCCGGGCGGGGTCGAGGCGGTGCCGTAGGAGACGTAGAGGCTGGAGTCCTCGGTTGGCTTGAAGACCAGGCCGGCCTGGTAATTGGTGAAGCTCCACTCCGCGTCGCGGGTGGCGACGGCGGTGATGGTGTAGACGCCCTGAGCCTGGCTCAAGGTGTAGTCGTAGCCGAAGCTCTGGTAGTTGTCGTGGCGGACGCCGAGGTTCAGCAGCCACCGGTCGCCGAACTTGAGGGTGTCGAAGGCGTAAACGGCGGCGGTCTTGCTGACGTTGTAGTTGGCCGGGCTGCGGTTGACGACGCCGGTCCACGGATCGGCGGCGTTGGGCGCGAAGACGTTGGTGCAGTCGCCCTCGCCGAGGTTGGTCTTGAAGTTCGCGAGCCAAGCATAGCCCGTCGGACAGGGCGCGCCGCCGGTGGTGAACGTCGTGTAGGTGGCGTTGAGGTTCTTCTCGCGGCTCAGTTCCAGCCCGACGTCGAAGCTGTGCTCGATCCCGCCGGTGGCGAACTTGCCGTGCAGGTCGGTGACCGAGGCGATGGTGGTGGTCGGGTTCCAGCGGGTCTTGGTCCCGCGCTTCATCCAGTAGACGCCGTTGATCAGCTGGGCCGGGCCCGCGTCGCCGGGGTTGGTGACGATGTAGTCGTTCAGGGTCTTGGAATAGCGCAGCACCTGGCGGACGCCGAGGTTCTCGTTGATCTGGTGGTCGAAGGCGATCGTGGCGATGTCGGCCTTGGTCTTCTGGTAGTCGCGCGCCTTCAGGCCGTAGAAGGTGTCGCGGTCGACCTTGAGGATGCCCGAGGCGTCACGCGGCTGGGCCGGCGCCTTGGTGAACAGCGGGATGCCGTAGTCGGGCATGTTGTTGCCGTCGAGGTGGTAGTAGCTGACCACCAGCTGGGTCGGGCCGTTCAGGCCGAAGGCGATCGACGGCGCGATCCCCCAGCGGTCGAAGTCCACGGCCTTGCGGCCCGGGATGTTGCCCTTGGTGCCCAGCAGGTTCAGGCGGACGGCGACGCTGTCGTTGATCTGATGGTTCAGGTCGGCGGTGGCGCGGACATATTCGTCGGTGCCGACGGCCAGCGAGGCGTTGGCGAAATCGTCGGCCTTGGGGCTCTTGGAGGTCAGGTTGATGCTGCCGCCGCCCGAGCCGCGGCCGCTATAGGCCGAGTCCGGCCCCTTGATGACTTCCACCTGTTCGAGGTTGAACACTTCGCGCGACTGGCCGCCGCTGTCGCGTACGCCGTCGACGAACACGTTGTTGCCCGAGGCCTGGCCGCGGATGAACGGCCGGTCGGCCAGGGGCTGGCCGCCCTCGCCCGCCCCGAAGGTGATGCCGGGCGAGTTGCGCAGGATGTCCTGCAACGAGGTGGCGGCGGTCTGGCTGATGATCTTCTGCGGGATCACGGTGATCGCCTTGGGCGTGTCGACCAGCGGGGCGGTGAACTTCAGCGACTGGACCTCGGCGGTCCTCTTCTTGCTGTCGACCTGGACGCCCGCCACCTCGGTGCTGTTGTCGGCCGTGGCGACCGGCGCCTCGGCGTCGGGCGCGGCCGCGAAAGCGACGGGCGCCAGGGCCAGACCGGCCACGCCGGCGACGGCGGCGGCGCCCAGGGCGCGGCGGGCTTGGCTGCGGACGCCGGCGACGGCGGGCTTGGAAGGCTTTTGCATGCGTCAGGAAACCCCAGCAGGCCGTCGGGAGAACGCGGCCCTTGTCGTAATTGCGACGCGTTCTTAGCTGCGGCGCTACCGCAGTGCAATGATAATCATTCTCAGATTGTTGTGCGGTCGCGAAACGGTCGGACCATGATCGGCGGCGCACTTGCCCCCTCCGGGCCTTTGGCCCGCCTCCCCCAGAGGGGGAAGAGGCCCCTAAACCTTCACCACGAACCGGTGTACACAGCCCCGTCCGCGTGACTGGCGATGAGAGGGATCACCCTCGGGGAGCGCGGACCGCATCGACAGCCGTTCGCCTGGGCGCCCATCCTTGAACTGCGGAGACCGCCCATGCCCGAAGCCAAGACCTGGATCGCCTTCTGTCTCGTCTGCCTGGGCATGGCGCTGACCCCCGGGCCCAACATGCTCTACCTGGTCAGCCGCTCGATCTCCCAGGGCCGCTGGGCCGGGATCGTGTCGCTGATCGGCACCGCCGCCGGCTTCGTGGTCTATCTGGTCTGCGCGGCGCTGGGCATCACCGCCCTGCTGATGGCCGCGCCGATCGCCTACGACATCCTGCGGTTCGGTGGGGCCCTGTACCTGGCCTGGCTGGCCTGGCAGGCGATCCGGCCGGGCGGCGCCTCGCCGTTCCAGGTGCGCGAGCTGCCCAAGGACAGCCCGGCCAAGCTGATCAGCATGGGCTTCCTGACCAACCTGCTGAACCCCAAGGCGGCGATGCTCTACCTGTCGCTGCTGCCGCAGTTCATCGACCCGCATCACGGCGCGGTGCTGAGCCAGTCCCTGGCCCTGGGCGGCAGCCAGATCCTGATCAGCCTGACCGTCAACGGCGTCATCTGCCTGGCCGCCGGAACCATCGCCGGCTTCCTGGCCCAGCGGCCCAGCTTCGCGCTGATGCAGCGCTGGCTGATGGCCTCTGTGCTGGGCGGCTTGGCCGTGCGCATGGCCACCGAGGCCCGGCGCTAGCATGTCGGGGTCGGCGATCATCCGGAGCCTGGGCCCCGTCCTACTGGCCCTGATCCTGGCCGGCGCGGCCCAGGCGGCGGCGCCCGGGGCCTGCGCGATCCCCCGCGACGTGACCCCGGCCCCGGCCGAAACCCCGCCGCCCGGCGAGGTCCGCCGCGACGTCGGGGTCGCCGCCTACCTGCTGGCCCTGAGCTGGTCGCCGGAGTTCTGCCGCGCGCGGGGCGAGGCGGCCGACAGCGCCCTGCAGTGCGGCGCCAACCGCTTCGGCTTCATCGTCCACGGCCTGTGGCCGAACGGCGCCGCCAGGGACCATCCCCGCTACTGCCGCGACGCCCCGCCGCTCAACCTGGCCACCCTGAAGGCCAATCTGTGCATGACGCCCTCGCCGTCGCTGCTGCAACACGAATGGGCGGCGCACGGGACCTGCGCCTGGGACAACGCCGGCGCCTATTTCGCCAAGGCCCGCGCCCTGCGCACCGCGCTCGACGTGCCCGATCCCATGACGATCCATGGCGGCGTCCTGACTGCCGGCCAGCTGCGCGACGCCTTCCTGGCGCGCAATCGCGGCATGACCCGCGACGGGCTCGACATCCGGGTCAGCACGGGCAACCGGCTGACCGAGGTCCGGGTCTGCTACGACCTGAAGTTCAGGTTCGCGCGTTGTCGCGGCGGGACCGGAACTCCCGATCCGGTGACGATCCGGGTCACACCGAGACGCTAGGCGAAGGGGCCGCCACGAGGGGCGGCCCCGGCCGTTAGGCTTGGCCGGCGGCGCGTCGCCGGCGGTATTCGAGGGCCGGCAGGCCGCCCCAGCCCCAGTTCTCGGTTTCGACCTCGTCGATGACGACGAAGGTCGATTCCAGCGGCTTGTGGAGCACGTCGAGCAGCAACTGGCTGACGCCGGCGATCAGCGCGGCCTTCTCCTCCGCCGTGACGGAATCGCGGCCCGGACCGGAGCCTTCCCGGGTGACCTGGATGTTGACCATGGGCATGGCGATCTCTCCCAGAGCATTTTCGCGTGAAGAAAATGCGTTAAAACAAAGACTTCTAGTGACCGGCGCTCTGGCCGCCGTCGACGTGCAGGATCTCGCCCGTCACGAAGCCGGCGGTCTCGAGGTAGAGCACGGCCTCGACGACGTCGCGGGTCTCGCCCAGGCGCTTGACCGGGTGCAGCCCGGCCAGGAAGGCGTGGGTTTCCGGCGCGTGCATCGGGGTCTTGATGACCCCGGGCGAGACGGCGTTCACCCGCACGCCTCGGCCGGCGAACTCAATAGCCAGGGCCTTGGTCGCGGAATTGATCCCGCCCTTGGTGAGGTTGGCCAGGGCGGCGGGCACGTCGGCGATCGCGTGGTCGGTCAGGCTGGTGGTGATGCTGACGATGTGGCCGGAGCCCTGCTTCAGCATCTCGGCGGCGACCCGCTGGGTGATGTGGAAGAAGCCCGCCAGGTTGGTCGAGACCTTCGCCGCGAAGTCCTCGGCGGTGTATTCCGTGAACGGCTTGGCCATGAAGATCCCGGCGTTGTTGACCAGGGTGTCGATCCGCCCGAAGCGCGCGACGGCCTCGGCCACCACGCGCTCGGCCGTGGCCGGATCGCCGATGTCGCCGGCCACCGCGACGACGTCGGGGTCGCCGCCCTGCTTGATCGAGCGCGACGTCGCCACGACCCGATAGTCGCGGTCGCGATAGGCCTTCACCAGGCTGGCGCCGATGCCTTGCGACGCGCCGGTGATGACGACGACCTTCTGCTGGTTGCTCATGACTTGCCTCCAATGACGTCCTCCGGCGCGAAGATCGCGGCCGGCGATCCTGGTCGGACCGGTGAGCGTCAATGTGAGACCATCCAGGAAACGACTGAATGCCCGCCGTTCGGCAGGGACCCTTCCGCTAAGCGAGGGAATGTCACCCTATTGCGAGGCCAGGGCATCGGCTTCCGCCGACAGCCTGGCGAAGGCGGCCCGCAGCCTGGGGGCGGCGAAATCCAGGAAGGCGCGAACCTTCGGCGTGGCGGTCCGCCCCTGGGGAGTGACCAGGTGCACCGGCAGGGGCGGCGGCTCGGCGTCGCGCAGCACGATCCGCAGCGCGCCGTCCATCACCCGCTCGGCCACGTGGTAGGTGTAGAGCCGCGTCACCCCGTGGCCGTCGACCGCCGAGGCCAGGGCGGCCCGCACGCTGTTGACCACCAGGCGGGCCTTGAAGTGCACCGACCGCGCCACCGCGCCGCCCGGGGCCGGCGGAAACACCCAGGTGTCGTGGCCAAAATGGGTTGTGGTGACGATGCGGTGCTTGGCCAGGTCGGCCGGTTCGACGATGCGGGGGTGCTCGGCCAGGTAGCGCGGCGCGGCGACGACCACCCGCCGGACGTCGCCCCCCACCCGCACCGCGACCATCGCGGAGTCGGGCAGTTCGCCGACCCGCAAGGCGACGTCGACCCCCTCCTCGACCAGGTTGGCGGAGCGGTCGAGCAGCAGCAGGTTCACCGAAACGGCCGGATAGGCCTCGAGATAGGCGTCGATCACCGGGCGGAGGATCTCCTCGCCGCTGATCGGCGGGGCGGTGATCGTCAGGGTGCCGCGCGGCGCGGCGCGCTCGCCCAGCACGCACAGGTCGGCCTCCTCCAGGTCGACCAGCACGCGTCGACAGGCGGCGGCGTAGCGCTCGCCCGCCTCGCTGAGCCGCAGCGAGCGCGTGGTGCGGTGCAGGAGCTCGGCCCCGACATGGCGTTCCAGGAACGCGATGGCCCGGCTGACCGCGGCCGGCGATCGTCCCAGCCGGCGCCCGGCGCCGGCCAGGCTGCCCTCGTCCAGCGCGGCGACGAACACCCGCATCGCCTCGATACGATCCATTCCAGTCTTCCGCTTTGTGGAGGGGTGGGCGGTGGATGGCAGGCATACCGCCGCTTGGCGTGACAATCCATGGGTTGGGTGATGAGGATTGGAACAAGCACGCCGTCCCTCCCCCTTGCGGGGAGGGTGGCCCGCGTAGCGGGTCGGGTGGGGGATCGGTGCAGGGCGCTATTGCGGCGGTGAAACCCCACCCACCAGCTTCGCTGGTCCCCCTCCCCATAAAGGGGAGGGAAGAACGGAACTCGGTCGGGACGGCCCCGCCCCTTCCCGGACCGCCCGCCCCTGCGGACAGGCCCCGCCTTAGGGTCGAATGAAGACGCGCAATCCGCAGTCGGTGCGAACCGGGAGACCGTCCTTCAGCGCGTAGTACTCCCAACACACATCCTGTCCCCGCTCGATCGAGCGTTTGGCGATGTCAGCCGATGCGAGGAACTCCGACAAGGTCGTCCGCCCATCACTGTTCCAGTCCATCTCTCGCCAGCCGTAGCTACGAGCCAATGCGCCCAGCGCGATGTAGGCCGGATAGGCCAGGATGAGCACCACCACTCCGACAGCGAGAAAGAGAAGCGTCTTTTTCAATTCTCTCAACCGATAACCGTGGCGGACGCGACACGCGTACAGCAGGAGCCGACACGCGTCGACGAGCGAAGGGTGCCCCCAAACGCAAAACGGGCGGCCCCTCTCGGAACCGCCCGCTCGCTAGCTCACGTCGTGAAAGACGTCCTCACCCTCAGGTGTTGACGGCTTCCTCGGGCGAAACTTCCGTCTTCTTGGACAGGTCTTCGCCGGTTTCCTGGTCGACGACCTTCATCGACAGCTTGGTCTTGCCGCGATCGTCGAAGCCGAGGAGCTTAACCTTGACGATCTGGCCTTCCTTCAGCACGTCCGAGGGCTTGGCCACCCGTTCGTTGCTGATCTGGCTGACGTGGACCAGGCCGTCCTTGGCGCCGAAGAAGTTCACGAAGGCGCCGAAATCGACGACCTTCACGACCTTGCCGTCGTAGATCGCGCCGACTTCCGCTTCCTGGGTGATCGACTTGATCCAGTCGATCGCGGCCTTGATCTTGGCGCCGTCCGAGGCCGAGACCTTCACGGTGCCTTCGTCGTTGATGTCGACCTTGGCGCCGGTGGTGGCGACGATCTCGCGGATCACCTTGCCGCCGGTGCCGATCACTTCGCGGATCTTGTCGGTCGGGATGGTGATGGTCTCGATCTTCGGAGCGTAGTCGCCGACCTCTTCACGAGGGGCGTCCATCGCCTTGTTCATCTCCTCGAGGATGTGCTCGCGGCCGCCCTTCGCCTGGGCCAGCGCTTGCTTCATGATCTCTTCGGTGATGCCGGCGATCTTGATGTCCATCTGCAGCGAGGTCAGGCCCTGGCTGGTGCCGGCGACCTTGAAGTCCATGTCGCCCAGGTGATCTTCGTCACCCAGGATGTCCGACAGAACCGCGAAGCCGTCCTTTTCCAGGATCAGGCCCATGGCGATGCCCGAGACCGGACGGATCAGCGGAACGCCCGCGTCCATCATGGCCAGCGAGGAGCCGCAGACCGTGGCCATCGAGGACGAGCCGTTCGACTCGGTGATCTCGGAGACCAGGCGGATGGTGTAGGGGAAGTCTTCCTTGGCCGGCAGCATCGGGCGCAGGGCGCGCCAGGCCAGCTTGCCGTGGCCGATTTCGCGGCGGCCCGGGCTGCCCATCCGACCGGTCTCGCCGACCGAGAAGGGAGGGAAGTTGTAGTGCAGCAGGAAGGACTCCTTGTAGGTGCCTTCCAGGGCGTCGATGAACTGCTCGTCGTCGCCGGTGCCCAGGGTGGCCACGACGATGGCTTGGGTCTCGCCGCGGGTGAACAGGGCCGAGCCGTGGGTGCGCGGCAGGATGCCGACTTCACCCAGGATCGGGCGAACCTTGTCGACGGTGCGGCCGTCGATGCGGATGCCGGTGTCGAGGATGGAGCGACGGACGATGTCGGCTTCCAGTTCCTTGAACACCGAGATCAGCTTCAGCGGATCGATGCCGGCCGGGTTGGTGTCGCTCTTGGCGAACTTTTCCACGGCCTTGGCCTTGGCGTCGCTGAGCGCCGCGACGCGGTCGCCCTTGGCGCGGATGGTGTAGGCTTCGGCCAGGTCCTTGCCGACGGCCTTCTTCACTTCGGCCTTCAGGGCGTCGGTGTCTTCCGGCTGGAAGTCGAAGGGTTCCTTGGCGGCGTGTTCGGCCAGCTCGATGATGCCGTCGATCACGGCCTGCATGGCCTTGTGGGCGAAGGTGACGCCGCCCAGGACGATCTCTTCCGAGAGCTCCTGGATTTCGGATTCGACCATCATCACGGCGTCGGCGGTGCCGGCCACGACCAGGTCCATCTTGCTTTCCTTCAGCTCGTCGAGCGTCGGGTTCAGCACGTACTCACCGTTGACGTAGCCGACGCGGGCGCCGCCGATCGGGCCCATGAACGGCGCGCCGGAGATCACCAGGGCGGCCGAGGCGGCGACCATGGCGACGATGTCGGGATCGTTCTCGAGGTCGTGCTGCAGCACGGTGCAGACGACCTGGACTTCGTTCTTGAAGCCCTTGACGAACAGCGGGCGGATCGGACGGTCGATCAGGCGGGAAACCAGGGTTTCCTTTTCCGACGGACGGCCTTCGCGCTTGAAGAACCCGCCCGGGATCTTGCCCGCGGCGTAGGTCTTCTCGATGTAGTTGACGGTCAGGGGGAAGAAGTCCTGGCCGGGCTTGGCCTTCTTGGCGAACACGGCGGTGGCCAGGACGACGGTTTCGCCCATGGTGGCCAGAACGGCGCCGTCGGCCTGACGGGCGATACGACCGGTTTCGAGGACCAGCGTCTTGCCGCCCCACTCGATCGTCTTGCGCATGATTTCGAACATATTTGCTTCTTTCGGTTCCGAAGGACCCATTTCCTTCAGGACGGACAGGGGCGGGCGGCCGAATGGCGGTCCCGAGGTTTCCTCATCCAGTTCGACAGGCTCCCGAAGATCGTGATCCCCGGCGTACATCCGGCTTCGCGAAGTGCGAAACCGCAGCGGCCATCCGTTTCAGCCTGTCTTGAAACGGCGGCTAGAAATGCATTTCGCCGCCCTGCGCGAGCAGGGCGGCGAAATCGCGCCTAGACTAGCGGCGCAGACCCAGCTTCTCGATGAGAGCCGTGTAACGGCCCAGATCGGACTTCTTCAGGTGGTCGAGGAGGCTGCGACGCTGGGAAACCATCATCAACAGACCACGACGGCTGTGGTTGTCCTTCTTGTGGGTCTTGAAGTGCTCGGTCAGGTTGGCGATCCGTTCGGACAGGATCGCGACCTGGACTTCGGCGCTGCCGGTGTCACCCTCGGTGCGGGCGTGTTCGGCGATAAGAGCGGTCTTGCGCTCGGCAGTGATCGACATCGGGTTGTCTCCGCTCAGGTGAGTTGGAAGACCCGCACCGGATTGAGCGATCCGGCGCGCATCTCGCACAAGGCCACCAGCCTCTGACCCGACATGGCGGAAACGGTGCGATCACCGGGCGTGAGCACGGCTTTCAGCGATTCCACCTGCCTTGGGAGCAGAACGATGGCGCGTCCTTGCGCAAGCCGGAAGGCGTCTTCATCGGTCACGGCCAGCGCCGGGATGTCGTCCAGCGCGGTCTCGACCGGAAGCAATGCCTCCGACAGGCGGGCCTCATACCCCAAATTCTCCAGGGTTTCCAGACCTATCGCCGTTTCCTCGGTGAACCGGCCGACTCGCGTCCGGCGTAGCTGGTCGACATGTCCACAGGCGCCGAGCGCCGTGGCCACGTCGCGGACGATGGCGCGGACATACGTGCCCTTGCCGCATTCCATCTCCAGCTCGATGTGGTCGGCGTCCGGCGCCCCCGTGACGCGCAGCGAATGAACCTTGACCTTGCGGGTCTTGAGCTCGAATTCGACGCCCTCGCGGGCCAGGTCGTAGGCCCGCTCGCCATCGACCTTGATGGCCGAATAGTTGGGCGGGATCTGGTCGATCTCGCCGACGAAGGCGGGCAGCACGCCCTCGACCTGTTCCCGGGTCGGGCGCACGTCGCTGGCGTCGGTGGTCTCGCCCTCGCGGTCCAGGGTGGTGGTCGAACGGCCCCAGGCGATGGTGAAGCGGTAGGCCTTGTCGGCGTCCATCAGGAACGGGACGGTCTTGGTCGCCTCGCCCAGCGCCAGCGGCAGGATGCCGGTCGCCAGGGGGTCCAAGGTTCCAGCGTGGCCGGCCTTCTGGGCGTTGAACGCCCGGCGCACGCGGCTGACGGCGCTGGTCGAGGTCAGGTCGTAGGGCTTGTCCAGGCACACCCAGCCCGAAATGGCGTCGCCCTTCTTCCGGCGGGCCATGCTCAGGCTTCCCCGTCTTCCTGGTCGTGCCCGTTTTCCTGGTCGTGATCGTCGTCGCCGACCACGTCGGACAGGCGCAGGTCGGCCTGGATCTTCGGGTTGTCGAACAGGGCGTCCATGCGTCTGGCGTTGTCGAAGCTCTGGTCGTGGACGAACTTCAGGTCCGGCGTGAAGCGCATGCCCAGGCCGTGGCCCAGGCGGCCGCGCAGGAACTTGGCCACCCGGTTGAGGCCGGCCACCACCTCGTCGGGGCTGCCGGGCACCACGGTGGTGCGCGACGGCGACGATGGCTCGGGCACGTGGAGGTTCATGATCCCGGCGCCCAGCGGCTCGACGAAGCAGATGGCGTGGCGCAGGTCCGGGCTCATCCGCACCTCGGTGACGGTCACCGAGACGTTGGCCAGGGCCGAGTCCTGCAGGGTCTCGTCGCGCAGGATGTCGACCAGGGCGTGGCGGATCAGCTCCCCGGCCCGCAGCTGGCGCTGCGACGGACCGGCGCTGACGCCCTTGGTGGGCTTGAACGTCTTGTTCTTCATGGGACGGGCCTTGTCGCCCGGCCGGCGGATCGAACGCCGGTCGCGGGGTGAAATGGAAGGCGGGGTGTCTAGGCTCGTGGGGGGTAAAAGTCCAGCGAACAGCGTGGATTGACTTAGGATCGCCATAGGTGAATCGCTGCTGGTAACGCGTGATGGGGGTGCATTGATGTTGAAGAACGTGGAACTGGTTCAGGCTCTGAGTCGTGGTTTCGGCGTGTTCTGGCTGATCTCTGGGAGCGTCCAGATCGCGCTCTCCATCCTGTTGAGCGTCGCCGCCTACAAGCTCCAGGCCGCCATGCTCAGCGCCTGCGCCATGCAGATGGGCGTGTTTTCAATTAGCTCCGTGGTGATCGGGGTGGTCCTGATCAGCGTGAGCGGACACCTGGCGCGCTTTGCCGCCAAGCCAGGCCAAATCGCCTAAGCCCCCGTCCGTTCCTTGAAGAACGCCAGCACCCGGTCGCGGACCTTCATGGTCGGGCCGTCCGGGTCGTCGCGGTCCAGGTGGATGGTCAGCACCGAATGCGGCGCCTTGCCCGTGCCGCGCCTGGCCGAGGCGTCGGGCAGCTGGTGGACCTCCAGCCGCTCGCCGAGCTCCCGCTTCAGGGTGTCGAGCCGGGCGCAGGGCGACAGCTTGTCGTCCTCGAAGCGCAGGGCCAGCATCGACAGGTCCTCGGCCTGCATCCGCGCCTTGGCCGTGGCCAGCTCGGCCGGCGAGCAGTCGAGCCGCGCCGCGCCCTTGCGACCGACCGGCAGGGAGGGCTCGGCCAGCACCGGGGCCACCACCGACGGCTCGGTCATCATCGCCAGGGCGAAGCCGCCGGTGAAGCACATGCCCACCGCCCCGACGCCCTTGCCGCCGCACTCGGCATGGGCCTGGCGGGCCAGGGCGCGCAGCCAGTCAACGATCGGGCTGGAGCGGCCGCCGGCCCAGGCGTTGAACTGCTGCCGCATGCACAGCAGCCGGGCGATCGCGCCGGCGATGTAGAGGTCCGACACCGGCTGGCCGGGCTGGCCGAAGAGGCTGGGGCAGAACACCGTCATGCCCTGCGCGGCCACGTCGCGGGCGAAGGCCAGAACGCTGGGGTGCAGGCCGGGAATCTCGTGGATGACGATCACCGCCGGGCCGGTTCCGATGCGGTAGACCGGCCGCGTCCAGCGCCCGTCGTCGAACTCGAACCGCGTGAATCCCGCCAGCGTCTCGTCCATGGCCGCCCCCTGCCCGTCTGTTGGGTTGGACGATGGCATGGCCGGGCCGGACTTTGGAAGCGTCGTGTCCCGCCTAGCCCGGCGTGTTGTCCGGGGCCCAGTCTTCCATCGGGTCGGGCCGACGGCCGTTGGGCAGCTTCCACTCGCCGCGGAACGAGAAGTCCAGCGTGCCGCAGACCCGCGTCGCCCCGCCCTTGGGATCGTCGCCGAACGCCTGGACCCGCAGGTCGCGCTGCAGCGCCAGGCGGCTGAAGCTCAGCCACAGCCGGGTCGCGCCCGGGCAGAAGGCGCGGATGTAGATCTTGCCCTGCTCGAACTTCGGGTCGATCTCGTAGAGCGCCGCGTCGGCGTCGACGCCGTTCATCGCCTTCAGGCCGCCGGGACCCAGGTCCTTCTCGCGGCCGTCGACCAGCCGGCCCTGGACCGGCACCCCGGTGGCCAGCACCTTGAGCACCCGGGTTCCAGTCAGTTTCTTGTCGAAGACCACCGTCAGTCCGGCGCCCGTCAGCCGCTTGGCGTCCGGCGAGATCGGGTCGTAGGAGTAGATCCTGCGTTCGGCGTGGGCGGCGGTGGCCGCCATCGCGGTCGCCGCGAGGCCGATCAGGACGGCGCGCCCCCACATCGCTGGACTCACCGGCGGAATTGCAGGTTCACGGCCTCGGGATCGAAGCCCGACAGCCGCCAGGTCCCGCCTTCCTGGGTGAAGATCAGCAGGCACGGGCCGTTCTTGCCCTTGGCGGCGCAGACCTGGCCGTCGCCGACAGGATGCAGGGTCGAGGCGATGGCCACCCGGCTGGGGATCGGCCGGTCGGGGGTGTAGCCGTAATAGTTGGCGGCGGCCCGGAAGGTCTCCGGCTGGATCAGGGCCGCGCCGGCCACGTCGGCGACCGGACCGGCCAGGGCGGCGACGGCCGCCTGCCAGCCGCTGCCGACGTTCGACTTGCGGGCCTCGCGGACCATCCGGCTCTCGATCTGGTACTTCAGGGCCCGGCGATCGACGCGGGCGTCGAAGGCGGCGTGGTCGTTGTCGCGGATCGCCACCAGCAAGGCGTGGACGTCGCCGGCCGCGTCATAGCGATCGACGGTGGCGCAGGCGCTCAAGGAGGCCGCGGCGAGGGTCAGGGTCAGAAGGGCTCGAATGCGCATGACAAAGGGGTAGGCCGGAAATCGGGCGAATTCCAGTCCGGCGGCGCTTCCCTTCTCCCCTTGCGGGAGAAGGTGGCGGCCGAAGGCCGACGGATGAGGGGTCGCGCCGACTCCTCCAAGGTTTGCGCGGCTGGGGGTATCGATCAATCGGATAGGGTTTTCGACCCCTCATCCGACCCGCTGCGCGGGCCACCTTCTCCCGCAAGGGGAGAAGGATAGAAAAGGGCGCGGACCTCGCGGTCCGCGCCCCTGTCTCGTCAAAGCTCCGGCGGACCTTAGTCCAGCTGGCGCTTGATCTCTTCGACGGTGAAGCACTCGATGGTGTCGCCGACCTTGATGTCCTGGAAGCCGGCGAACATCATGCCGCACTCCTGACCGGACGGGACCTCGTTGACCTCGTCCTTGAAGCGCTTGAGCGTCGCCAGGGTGCCCAGTTCCAGAACGACGATGTCGTTGCGGATGATCCGGACCTTGGCGCCCTTGCGGACCACGCCCTCGGTGACCTTACAGCCGGCGATCTTGCCGACCTTGGAGATGTCGAAGGCCTGCAGGACTTCGGCGTTGCCGAGGAAGGTTTCGCGCTGGATCGGGGCCAGCATGCCCGAGAGCACGCCTTTGATGTCGTCCAGCAGGTCGTAAATGATCGCGTAGTAGCGGATCTCGACCCCTTCGCGCTCGGCCAGCGCCCGCGCCTGGGCCGAGGCCCGGACGTTGAAGCCGATGAGCGGCGCGCCGGCGCCCTTGGCCAGCATGACGTCGCTTTCGCTGATCGCCCCGGCGCCCGACAGGATGATCCGCGCGCGGACCTCGTCGGTCGACATGGCGTCCAGCGACCCGATGATCGCCTCGGCCGAACCCTGCACGTCGGCTTTGATGACCAGCGGCAGTTCGCGATACTTCTTGTCCTGCAGCTTGGCCATCATGTCGGCCATGCTGGTGGCGCCCGCGCCGACCGGATGCATCGACTTCTCGCGCTTCAGGCGGATGCGGTACTCGGTCAGCTCGCGAGCCCGGGCCTCGTTCTCGACGACCGCGAAGGGGTCGCCGGGCGAGGGCACGCCGTCCAGGCCGAGGATCTCGACCGGGGTGGCGGGACCCGCTTCCGTCAACTGCTCGTTGCGCTCGTTCAGCAGGGCGCGAACCCGGCCGAACTGGCTGCCGGCCACGACGATGTCGCCGCGCTTCAGCGTGCCGCGCTTGACCAGCACGGTGGAGACCGCGCCGCGACCCTTGTCGAGCTTGGCCTCGATCACCACGCCGTCGGCGGTGCGGTCGGGGTTGGCCTTCAGGTCGAGGACCTCGGCCTGCAGCAGGATGCGCTCGATCAGTTCGTCCAGGCCCTGGCCGGTCTTGGCCGAGACTTCGACGATCTGGGTGTCGCCGCCCAGGCTTTCGACCACGATCTCGTGTTGCAGCAGCTCGTTGACGACCCGCGTGGAGTCGGCGCCGGGCTTGTCCATCTTGTTGACGGCCACGATGATCGGCACTTCCGCGGCGCGGGCGTGCTTGATGGCCTCGATGGTCTGCGGCATGACGCCGTCGTCGCCGGCCACCACCAGGATCACCAGGTCGGTGATGTTGGCGCCGCGGGCCCGCATTTGCGAGAAGGCCGCGTGGCCCGGGGTGTCGAGGAAGGTGACCTTCTGGCCATTTTCCAGACGCACCTGGTAGGCGCCGATGTGCTGGGTGATACCGCCGTGCTCGCCGCTGGCCACGTCGGCCTTGCGCAGCGCGTCCAGCAGGCTGGTCTTGCCGTGGTCGACGTGACCCATGACGGTGACGACCGGGGGCCGGGGCTCCAGGTGATCGTCGACATCCTCGCCGCCGATGAAGCCTTCTTCGACGTCGGCTTCCGACACGCGGCGCACGGTGTGACCGAACTCGGTCGCCACCAGTTCGGCGGTGTCGTTGTCGATGACGTCGTTGATCTTCAGCATCACGCCCTGACGCATCAGGAACTTGATGATCTCGACACCACGCACGGCCATCCGGTTGGACAGCTCCTGCACGGTGATGACGTCGGGGATGATCACTTCGCGGCTAACCTTCACCACATCGGCGGGGCCGCCGCGGCGCTTTTCTTTTTCACGTTCACGGGCCCGGCGAACCGAGGCCAGCGAGCGCATGCGGTCGGCGGAGTCTCCGTCGCCGGCCACGGTCTGGATGGTCAGGCGGCCTTCGCGGCGGATCGGCGCGCCCTTGGCGCGGCTGACGGCCTTGCCGGGGGCGGCGGCCTTGCGGCGATCGTCCTCCTCTTCCGGACGACGACCGACGTCGCCGCCGGGGCGGGGGGCCGAGCGCGTGGCGCGCTGGATTTCCGGCGTGGCCGGAGCCGAGGCCGGGACGCCCGGACGGGCGCCGCGCGGCCCCCCGGGACCCGGACGGGCGCCGGGCGCCGGGCGCGGGGCCAGGGCCGAATAGCGGACGGTCTGGGTCGGACGATCGCCCTGCGGACGGTCACCCTGGGGGCGGTCGCCTTGCGGACGATCACCTTGCGGGCGGTCGTTGCGGAAGCCGCCGGCGCCCTCGGGGCGCGGACCGCGCGGCGCGGCGTCGGGCCGCGGCGTGCGTTGGTTGTAGGGGCCATCCGGACGCGGGGCGCGCTGGTTGAACGGGCGGTCCGGCTGCGGACGATCGCCCTGGGGACGCTCGCCTTGCGGCTGGGCGCCGGGACCCGGGCGATAGGTGGTGGTCGACGAGCGGTCGTCGCGACGGTCGCGGCTGGGCTCGTAGGTGCGGGTCTGGCCAGCCGACGGAGCGGCCGGACGCGGCGCGTCGGCGCGAACCGGGGCGGCGGGGCGCGGAGCCTCGGCGCGCGGCGCGGCGGGAGCCGAAACCGGAGCCGGAGCGGCGGCCTGGGTCGGCGCGACCG